>CAZTKR010000006.1:0-42866 GCA_964614115.1 uncultured bacterium | reverse complement strand
GCACCATCGTCGATGTAAATCTGCTTTCTATTGACCAGGTGACGTTTCTCGAATTTACCATGGCCATGTCGAATCCGGGTTGTATCTGGATTTATAAGCTGGAGAACTACGAAGGCAAGGGTGTCATCGAGATCAGCCCCGATCTGATGCTCCTGACCATCGAAAGGCTCTTCGGCGGCGAGGGCAAACAATCCGGAGAGACGAGACCCCTCTCGATGATCGAGCAGAATGCTGCGGGTAAGATCATCGAAAAAATTCTGAATATTTACGATGACGCATGGGCCAAGGCCACGCCCATTAAAACACAGTTGGTCACGTTCGAGCAGAATCCTCAGTTTGCGCAGGTGGCACCGGCCAGTGAAACGGCTGTTGTGATGTTCTTAGAAATCAGCGTACGCAATACCACGTTTCCCATGAACATCTGTTTCCCCTATTATGTTCTCGATCCCATTATCCAGAAACTGGCGGCCGATAATTGGCTGGGCCTTTCCCTGATGCAGAAGACGGAAGAGGACCGATTCAAGGCAGAATATTCGTTGAAACATTCGGAGGTGATGCTTCAGGTATGTCTGGGGCAGACAACGATCTCGATCCAGGAGCTGCTGGACTTGGGTGTGGATGATGTACTCGTCCTCGACTCAAAGATCGATAAACCTCTGAAAGTCGTCATAGGAGAAAAGCCTCGATTCATCGGACTCGTGGGCAAATCGGGCAAGAGAATGGCCCTTCGTATCGATGATGTCCTCACCGAGGACGATAGTATGCCTTTAAAGAAGCGTTCTTCAGCCTGACGAAGCGCCTTAGGTAGATATTCCCCAGGTAATCGGTAATCTTTACCTATGGTGGGTCGCCATACAGAAATCACGGTTTTATCTGATTCTCTATTATCCTGTTTATAATAAATTTAACTAAGTTTACAATGTTCAATAATTCATCGGTTCATGGCATATCGTTTGCCTGTATGCCAGAGAAGCGATGAAAATAGAGCTCGTTGTCGGTCAATTCAATGGGAGGAATGACGTGAGCGATACTGAAAATACGGAAGAAAAAGACGTTGGTACCCCGCCGGAGGAGACACCTCAACCATCCAGTGACGTCAACGATGCAACCGCCAAGGCTCCTGAAGACAAAGCTACTGAAGAAAAGGCCCCGGAAGACAAGGCTTCTGAAGACAAGGCTTCTGAAGACAAGGTTCCTGAAGTCAAGGCTCCGGAAGACAAAGCGCCAGAAGACAAAGTCCCGGAAGACAAAGCCCCAGAGATGGCTACGGACCAACCGGCCGATCAGACGAAAGTGAAGGTTCAGTCGACGCAATTTTCCCCTATGAATCCCAACGGTGGCGGCATTCAGGCTCAAGGGAACATCGGAATGCTCGTAGACCTTCAGTTGCCTGTCGCCGTGGAGTTGGGACGGGTGAACATGATGGTCAAGGACATTCTGGAGCTGGGGCCCGGCGCTGTGGTTGAGTTGAACAAGTTTTCTGGTGAACCGGTGGATATTTACGTGAACAATAAAAAGTTTGCTGAAGGGGAGGTCGTTGTCGTCGATCAGAACTTTGGGGTTAGAATCTTGGCGTTGATCGGGCCCAACGAACGCTTGATGAACCTTCAGTAGCGTCATTTTGAGAAGAGGAAGAGGAATGAAGTCCATGTTTTGTAAACAGCGGGTGGGGCGATTTATCGTTTTACTCGTCTGCGTGTCGTTGATCGCAGGTGTCGTCCTCATCGCCCAAAATCGGCCGCCAACGGTTGGAGATGAAAAGGATGTCCAGGTCGATTCCAACGAACCGGGCCTGCCCCAGACAAGTTTTGGACCTCTTTTATTGAAAACCGTCGTTTCCCTTCTTGTCGTGGTGGGAATGACGGTTTTCGGCATGTACGGATTAAAACGCTTCGTCAACCGGAAAAAGAACGGAAATCTAGCTATCCGTGTCATCGGCTCTACGATGCTGGGACCGAAAAAGGGTATCTACCTGGTGGAGGTTTCCGAGCGCTGGTTGCTGTTGGGAGTCACGGATGCGTCTATTTCCATGCTGACGGAGCTGGAAAAGGGGTCCCAAACGGATGCATCCTATGCTCCCGGCGGGGGACAGTCCCAGGTTTTGGGCAACCGATTTCGGGAATTTTTAGATACATTCACCAAAAAACGGGGGGACGATGGCTAAGAGACATGGTAAAATTAAATGCTTGTTGATTGTTGCCATCATCCTGCTGTTTTTCGGCTCAACAACCACACTTTTGGCCCAGACTCCGCCCATCCCCAGGATCACCATCGGGGTGGAAGGAGCCCAGAAGCCTGGTGATGTCGCTGTCACGCTCCAGATTCTCCTCCTGCTGACGGTCTTGTCCCTGGTGCCGGCTATCGTTGTGATGATGACATCGTTTACCCGTATTGTCATCGTGTTCTCGTTCCTCCGGCATGGACTGGGAACACAACAATCACCACCCACCCAGGTGGTCATCGGCCTGTCCCTTTTTCTGACGATCTTCATCATGGCTCCCGTCGGCAAGAAGATCAACGACGAAGCGCTCCAGCCGTATTTGAAAGGGACGATGAACCAGACCGAGGCCTACAAAAGGGCCGTCGAGCCGATCCGGGATTTCATGCTTCGTCAAACACGGGAAAAAGACCTGGCTCTTTTCGTCAATCTGGCCAAGATGGAAAAACCCGAATCCAGCACCGATTTACCAACGCATATTATCATTCCGGCTTTTATCATCAGCGAATTTCGTATAGCCTTTCAGATTGGGTTTTTATTGTACATACCACTGCTTGTTCTCGACATGGTCATTGCAAGCGTACTCCTATCGATGGGCATGATGATGCTGCCGCCCATGATGATTTCCCTGCCGTTCAAGCTTATTCTGTTTGTCCTGGTGGACGGATGGTACCTTATCGTGGGCTCTATTGTTGCCGGTTTTCATTAAGAGGATAGACAATCATGACAACGGATTTTGTGGTGCAGATGGGCTACCAGGCGCTTTATACGGTTATCCTGGTGGCCGCTCCCTTGCTTCTCGCAGGCCTAATCGTTGGTTTAGCCATCGGCATCTTTCAGGCTGTAACGCAGATACACGAGATGACACTCACGTTTGTACCAAAGATTTTAGCGGTCGTGTTTGCACTCATTATTTTCATGCCGTGGATGCTGAGAACGCTGCTGGGTTTTACCGTACGACTGTACAGCATGCTTCCGGCCATCGTGAAGTGAAGAAAGCCATAAGGGGACCTTTTGGAAGGGATATGGGAATATATCGGACTGTTTACCGTCATTTTCGGCCGCGTTTCCGCTTTCACCCTGATGCTGCCCGCCATGGGGGACCGCTCGGTTCCTCCACCGGCAAAGATCGGTCTGGCGGCGTTTGTCAGTATCTTACTGTTTTCTATGATGAAAGGAATGGAATGGAATCTGCCAAAAGAGACGATTTCCTTTGTCCTTCTGGTGGCCAAAGAAGTGGTCATTGGTCTGGTGTTGGGATTCACGACCAAGTTCATCATAGCCAGTGTACAGATGGCAGGGGAGGTTGTGGGCGTACAGATAGGATTCGGCGTGGCCCGGGTCGTCGACCCTGGATTCCAGTCTCAAATTTCAATCGTCGCCGAATTTCAGGTATTATTTGTGACTCTACTTTACCTGACTCTGGACGGGCATCATTTTTTACTGAAGGGACTATTCCAGAGCTATCAGGGGATTCCGGTAGCTCATACGGTTCTAGGTGAAGGAGTGAATAGTCAAGTGGTTCAAATGGCCTCTACCATGTTCCTATCCGCTGTCAAGATTGGGGCGCCGGTGATTGTCGCCTTGCTCTTGACGAACGTGGCCCTGGGAATTATCGCCAGGACGGTACCTCAGATGAATGTCTTCATCATCGGACTACCGCTCAGATTGATGGTAGGATTTTTGGCACTGGCCGTGACCATGACCCTTTTTATGCATGTGTTTCGAAGTATCTGGACGCATTTTCAGCGCGATTTTGTGGGCCTCATCCACCTGTTTTAATCTCTGGGAGAAGAGATGCCAGAGCAGTCGTATCAGGAGAAAACAGAGCCAGCGACTCCCCGACGCAGACGGGAGGCGAGGGAGAAGGGTAATGTGGCCAGGAGTATGGAGGTCAATTCGGCTTTCGTGCTACTGGCCGCCGTTATTGCTCTGCGTCTTTTTGGCGGCACCCTGATGAACCATTTGAAGAACACGGCGCGATGGATTCTGTCGAGGCTCTCTGTCATCGAACTCACGACAGAGACGCTTCCCGGGATGGCGATGTCTGGTATCCAGCTTATGGGATTAATGCTGGGCCCCATCATCCTGATGATCATGGTGGCCGGTGTCAGCGCCAGTCTCGCCCAGGGCGGATTCGTGTTTGCAGGTGAGCCGATTAAGCCCAAGTTCAGCAAGATAAGCCCGGCCAAAGGATTCAAACGTATGTTTTCCATTAGGTCGGTGGTAGAAATGGTCAAGGGGCTCATCAAGCTGCTCATCGTCGGCGTTATTGGATACTCCACGCTGAGGGGAGAACTGAATACGGTTCCCTATCTGATGGATCAAGATGTTCCTCAGATTATGGCTTTCTTGGGGAATACGGGTTTCAAACTCATGCTAAGGGCCAGCCTGGCGCTGTTGATCATGGCCGTTTTGGATTATGCGTACCAGAAGTTCGAGTTCGAGAAGAAGCTTCGAATGACCAAGCAGGAGGTGAAAGAAGAGTATAAGCGCACCGAGGGGGATCCCCTGATTAAATCCCGCATTCGGAGCATTCAACGCGAGCGTGCCAGACAGCGCATGCTGACCGATGTTCCCACGGCCGATGTCGTGGTAACCAACCCGGTTCATCTGGCGGTAGCCATCAAATACGACTCGAGCAAGATGGCTGCTCCCATCGTAGTAGCTAAAGGAGCCAGACTGATAGCGGAAAAGATCAAAGAAATCGCCCAGGCTCATGATGTACCCATCGTGGAGAACAAAACACTCGCCCGACTCCTCTACCGTACGGTGGAGATCGGCGCGCAGATTCCATTCGAGCTGTACAAGGCCGTGGCCGAGATCCTGGCCTATGTGTATCGGTTGAAGAAGAAAAGTTCTTATTAGCAGGAATATCTTATTATTATGGCATCAACGAACACAAATAGACTCTTGGGAAACAGTGATATCCTCCTGGCTCTGGGCGTGGTGATGATCCTTATCGTGATGATTTTTCCTCTGCCCACGGCTATGATGGATCTGCTTCTGGCACTGAATTTCGCCATCGCCATGCTTATCCTAATGGTGTCGATGTACATTCAGCAGCCCCTTCAGTTCTCGGTATTCCCAGGACTTCTGCTCATCGTTACCCTGTTTCGACTCTCCCTGAACGTAGCCTCGACCCGACTGATTCTGGGACAGGCTTATGCGGGCAAGATTATCACGGCCTTCGGTGATTTTGTCGTGAAGGGAAATTACATCGTCGGACTCGTTATTTTTCTCATCCTGGTTATCATCAATTTTGTGGTTATCACTAAGGGTGCTGGACGCGTGGCCGAAGTGGCCGCACGATTCACCCTGGATTCCATGCCCGGAAAACAGATGAGCATCGATGCCGACTTGAATGCAGGACTCATCGACGAGAATGAGGCACGGCGACGCCGGCTACAGATTACCCAGGAGGCCGATTTCTACGGTTCCATGGATGGTGCCAGCAAATTCGTCCGCGGTGACGCGATTGCAGGTTTGATCATCACGATGTTGAACATCATCGGCGGGCTCATCATCGGTGTTGCGCAGCACGGCATGCCCGTGGGAGAAGCCGTAAGAACGTACACGCGACTTACTGTCGGCGACGGACTGGTGTCTCAAATACCCGCTCTGATCATTTCAACAACAGCCGGTCTCGTGGTCACGCGCACGGCCACGGATTCGCACCTGGGTCAAGACCTGACAGGGCAGATATTCTCGACACCCCGGGCCATCTACCTGGCCAGCGGTGTGCTGTTGGCACTGGGCATCACGCCCGGTCTGCCGCTGCTTCCCTTTCTCATCCTGGGCACCATCACGGGCGCCATTGGCTATGCTGTCAAGAATACCCAGAAAGAGCCGGAAGAGGTCGAAGAAGCACCCGTGGAGAAACCCGTGGAGGAGATCGAGGATTATCTGAGGGTGGATCCCCTAGAATTGGAGATTGGATACGGTCTGATTCCCCTGGTAGATACGGAACAGGGCGGCGACCTGCTGGTCCGCATCACACAGCTTCGTAAGCA
The DNA here is from genome assembly GCA_964614115.1 of uncultured bacterium. GTDB lineage: Bacteria > Zhuqueibacterota > QNDG01 > QNDG01 > DSAB01 > CAZTKR01. The sequence goes on along the minus strand of CAZTKR010000006.1, from coordinate 36,635 downwards.
ATGCGCCTCTGAAATAGGGATCGTTATACCGCCGATTCGTATTCGGGACAACATTCAGCTAAAACCCAACGAATACGTCATCATGATCAAAGGCGTGGATACGGCCAGGGGCGAACTGATGCTGGGGCGATATCTGGCTTTGAATCCGGGCATGGCGGAGGAGCAGTTAGAGGGTTCGCGGGTGATTGAACCGGCCTTCGGTCTGCCCGCTACCTGGATTGCCGAGAGTGAGAGGGAAAAGGCCGAACGTTTGGGATACACGGTGGTCGAGGCCGTTGCCGTTCTTACGACGCATCTGCTGGAAGTGTTGAAATCCAACGCTTACCAGATTCTGGGGCGGCAAGAGGTTCAAAACCTGTTGGATAATCTGAAGAAGCAGCAACCGGCTCTTGTAGAAGACCTCGTCCCCAATCTCCTTCCCCTGGGAGCCGTGGAGAAGGTCCTGCAGAATCTACTCAAGGAGAAAGTCTCGATCCGTAATTTAACCACGATCCTGGAAACGTTGGCCGATTATGCCTCTGTTACCAAGGACGCCGATATTTTAACAGAATACACACGGCAGTCTTTGTCCGAAACCATTGTCCAGCCGTACCTGACGGATACGGGTACGATTCGGGCCATCACCCTGGATCCTGCCGTCGAGCAGATATTCACAAAGGCGATTCAAGAACTCCATAAAGCCGGTGGGGTGCAGGGCCTGGAAAAGCCGGTCTTACCCCCAGAGATCGTGCAGCAGCTCTACACGGGACTGGCTTCAGAAATCGAAAAACTCGTCAAAGAAGGAAGTCAACCCATTGTTGTTACTCCGCCAGGCGTGCGGCTGTACTTCCGCAAGCTGATGGAGTCGGTGTTCCCCAACCTGACGGTTTTGTCATTCGGGGAATTGCCCTCGCGGGTACAGATAGAATCTATAGGTAGTGTGAGGTTTAGCGATGCAGGTTAAACGATTCCGTGCTTCTTCGATGCAAGAAGCTCTGGCCGCTGTGAAACGGGAACTCGGCGACGAGGCTGTCATCCTCAAGTCGGAGGTGCTACCACGGTCGGGCGTTTTTGATCTGATGAAAAAAGATATCGTGGAAGTCGTCGCAGCCGTCGATGTGCCTTCCACGGGTTTTAACGGGCCGACACCCCGAAAATCGCCGCATCCCGGGTACTATGCAGAGAGATTCCTGAATCAGTCGTATCAGAATGCAACGGGAATGCCTGCTCAACCACAGACGAACTCCCTTTTCGCACAGGCTTTGAATGCCCGATCCGCCAGCGAGCAGCCGTCTTTTAACCAGAGTGCTGATGCGTACCAATCGTTCTTGTCTGCCCTCTCCGGAAAATCGATGAAGAATAAAGCAACTGTCGCTACGAATAAAAGATCGTCCCGGATGAGAAAACCAGGGGCCAAGAAATTAAAAAAATCGTTAACGAATCAACAGTCCCAGGCATCGAAAACAAGTGCACAACTCAGTTTGATCGCCAAGAATCTCGATGCGTTGAATCGAAAAGAAAACATCGATACCTTGAAGGCCGAAATCAGGCAATTGCAGGCCACGGTGAAGGCCATGTCCGATCAGATGGGCCCCATCCATGAACTTTCCATCAGAGAATTCGCCGACATGCCGACGCCCCTGGCCCAGGAGATGATGGGACTGATGGAGATTGGTGTAGAAAAGCACGTGGCCAGGCAGCTCATCGAAAAGGCCACGTCTTCGGTTCCCCTGGAGAGCTATCATCAAAAACAGATCATTCGGGAGCGTCTTGTTCAGGAAATGTCCCGGATGATCAAGACATCGGGTCCGATATCGTGCAGGAAGGGACGGCCTAAAATCATTGCTCTTGTAGGGCCGACAGGTGTTGGAAAGACCACGACCCTGGCTAAGTTGGCCGCCAACAGCAAATTCATGTTTAACAAAAAGGTGTCTCTGATCTCGGCCGATACGTATCGGATGTCGGCCATCGAACACTTAAACACGTTTGCCGGCATTGCGCATCTCCCCTTGAGTGCGGTGTATTCCCCGGATGAGCTGAAGGCTTCCCTGGCGGCGCACCAGGATAAAGACTTGGTTTTTATCGACACGGCAGGCAGGAGTCCCAGGGATGAGAAGCATCTGGACGAACTGAAGGCATTCATGAAATCGTCCACACCCGATGAGATTCATCTGGTCTTGCCGGCTAATATAAAGAACCGGGACATTTTAGAGGCTGTACGACGGTTCAGTATTTTGCCCATCGATCATATTGTCATCAGTAAGATAGATGAGACGATTGCTCCGGGTTGTATCCTGAACGTCGCGGCCGAAACGGAGAGTCCCATTTCGTACGTCACCAACGGACAGATGATTCCTGATGACATCGAACTGGCAAATTCAGAACAATTGGCACGAATGATAATGAGGGCTGCGTGATATGGATATGCAAGACCAATTGACCGGTGTCCGACGGATGGCCGAAGCCGAAACGGGCCGACGGGGCCGCATTATCACGATTACCAGCGGAAAGGGAGGTGTCGGCAAGTCGAACATCGCCCTGAATTTGTCCATTGCCCTGGCCCAGATGGGCAAGTCTGTAACCCTTTTCGATGCCGATGCCCATCTGGCCAATCTGAACGTCCTGATGGGGAATGCATCCGATCATACGCTGGCTGATGTGGTTTTTGGTGACAAGCCAATTTCCGAGCTTACGTTCAACCATCCCACGGGCGTAAAAATCGTATCGGCCGGTTCCGGGATGAATGTTCTGGCGGGCCTGGAAGAAGGCGTCAAACAGCACTTTTTCCAAGAAATCTACAACCTTTGTTACAGCGATGATTTTATTCTTGTCGATACTTCGGCAGGCCTCTCCGAAACCGTAGCGGATTTTGCTATCCGGGCCGATGAGGTGATCGTCATCACAACACCCGAACCGACGGCCGTTAGCGATGCGTATGCCCTGGTGAAGATTCTTTTCGGTATGAAGCGAGGGATTCGATTTAAAACACTCATCAACCTCGTCAAGTCGGAGGATGAAGCCGAAGAAGTGTTCGAACGGTTCTGTCTGGTGATTCAACATTTTCTGCAGACGGATACGGATTTTCTGGGCTACCTGGTGGAGGATAAGCATGTGCGACAGGCTGTTCAAAAACAGAATCCCTTTATCAGTTTATTTCCCAACAGCAAGGCTTCGAAGTGTATTCATCACATTGCACAGAGGATGACATCATGAAGACCCTTCTCTTTATCGTTTCGCTATCCCTGGCCTCCGTCGTCATTTGCGCCTGTACGTTCTTGGGTGTCCGGATGGGACCGGCCCTTTGGAGGGGACTCGTGGTGTTTGTTTTATCCTATATCGTGGGCTTGATGGGGGCGGTTGTTTTTTTTGTGAGCTATCTTTCACCCAGGAAACCGGCCGTCACGACATTCCCGAATCCCCATTCAAATGAGAACGATGAGAGCACATCTACCCAGTCAGATGAGGAGAAACCAGCTCAGTGATGGAAGCGACGTACACGGCGGTTAAGACCGAGAAAATCGAAGACCTCTGGAAGAGGTTCTGTGAAATCAAGAGTGATCACCTGAAGGAAAAGCTGGTGCTTCATTACATGTCGTTGGTAAAATATATTACCGACAGTCTGTTCTCGCATCTGCCAGCCCATGTGTCCAGGGGAGACCTGATGGGTGCGGGTGCACTGGGACTCATCGATGCCATCGAACGGTTTGAACCCGACAGACAGGTGAAGTTCGAAACCTTCGCATACACGCGGATTCGGGGAGCTATCCTGGACGAACTCCGGTCGTACGATCTGATTCCCCGGTCGGTACGCTTGAAAATGAGGCAACTCCAGAAGGCCATTCAAGATCTCGAGGGGCAGTTGAAGCGTAGTCCCACGGAGGTGGAGATCGCCAAAAAGCTGGGCATGAACATCGAATCGTACCGCGATCTGTTGAAGCGTCTCAGTCCCATTCGCTTTTTTTCGTTATCGACATCGTTGAACGGCCAGGGAGAGTTTGAGATGCAGAAGAAGGCCCAGTCCTTCGGAGCGTTTCAGGACTCTCCAGAATTGCCGACGGAGAATCAGGAACTCAAGAGTGCCATGCTCAAGGCCATACAAAACCTTCCCAAAGAGGAACGGTTGACCATCGCCCTGTACTATTACGAAGAAATGACGATGAAGGAGATAGGCGTTGTTCTTAAAGTATCGGAATCCAGGGTATCACAGATACATACTCAGGCCATCATAAAACTGAGAAATGCCGTTGAAAAAACACTGAATCAGTAAGGGGGACATGTGGATGCCGGAGTCTATTGAACAGCCGTATCTGAATATGCCGGCCAGGCCCATGGAAAAGGTAAGGCAAAGTCGTCGACTGAGTGAGTCCAACGATCAGGAGAGTCCCTTCGCGCGTCTTCAAAAGAAGGAATCGGAGGAAGAACAGAAGAAGCAAGAGGATACGTTTGAGAAGGAAGCCCAAGAAGAGACCGAGGACGAGACTCTGGAAAAGGCAGTCGCATTAAAGCCAATTTCATCCGATCCTGTGAGTGACGACGGGCCGGGTCAGGTGATCGATGTGACCGTATGAGGATCTCTGAGATAAAAGACGGGCGTGGTTGTAGAGAGTTCCTGGAATTAAAAAAACCGACGGTGGAAGAAGACGATGTCAGGTCACATTTATATAGTATGGAAGATATTCGGAGACGCTCGGAAGGTTGAATGGACACGGAGAGATGGAAAGCATGTCTTGGGCTGTGCGCCATCATAGGAGCACAATCTCGTTCTTACTAAATCGGACATGACGTCTTTACCAATGACGTTTAAGTATGCCGGATTCGATGTTAGAAACAGGAGGGTTTCGTACCTGTGTTTTTCATTTTTTCTATTTAGGTAGTTATTCCCCAGATAGCTGGTAAACATTCCCCATGCATAAAGATTTGAAATTACGGGCTTGGGATATGGAATTCGATAATTCTATGATAATCAATATATTGAACATATTTTATTATCTTGATATTTTTACGGCTACTGGCATATCGTTTGCCTTTTGTCGAGGGGACAAATGCGGAGAGTACCATGATTGAAGATATTCAACTGGCTGCTGAGGACATGAGCCGGCGTATCGCCGAACAGGAGGTCATCGCCAATAATCTGGCCAACGTGAATACGGCCGGATTCAAGCGGGACAGAGTATTCCTGGATGTGCTGACCGACGCCACGATAGCGAGCGATACGGAAACGGAAGAGATCACGGTTTTCGATCAGGGGCCCATCAAGGAAACGGGGAATCCTCTGGACATGGCCCTGATAAGTGAAGGTTTTTTCACGATTCAGACGCCGGAAGGTATTCGCTACACGCGGAACGGCAGTTTTCGGCTGGATCCAGAGGGGCGGTTGATGCTCGTGGATAATGCCCAGGTGATGGGCGAGAACGGCCCCATTGAAGCGCGGGGAGAGGTCTCGGTGAACGAGCAGGGCGATGTGTTTGTCAATCGCGTGCGGGTGGACCGACTGCGGGTCGTGACGTTCGACAAACCGTATCCACTGCGGAAGCAGGGGAACAGCCTGTTTGTACTGGAAGACGAAAGCACACCCGAAGTCGAGGTGGAAAACGTCCGTATGAAGCAGGGCTTTTTGGAGGAATCGAACGTAAACGCCATCGAGGAAATGGTGGCCATGCTGACCGTGTTCCGGTACTTCGAGGCCGATCAAAAAGTACTCAACACGGAGGATGATATTCTCGGTAAGGCAGCCAACGATATCGGCAAAGTGTACTAAGTACGAGTTTGGAGGATATAGGTTATGAATCGCATCATGCATACGGCGTCCAGCGGTATGACGGCTCAACAGCTCAACGTGGACAACATCGCCAACAACCTGGCCAATGTGAACACGCCGGGTTACAAAAAGAGCCGGATCGAGTTTCAGGACCTGCTGTATCAGACGGTCCGTCCAGCGGGATCGGAGACACTGGGACAAACGGAAGCCCCCACGGAGCTCCAGGTGGGATGTGGAACGAGACCGGTGGCTACGACGAAACTGTACTCCCAAGGCGAGATCGTGGAAACAGGGAACCCTCTGGACATGGCCATTCAGGGCGATGGATTTTTCCAGATCCGGATACCCGACGGAACCGAAGCGTACACGAGGGACGGCTCGTTCAAAATCTCTGAGGACGGAAAAATCGTCAATTCCGACGGTTTTATTCTGGAGCCGGAGATCACGATTCCCCTGGATACGGTGGGCATTGTCATCAGTCGGGACGGCCTGATGTCGGCCTATATATCCGGCGTGACCGAACCTCAGGAGATCGGGCAGATGGAACTGGTCAAGTTCATCAACCCGGCGGGATTGAAGAATATCGGGCATAACCTCTACCAGCGGACACCGGCTTCAGGAGAGTACACGTTCGGGAATCCGGCCACGGAGGGATTCGGCAGCGTGGAACAGATGTACCTGGAAACCTCCAACGTCGACGTGGTGGAGGAGATGGTCAACATGATAGTGGCCCAGAGAGCCTACGAGATCAATTCCAAGGTCATCAAAACGGCCGATGACATGATGGCCCTGACGAACCGCTTGAAAGGATGATGAAGAACATGTTTCGTCGGTTTTTTCTTTTCTTAGGATTTGGTTTATTCTGGCACTGCTGTTCAGGAATGGCCGCAGACATCCGGGGATCGCTTCCTCTGGAAATTCGGGAACGGGTCTATCGGTTTCTGATGGATCATGTCAGTGCCGACTCCATCGATTTGAGAGTTCAGGTTCCGACGTCGATAGGCGGGGGGATCGATAAAGGGGATGTGGTTAACATTCGGGTGGATTGGCGAAAAGGAAAGGAAGACTTGGCCGGCAGGGTGGTGATTCCTGTTTGCATCCGAATCAGAGGAGATCAGTATGTCACGACGTACGCAACGGCTACGATTCGTCTGTTCGACCACGTCTATGTGACCCGGTCGCTGTTAAATCGTCATCACATCATCAGTCGGGATGATGTTCGGAAGGAGATGCGGGATGTTACCAAGCTAAACGGATCTCCCTTCAAGGGTAAGGAGGACCTGGTGGAGAGTCGGACGAAACGGGTGATTGGCAAGGGGCGGATCGTGACAGCGGATATGGTAGAATCCCCGCCTCTGATTCGTCAGGGGGACCGTGTACAGTTGATTCTGGTTTACGGGAACCTCCGAGTGACGGCTATGGGATTTGCCAGGAAAGACGGCTGGCTGGGGGATCGGATTCGAGTGCGAAACCCGAAGAATCGGAGTGAGATTATCGGCCGAGTCGTGAATCGAAATGAAGTTGTCGTAGAAATGTGAGAGGTATTTTATGAAGATAAAGAAGAGTTGGTCCGTTATCGCGATACTCGGCATGGTCGGAATTTCAGCAGCACAGAACATGGCTACCTCGATGTTTGCCGACCGCCGAGCCCGACAGGTCGGAGACGTGATTACGATTCTCGTGGTGGAATACTCCTCGGCTTCCAGCGAAGCCAGTACCTCAACGAACAAAGAGAGCGACCACGGTTTCCTGGCCACCGGAGGGTCCAAGACCCAGGCGTATTCACCCATGTACGGGCTCCGGGGTAAGCTCAACAACGGCTTCCGTGGCGATGCGTCGGTGAGTCGGCAGGGAAGGATTCGCACCAAAATAACGGCCAATATCAAAGAGATTAATGCCAACGGAAACTTGGTCATCGAGGGCAGCCGCGTCGTGGAGGTCAATGGCGAGAAGGAACTCACGACCATTACAGGAACCGTGCGATCCAAGGATATCTCCTGGGATAATATGGTGTATTCGTATCAGATCGCCGACGCCCAGATCACTTACAAGGGTAAAGGAGTCGTGAATACGGGACAGCGCCCCGGATTCCTGACCAAAATCTTAAACTGGATTTTTTAATATGAATGGTTTGAAAAAACAAGGTTTACGACTGTGGATTGTGGCCGCGTATTTTTTGACCCAAAGTCTGTGCGGTCTAGCAGAAGTTCGCATCAAGGACATCGCCTCCATACGAGGCGTGTCTCCGGTTCAACTGGTGGGGTACAGCCTTGTCGTCGGACTCGATGGCACGGGAGACGGAAGGCGTTCCCTGTTCACGCAGCAATCCATCCGGAACATGCTGTATCAATTCGGCATCTCGGTCACCGATGAGCGTATGAGCACGCGGAATGTGGCCGGTGTGATGATCACAGCCACACTCTCTCCGTTTGCCAAGGTGGGAGGCAACGTCGATGTGGTTGTTTCTTCCATGGGAGATGCCTCCAGCCTTGAGGGCGGTACTCTGCTCCTCACGCCTCTGGTAGGAAAGGACGGTCAAGTATATGCCCATGCCCAGGGCAGTATATCCATCGGGGGCGTGAATATCGAGACCATGGGAGGCGAACGGTACCGTAAGAATTATGCCCTGGTGGGCAGGGTTCCCAACGGTGCCCTGGTGGAAAGGGAGATGCCAGTCAACCTGGGGGCCAATGGTCAGATCGAGCTCCTTCTCCGGGAACCCGATTTTACGACGGCAGACCGCATTGCCCAGGCCGTGGACCAGACGTTTGGAAACACGATTGCTTCTCCCGTAGATGCATCCACCATCTCCGTGAACATCCCAGCGGAGTACCGCGATTCAGGACAGATGGTGCGTATGATTGCCATGCTGGAATCCGTGGAAGTCGTGCCCGATCAGGTAGCCCGTGTGGTCATTAACGAGAGGACGGGCACGGTGGTCGTGGGGGGAAACGTCAGGCTTTCATCTGCAGCTGTGAGTCAGGGAGATTTGACTGTGAAGATCAGTGCCGTACCCGTGATCTCGCAACCCACACCCTTTTCCCAGGGTGAGACGGTGGTCGTTCCCCAGACGATGACCACTGTAACTGAAGGAGGAGGCGAGCAGGGTGCGGTTATGGTATTGGAAGAACCGGCCAGTGTGAGCGACTTGGCCGACGCGTTGAACGCCCTGAAGGTGTCACCCCGGGAGATCATATCCATCTTCCAGGCATTGAAGGAAGCCGGCGCACTTCAGGCGGAATTGGTCATCATGTAATCGGAATGCTTTCATGGACGCGGTGAGATTTGGACACAACCTGAACAGCCTGCTTCCTCATCCGCAAAAAAAGGATGAGGGCATGGACCGGTCCGGGGAGATCACACCCGGTTTGGATAAAGACGCCAAGTTAAAGAAAGCCTGTCAGGATTTTGAGGCCATTTTTATCGCGCATCTCTTCAAGACGATGCGGACGGCAAACGAAGAAGAGTCGGGCATTTGGGGAAAGAGCATGGGAGGAGACCTATTCAGGGATCTTTTCGAATCCGAGGTCGCCCGAGAAGTATCGTACGACGGGGGGATAGGTCTGGCAGGGCTGTTGTATCAGAGTTTTGCCCGGTATGGCCACCTCAATGAGTTAGATAAATTCCAACCGCCTGCTCAAGGGATTTCCGAGGCCCTGGGGCCGGCCTTTGAAAGGATCCAGAATTTTCATCAACCCATCATGAAGGCCAGTAGGACATACAACGTGGACCCGGCTCTGATTTATGCCGTGATATACCGTGAATCCAGCGGAAATCCCCAGACGGTCTCTTCCAAGGGGGCCAAGGGTTTGATGCAGTTGATGGATGGAACGGCGCGGGATTTGGGCGTGAGCAACAGTTATGATCCCGAAGAAAACGTACGCGGAGGAACGCAGTACCTCAGGCAGATGCTGGACCGGTTCGACGGTGATTTGAGGCTGGCTTTGGCTGCTTACAACGCCGGGCCCGGTGCTGTGGAAAGACATGGCGGCATACCGCCGTATAAAGAGACTATCGAATACGTCCGTCGCGTGATGCAAACCTTCTCCGAGTACAAAGCGGCATTTCCTGACATGAATTCGCGTCTGGTTTAGGATTTAGAATAGGAACACCATTTTATGACTATTGAAATAGCAAAAAGTACCGATAATAGTAATGATGAGATCAGTCGCATTGTCCGCCATTTAGTGGATATCGTGGAACGGGAGGTCAGCGCTTTTCAATCGCTCTACGATGCATTGCTCGACCAACAGGCTTTGATACTCCGGGGAGATGCCCTCTCCGTGGCACAATCCAACGAGGATGTGGAGGCCATTGTCGCAGAAACGAAGAAATTGGAGAGAGAACGTCAGGGAAAATCGCAGGATCTTTCTCGATGCTTGGATGTCGATGAAGGGCTTTCTTTATCCGACGTTCTGCCCCTGGTGGAGCAGCGATATGCACAACGTCTCGAGGAATTGAAGCAGATGCTCCAGGTTTTGGCAAAGAAAATACAAAGTACGAATAAGCGGAATAAATACTTGCTGGAACACTCCCTTCAGTTTGTCGACAATTGCCTGCGCATACTGGTGGGTAGTTCGGGAGGAGACATTGCCTACGGCAGAACGGGTAAGGTCACGATGCGGGAGAATTCTTTTTACAGTGGAGTTGGGTGATTCCCAACAGGCAAGGATAAGGAACAATAGATGTCTTCGGCAGGAAAAATCATGGATATTGCGCGTCGCGCTCTGGCGGCGCAGCAGACGGGACTCAACGTCACAGGCCATAACATAGCCAACGTGAATACGCCGGGATACTCCAGGCAGCGATTGACGCTGCAATCCAGCACACCCGAATTGACGAAATGGGGATTCATCGGGACAGGGGTTTCCATCCAGAGCATCGGCCGTATCCGGGATGGATTTGTCGATGCGGAGATTCGGTCCGAGAAGCAGGACCTGGGTCGATGGGAATACAGAGAGCGGATTATGTTGGAGATCGAGGATGTCTTCAACGAACCGTCGGACTCCGGGTTGGCAGCCGTGATGAACGATTTTTGGGATAGTTGGGGAGAGTTGGCCAACAATCCGCAGAGCGCGTCAGCCAGACAATGGGTACAACAGGTGGGCATTCATCTCGTCAACACATTCAACCACCTCCATGAGCGGCTTACCGATTTGCAGGCCAACCTGAACAACGAAGTCCAATTGGGACTCGAGGAGGTCAATACAATTCTCCATCAGATCGGTGACTTGAATGAAAAGATCACCTACTCGGAAAGCCAAGGCATTGTGGCCAACGACTATCGGGATCGAAGAGATCTGCTCCTGGAGAAACTGAGTGAACTCGTGGGTGTGAGGACGACCGAGAGGGATGATGGCATGGTGACGATTACGTTGTCTGGACAGGTTCTTCTGGAAAGAAACATGGTGAACGAATTGGAAACACGTGAGCGGGGCATTAATTATATCGCCGTGTCGGATCCCACATGGTCGGTAGACCAAAGTCCCATATCCCTGGTGAATGGACGCCTGCAGGGTATCATCGAGATGCGGGACGAGGTAATTGTCGAACAGTTTGACCAGCTGGATGAGCTGGCGAGCACATTGGTGGAACGTGTAAACGCGCTCCATCAGACGGGATTCGGCCTGAACGGCTCCACAGGCATCGATTTTTTTGATAGCAACACAACGGGTGCTCGGAACATAGCACTGGACGTTAATGTCCTTTCCGATGCGTCCATGATCGCCGCCTCTGCGGATGGTGCCCCGGGAGATGGAAGCATTGCCTCGGACATCTTTGACTTGAGAGAAGCCAGAATCCTGTCTGGGGATACCATCACAGCCGATGAATTTTTTGCAGCCATGATGGGCAACCTGGGAGTGCGTTCCCAAGAAGCTACGTTCATGAGAGAGAACCAGGAGCTGATGGTTCAGCAGCTGCAGAATCAGCAGAGCTCGATATCAGGGGTTTCGCTGGATGAAGAGATGACCAATCTGATCAAGTATCAACACGCCTACGAGGCGGCTGCACGGTTGATAACGACGGTGGATGAAATGATGCAAACCATCCTAGATTTGGTGTAAGCTATGCGTATTTCGGAATACATGAAGACATCCTCTTTTTTCAGTGATATGAATCGGACTGTTGAGAGGATGGTAAAGGCCCAGACTCAGTTAACGAGTTCGAAGCGAATCCAGAGGCCCTCGGACGATCCCGGCGGCACCTCGCGGCTCATGAACTTAAAGGCCTATTTAAGCCGTTACGAGAGATACGAAAAAAACGTCGATGACGCATCCCAGTGGCTCATCGATACAGAATCCACGCTGGACGGCATTTTGGATGTGATTTCCGATATCAACAACGTTATGCTCCAAGCGAGTAATGATACGTTGAGCGACGCGGAACGAAAAATCCTGGCAGGCCAGATGCACGAATTTTTGGAAGACCTCGTCCAGAGGCTCAATCAAAAATCCGGTGACGTATACTTATTCGGAGGAACCAACAACGATACACCTCCCTATACATTATCCAACGACGTGGAGGATGAAACCTTTACCGCTATCCACGATGAGGCCGTTGAGCTTCAGAATGCGGGCCTGTCCACGGGAAGTGTTGTCGTGACGTCAGTCGACGGTTTAACCCAGTATACGGAAGACGTGGATTATTCCATCGACTATGAGAACGGAACGATTACCGTGCTGGCCTCTGGCAGCATGGCCGATGCCACCGATTATCTCATCTCGTATGAGACAGAAAGGGCGGTTATCCCCACACTGAATCCCGAGGGTGTCGATGGTGCTCTGATGAGGAAAATCGATGAGGGCGTTTCGATTCAGATCAACATAGCGGCCGATTCGGTGTTTTCGGAAACCAACGATATGTTGGATGTGGTTCGGCAAGTGATTACGGCCCTGGAGAGAAACGATGAGGCAGGAATTCGAGAAAGTAGAGAATATATTGAGGAAAATATCGATGCGGTCACAAGAGTGATGGGGGAAGTCGGCAGCAAAATCGGAAGGATCGAACTGCAGAAAGAAAAGCTTGCCATGAACCAGATTAATTTAGAGAGGGTAATCTCCAGTATTGAGGATGCGGACATTGCCAGCCTTATCATTGAATTTCAAAAAGAACAGCTCGCGTATCAAGCTACTCTGAGCACGGCGGCCGATCTGATGCAAACGAGTCTTTTAGATTATCTGCAATAGAGGGAGTTCCTGCATGCTTCGGACAGAAGAGCAAGTGGAAGAGATCGAGAGTAAACAAGTCATCGAGTGCCCGTTCGGTAAAATCGATGTCGAAGCCAAAGACATTCTGTTCTTCCCCGAGGGACTCTACGGGTATGATCAAACACATCGATACCTGGTTTGGGAGGTTAAGGAATATCTTCCGTTCCGTTGGCTCATCTGTCTTGAAGACCCGGAGCTGATATTCCCTGTGGTCGATCCCAGGATCGTTCATCCCGATTATAATCCAAAAATCGACAGCACTGAGCCTGAAGATGAGATACTGGCCATCGTCACGATGGGACGTACTGTTGAGTCGGTTACAGTGAACTTGAGGGCACCGATAGTGATTTCCCGGGGGCAGAATCGGGCCAAGCAAGTCATTCTTACCGATAGTCATTATCCTCTGCGGCATCGAGTGCTAAAATCGTAATTTAAATTCTTGGATGTTATACAGTGCTGGTTCTTACACGAAGAGTTGGAGAGAGTATTCATGTGGGCGATGATATTCGTCTCACCGTTCTGTCCGTCAAGGGACAGAACGTGAAGATGGGTATTCTGGCGCCGAAGAGTGTGACGGTTCATCGGGAGGAGGTTTACGAACGGATCGCTGCTGAGAACCGGTTGGCCGCTTCCAGAGCTTCCCTGAAGAATGCTCAGAAACTCGTCAATCTGAAAGGATTATTCGATGCCGTATGATCGAAAAGCGAAGGATGCTTTCCAAGGGGAGAAAACCTCGGCCGAACGTTTGATGGACGAAGAAAAATACGATGAGGCTCTGGCCCATTTGCACAAAGCCGTGGAATTGAATCCGGAGTTTGCCGAGGGATACTGCGATATCGGTTGTATTCTCCTGGGAAGAGGCGAGTTTTCCGAGGCAGAGGGCTACCTACTCCGATGTTTGGAGAAAGACCGCGATTCTGTTGAGGCGTATTATAACCTGGGATACGCTTATCAGGCACAAAGTGAGTTCGACAAGGCCCTTTCTTTCTATAAAGAAGTCGTTACGAGAGAACCTAAAAATGCAGATGCCTATGCGATGATGGGCGCCTGCGCGCAGTATTTGGGAAGGGAAGACGATGCGCTGGTTTTTCTGGGGGAAGCGCTTCGTCTGAAACCCGATTCCCTGGAAGGGGCAATCCAACTGGCCGGCCTGTATATCGAGAAGGGAGAATATCCCCGTGCAGAGGATGTTTTGCGACTCAGTTTGGTTTCCCATCCTCAAGAGGTTCCCCTGTATTTTTCCCTGGGGCTCGTTCTCAAAGAGCAGGGCAAGTTTGAGTCGGCTCTAGCCCAGTTCAATAAGGTAGTTCAGCTCGACGAGGACAACGCGGAGGGATTCTATCATCTGGCCGACTGTTGTATGGCGTTGGGTTTGCTCAAACAGGCCGAACCGTTTTTTGCCAAGGCGTATAAACTGGATCAGTCTTTTTCCGAAGCCGTGCTCCAGTTGGGTCGGGTATACGAATACATGAAAAATGCCGACTCAGCAAACCTGATGTATCGCCACTGGTTGGATATGGTGGAGGATGAGATTTCTGCATACGACGAGGTCCGCCGTGAAGCTTTCACCAAAGCATGTGCCTTCGTGGAAGCATATCATCATCGGCGTGGAGAGGATAAAGAAGCGGCCGTTTACCGAGAGAAAGTAAAAGCCATGGACATAGACGGAGCGGAAACAGCAGAGACAGCGCTTTCATCCAAGGGCGAGGATTATCGGGTGAGTCTCCAGATCGACGATTAAGTTTAAGCGGGGAATGGATGTCCAGGGAAGGAAACGATCATGTCAGGGAAGAAACCCCATGAGAACACCACCATAGAACAAACCTACCAAGGATTTCTCCGGCAGGCGCAGCAAGCCATAAATCGTGATGATATGGATGAGGCCATCGGTTGCTTTACCGAAGCCCTCCGATTGTCCCCCAGCGATGCTTCCCTTTATAACAATATCGGTGTCCTTTTTTACAAGAAACATGAATACGATGCCTCGGAATCCCATCTGAGAAAAGCCATCGAGATGGATTCGGAATACGCCGATCCTCTTTACAATCTGGCCAGAATCCAGATCCGGCGTGATAACAGAGGAAGCGCCCTTACATCGTTGGAGAGATGTATAGCTGTGCAGCCGGAGCATATTCGAGCAAAAGGACTGCTGGAACGTGTCCGCGGTAAGGATAACAAAACCCCCTCTTTGCCGGAAGAGGACCGGACTCCAGGGGTCATCGACGACTCTCTTCTATGGTCCCATACCGACGGCGAGGATCTACGTGTGCTCGACGGTTTGAAGATTCTCCATTGTCCTTTTGAAATCGCGGGCAATATGGGATGCACGGCTCGTTTTTTGAGGGCATTGGGCCTGGACGCCACGAGCGTGAACTATTACAGCAGCTGGCTGAAGTATCGATGCGATGTCGATTTAAAATTGAACGAGCTGGCCGAGGGTGAAGCCCGGAAGGTGTTGGGTCGTTTTGCAGAGGAAGCCATCGAGACGTACGACATCTTTCATTTTCATTTCAACCGTTCTTTGTATTCGGATTTCCGGGACCTGGAGATACTGAAGAAAAAGGGGAAAAAGATTCTGTTTTCATTCTGGGGCATCGATATGCGGAGCCCGGAATGGTATTTCTACAATCAGGCTAGATTCCTCGGGCATCATCCGCCCAAGCCCTATTTTTTGAATGCGGAGTTGTACAGAATCCATAAAATCATCCACCAGTACGCGGATGTCATGATCGGTCCCGTCTGTATTCCCAGGGGTGTGTTTGTCTCGGGCATCGCCGATTTTAAGGAATGGAGCCTGGACAGGAAAAGGCACTATCAGAACAAGAGCGGTTTTCGGAAGAACCCGGAAAAGACGTATATACTCCATGCGCCCACGGTGAGCTGGAAGAAGGGTTCCGGTATGATTGTCCGGTTGCTGGAGGCATGCAAGAGCGAGGGCATGCCCATCGAGATCCTGTATGTATCCGGGGTCGAACCGGAGAAGGCCAAGGAGATCTATGCCAACGCCGATTTTGCCATCGACCAGGTGGGGAACGGAACGTTCAGCACGTTCGGCCTGGAGATGATGGGCTGGAACATACCGGTCTTAACCTACCAGAACGCTTTGTGGGATCGAATTCGGGATTATCCTCCGGTGATCAAGATCACGAAACAGAATTTTAAGGATCAGATTCGCAGGTGTGTGGAACTCAAGGATAGTTCGGAAATGTCCGAATTCCGGGGAAGGGCCCGATCCTGGGCCATCTCCCATACGGAGTATCGAACCAAGGGAATCCCCGAATACGTTCGCATGTACGCGGCCCTGGCCAGGGGAGAGGAGGTTCCCCAGTTGGTGAACAAGCGTTGGTTTGAGCAGGAAATCAGGATGCAGAACGGCGAGAAGTCGGGATTTTACAGATACATGCTGGACAATCGTGTTTTCGATGAGATCGGGATTGAGGTATCGGATTTTGACGAGAAATTGTATGTTCCGTCCACCGGCGGTTAACGTATTCTCTGCGATGAGGGATTGACATGCGTGAGATCGATTTATCCTATCCTGCCAATGTGGTCATCGAGACCACGGCTCACTGTCAGCTGCGGTGCGCCATGTGCGGCCGGAATACGATGAAACGGAAGATGGGAAATATGGAACCGGACATGGTCCGGAATATACTCCGGCAGATCGCGGCATGGGACGGAGAGCGTATACGCGTCTGGTACTGTTTTTTAGGGGAGCCCCTGCTTCTCCGCCACCGACTGCCCGAGTTTGTCGAATACGGAAGCTCATTGGGAATTAAGAACAATATCATCAACACGAACGGGAATTTGCTGGATGGTGAGATGGCCCAGCGCCTCATCGATGCGGGTCTGAGGGAAATCTACATCGGCATGGATGCATTCAGTGAGGATACATACCGGAAAATTCGTATCGGCGGGGATTTTAAGAAGCTCATGGCCAACATCGAGCATCTGCTCCGGATTCGTCCTCCCCATCTTCAGGTCACCCTACAGATGATCGAGATGGAGGCCAATCGTCATGAGAAGGACGCCTTTGTCGAATACTGGAAGGGGCGCCGTGTGCGGACGTTCATCAAGCACGAGCTATCCTGGATCGACCGGATGGGCGGTTCCGCCCTGACGGGTGCGAGACTGGCACGTTATCCCTGTCCGTGGATTGTCGATACCCTGGGAATATACTGGAATGGGGATATTCCTTTCTGTGTGAACGATTGGGACGGTGACACGGTCTTTGCCCATATTTATGACAGACCCATGAGGCAGAGTTGGCATGATATGATCCACGACTATGCCCGTGCCCATATAGAAAGGGACTGGAATAACATTCCGGACATCTGCAAGCCCTGCACAGACTGGATGGGCAAGGAAGAACGGGTGGTGCATGGGATGCCGATGCTGAGAGAAGACGCGTATGTCGTTTGATGTATTGGTAGAAAAAAGTCGCGAGTACTACGAGGAGACACTGCAGCAATTTGGCTGCACGCCTCGCGGTGTCGATTGGAACGGCGAAGCGTCCCAGAATCTGCGCTTTAAGATATTGACGGAAATCGGAGACCTGAAAGGTACCCGCATCCACGATGTGGGATGCGGACTGGGTCATCTGGCGGATTATCTCCTGAAACAGGGAATCGACGTCGATTATATGGGAACGGATATTTCGGCCACCATGGTGGAGCGAGCCAGGGAAAGGTTGCCGGGGCGTGAAATCTACACGGCAGACATCCTTACCGACCCCACTCCCGACTGGATGAATGCCGATTATCTGATGGCCTCGGGTCTGTTCTATGTGAAATCCGACACACCGGACCGAGTATGGCAATCGTTTGTGGAGGCCATGGTCGTGAGGATGTTCCAGCTGGCCGGAAAGGGCATTGCGTTCAACATGCTCACGTCGCATGTCGACTACGAGGAATCGCATTTGTTCTATGCGTCGCCTTCCCGCATGCTCGATTTTTGTCTGAGCCGTTTGGACAGGCATGTGGTGATTCGGCACGATTATCCGTTGTACGAGTACACGGTCTATGTTTACAAAGTCTAAAAACAGTGTCCCCCGGCGAATCGGGTTCCTGTGCTCTGGCAACGGCGGGCTTTTCAGAAAAACCTGTGAGGCCTGCCGCCAAGGCTGGTTGATCTCGGACATCGTTGTGTGCATCGCAGACCGGGTGTGCGGATCGCAGGAGGTGGCCAAAGAATTTCAAATCCCTCGAGTGATGGTCGAACGAAAGGCATACGAGACCCGAGAGGCGTTTTCTGATGCCGTCCTGGAAGTACTGCGCAGCCATGACGTCGATCTGGTCGTCCTGACCTTCGACAGTCTCCTGACCGGGAGTATCCTTCGGCAGTACGAAAACCGGATGATCAACGTTCACCTCTCCCTGTTGCCGGCTTTCCCGGGATTCGGGGGGGTGAAAAAAGCTATCCAACGGGGGGTTCGATTCGGGGGCGTGACGCTTCACTGGGTGGACGAGAGCACGGATGGAGGGCCGATTCTCTCCCAGAGTGTGGTTCCCATCGCACCCCGGGACGATACGGCCGCGTACGGACGACGGCTCTTCGAGTCAGGCTGGCCGCAGCTCGTGCAGATGATTCGCTGGTATGAAGAGGGACGTGTCACGGTCGATGAAAAAAGACACCCGTTCGTCAAAGAGGCGGATTATCGTGGAATGACCACCTGTCCGGCGTTGGAATTGACGGATGTCATGGGGGATGAAATGCCATGAAGTGTGTGATCCTGCAACCGGGATATCTGCCCTGGCTGGGATTCTTTGACCAGATGCACTGGGCGGATATTTTTGTGATCTACGACGACGTGCAGTACACGAAACGGGATTGGCGCTCCCGGAATCGGATCAAGACGGCTCATGGCGTGCAATGGCTTTCCGTGCCCGTCTTGTCCAAGGGCCGGCGTTATCAGCGTATCGATGAGGCATGCATCGTGACGGAGAGAAACTGGGTTCACAAGCATCTGGAATCCATACAGAATGCCTACAGCCCGGCACCCTATTTCCATCGGTTCTATGACGACCTCAGAACGATTCTAACTAAAAACCACACGCACCTTTTGCATCTCGATATGGAGCTTATCGAATACGTGAAGGATGTGCTGGGCATCGATGCCCGGTTGGTCTATTCCTCCTCGTTGAAGAGCCGGGGAAATCAGACAACACGGCTGATCCGTATTTGCCGTGAGCTGGGAGCCGATGCATACATGACGGGCGACGCAGCGGAGCGTTATCTGGATACGCAGCCGTTCGAAGAGCAAGGCATAGACGTTCGTTTCCACCGGTATCATCATCCCGTGTATAATCAACTTCACGGTGCCTTTGTTCCTCATCTTTCCATCATCGATTTATTGTTTAATTGCGGCCCCGAGAGTTTGGCCGTGCTATCGAGTCAACCGGAGACATCATCATGCAAACGATCCTCGTCACTGGCGGCGCCGGATTTATCGGCAGCAACTTTGTAAGCCACATGTTCAAGAAGTATCCGGACTACCGATTTCTCGTACTGGATGCCCTGACGTACGCGGGGAATCCCGACAACCTCAGCATGCTGATCCGCAATGACTCGCGGTTTGAATTCTGGTATGGGGATGTTCGGAATGCCGAAATCGTTAATGCGCTGGTGGAAAGGGCCGATTACATCGTTCATTTTGCCGCCGAGACCCATGTGGCCAGGTCGATTTTCGATAACAAGATTTTCTACGAAACCGATGTGCTGGGCACGCAGACCATCTGCAACGCGGTACTCAAACGGAACGGCAAGCTGAAAAAGCTGATCCACATTTCAACATCAGAAGTCTACGGGTCGGCGGAACGAGTTCCCATGACAGAGGACCATCCGCTGATGCCGTGCAGTCCGTATGCCAGTGCCAAGGCTGGCGCCGACCGTCTGGTTTATTCCTACTGGAAGACGTACGGCATTCCGGCTGTCATCATCCGCCCATTCAACAACTACGGGCCTCATCAGCATCTGGAGAAAGTCATTCCCCGGTTCATTACCAGCGCGATACTGAACGAGCCGTTGACCATTCATGGGGACGGTTCGGCATCCCGCGACTGGATATTCGTCGATGATCACTGCAAGGCCCTGGATGACGTTCTTCATTACGACGGTGACGATGTGTGGGGGCAGGCTATCAACATCGGCACCGGCGTGGACATCGATATCAATACCATCGCCCGGAAAATCCTGACGAAGATGAACCGGCCCCTGGATTTTATCACGTATATTTCCAACCGTCCAGGCCAGGTGGAACGGCACATCGCATCCACGGAAAAAGCAAAACGTTTGCTGGGCTGGGAGGCAGAGAACGATTTCGACCAGGGTTTGGAAAAAACCATCGATTGGTATATCGAGAACCAGCATTGGTGGGAACGGCAACGGTGGATGCGGCGGATTCCCATCAAGCTGAAAGACGGCAGCATGGTTCTTCATTGAGAAGGGAATGAGTCTTATGATGCGCGTCGAATTTTTTAAGCACAACATCGGCCCGGAAGAGAAATGGTCGGTTTCTGAAGTACTGGGTACTGTGTTTCTGACCACGGGTGATACCGTCGCCCGGTTTGAAGAAGTGTTTGCCGAATACATCGACGCCGACGCATGTATCGGCCTGACAAGCTGTACGGCCGCGCTGCATCTATCCCTCCTGGCCCTGGGCATAGGGCAGGGGGACGAAGTCATTACCACGCCGATGACGTTCGTGGCCACGTCCCTGGCCATTCTTCATGCAGGGGCCACGCCGGTGTGGGTGGATGTGGAACCGGACACGGGAAATCTGAATGCCGAGCTGATCGAAGACGCCATCACCGAACGCACCAAGGCGATTCTACCGGTGCATCTGTACGGCCATATGTGCGATATGAAGCGCATACGGGCCATCGCGGACCGTCATCGCCTGTTCATCATCGAGGATGCGGCCCACGCACTGGAGGGCTGGCGGGATGGCATCCGTGTGGGCGAACTCTCCGATGCGGCTTGCTTCAGCTTTTACGCCACCAAGAGCATCACCTGCGGCGAAGGAGGGGCGGTGACGACGAACTCTACGGAGCTGGCCGAGAAGATACGCATTCTCCGACTCCACGGCATCGATACCGAGGCGGCGGACCGATATACCAAGGAGTACCGGCACTGGGATCTCATGGACATCGGCTGGAAGTACAATATGGATAACATCCAGGCCGCACTGCTGCTCCCCCAGCTTCGCCGGGTGGATACCCGCTGGAAAAGAAAGCTGGAGATCGCGTTCCAATATCGTGAGAGATTGTCGTCCATTCAGGGACTGCGCATGCCCATCGTGGCGGATGCCACGGATCATGCCTACCATCTTTTCACTATCTGGGTCGATCCCGATAGCCGGGACGAGATCATCACCCGACTCCAACAGAAGGGTGTCGGCGTGGCCGTGAATTACCGGTCCATCAACCTGCTGTCCAAGTTCCAGGAAAGGTTCGGGAAAGGGCGTGGGAGTTATCCCGAATCGGAGAGGATCGGGGATTCCACGATTTCTCTCCCCCTGTATCCACGATTGACGGACGAGGAAGTCGAATACGTCATCTCATCAGTGAAGGACATCGTCTCCTCGTCAGATTATTCTCATGCCGATCACATGCACCGGCCCTCCCAGGCTCTCGTCCAGGTATGAACGATCGGGCGGACGAATCGTATCGTCACCGGTTAATTTCCTCATCCTGCGAACATACGATAACACGTTATCTCATCCATTCCGAGGATGTGAGTTCCCCCTGATGGGAATGGCCTCTCTTCCATCGAAAGGAATTGTGAATAATCAAACAAGACATGCGGATATAGCATGCATCGCAAATAGAGTTCGCGAACCAAAGGCAAGCATTCGCTCGTTTTTAAAACTCGGGTCTGGTTTTATCTAAGGACATGGGTGGGATCGTATGTTTTACAGCAAACGGCAGGTAGGTAATTTTTCACTACCTTGCACACCGGATTACGCATTGCTCGGCATTGTCGCTGTGTTCATAAATTACGATAAGCATATGTAAAAAAATGGGATGCATCGCCATGGTACGAAAAAATCGGCCTAAATTATTTATTAAATGTAACATAGGCGTCGGTTTTAATTCAAGTCAGCGTGTCATTATTTCGTAAATACAGCACCTTCGATCCGGTCATTTTTGCCTCCTGAATGGCATGGCTGTTGCTCGAAGAACACCGGTTATGTGCATGAATACGATATTATCAACGGACAAGCGATGAGTGAAACCCTATCCCTGTGTATGATCGTCAAGGATGAAGAACGGTTTATCGGAAGATGCCTGGAAAGCGTCCGGGATGTCTTCGATGACGTGGTGGTCGTGGATACGGGTTCACGGGACGGTACGAAGGACATCGCCAAAAAGTTCGGTGCCCGCGTGTTCCTTCATCCCTGGAAAGACGATTTCAGTCAGGCCCGCAACGTTTCCCTGAGTAAGGCCAGGGGGGACTGGATTTTTATCCTGGATGCGGATGAAGAATTGTATCGAGAGGACATTCCGGCCATTCGGCAAGCGGTGACAAAAACCGACGTGGACGGGTTTCTGGTGATGAACATCAACACCATGCCTGACGGGGGGCTCTGCAAGCATAAAAACGTCCGTCTGTTCCGAAAAGGCAAGGTGAAGTACGAAGGGATCGTGCATAACCAGCCCATCGTCGACGGGCCTGTCTGCGATTCGTCCATACGCATCCTGCATCACGGGTATAATCTGAGTCCTGAGGAGATGTCGAAAAAATTCCAACGCTCGGAGTCCTTGTTGAGAAAACAAGTCGATTCGAATCCTGACGATACGTATGCATGGGCGAACCTGATCCGGAACCATCGATTGCAGCAGAAATGGGACGAGGTACGAACCGACGGAGAAAAGGTTCTGGCATTCCCCAGTATTCGGCTTTTCGATAGACAGATGATCACCAACGATCTGATGTATGCCTATTTTATAACCGGTCGTGTCCAAGAGGCGGAAGTATTGGGACGGGAGGGGCTGAAGGATAATCCATACCATCCGGACATGCTTTTTATCCTGGGTGGAGTGATGATAAAACAGGAACGCATCCGGGAAGCGATTTCGTATTTCCTCCGTTACCTGGATGTCCTGCAATCCGGTGCCGAATTACCCGGTCTTGAAGGGCTGTTGATCGACAGTTATGGATTCCAGGGGCGGGCATGGAACAACATCGGCAGCGGATACCTGGCGCTGGGGAACACCGAGCTTGCCGTTATCGGCTATCAGAATGCCATTCAGCGCGAACCGGGCAACAGTCAATACTATAAAAACATGGCCGGCCTCTATCTCCAGACGGATTATCCGGAATCGGCTCTGCTCGTGCTCCAGCAGGCACAACAGGCGGGTATCGTGGATGCGGTGATCGACAGCCATGTTCAGCGATTAAAGGGAACCCTCAGAAAGACCCATCCCGCAGGCATACAGACCAGCAAGGCGACGGTTTGAAATCACTGAATGACAAACTCGAGAGAGGCAAAGAACTGCTCCGGCAGAAAAAACATTCCTTGGCAGAAAAGGAATTCCGAGAAGCGGCCGCATCCTATCCGTCGGAGGCATCTCCTCCGTACCTTCTGGGACTCACCTGTTTTCAAACGGGACGGTTGGAAGAGGCTCTCACCCATTTTCAAAAAGCCCATGTCTTGAATCCCGATGATGTCACCACCCTCAATAACATCGGACTCATACTTTTTAAACTGAAGAAGTTCGTCCAGGCCGAAGAAGTATTCCTGAAGGCCTATGGAATCAATCCCAGCTATCCTGAAGTGCTCTATAATCTGGGAAGGCTTTTCTACGACCAGCAACGATGGGTTCAGGCCTTTTTCATGGCCGAGAGTTGCCTGCGCATCGATCCGTCTCATGAAGCGGCCCAAAAACTCCTGAGCCGATGTCACGATCAAAAAGGGCTCCAACAGATCGACCAGACATACAAACGTGTCCTCATCGTCATGGAGGAGGGCATCGGCAATATGGTGATGCTGACGCCGACACTCAAGGCTGTGAAGGAAGCCCTGCCAGGCAGCACGCTCACGGTATTCGGCAGGCAGCCCTCCATCCAGGTCATTCAGGATTGGGACATAGTCGATGCGATCATCACCGAACCGGTTGAGGGCTCCTACGATATCTGTTTCCTCACAGTATGGTCGGGTCGGTTCTGGAACTCGCATCAGGAATGGGTGAGGCAGCATTGCAGGGAATTCGTCAAGATCGGCATGGAGAAGGAACAGCACGAGGCCGATCATTATTTCCATATCGCCCGAAGCCTGGGTTATAGGAATAACCTGCCGAATCCGCATTGTCAGATCAGAGACGTCGCTATCGAGGTTCCATCCGAAAGAGAACTCGTGGCCCTGTCGGATACCACCCTGAACAACGGTGCGTGGGAGCGGAAAAGATGGCCGTACTATCCCGACCTGGCCAGAACGCTGATAGATCAGGGTTACAGCATCATCCTGATCGGTGGTGAGGGTGAGGCAAAACGGTTTAAGGAGGACGATTGGCCCGACGGGGTGATCAACGCCCTGGGTCAGTACGATGTGCAGGAGACGGCGGGACTGCTCCGGCGATGTGCGCTTTTCGTGGGGAACGACAGCGGGCCGGCCCACATGGCCGCTGCTCTCAACATCAAGACATTCGTATTCTTCGGTCCTACCCTGGTGAGTAAAAACCGTCCCCTGGGCCCCAAGGTCAACGTGATCAACACGAATCTGGAGTGCAGCCCGTGTCAGTACACCCGGCGCTGGGAATCCTGCACGGACTGGCGGTGCATGAAAGAGATGACTGTTGATCGCGTATTCCCTATCATTCTGGGCCAGGTGCGGGTGAAATCACCGCGCGTCTCCTTTCCCGATGACGCGGGCGGGGAATGGAAGCTCATCAGTAAGGATTATTCGGGATGCCAACTCATCGAGGAAGATAATCAAATATACATCGTGCGGGACGGTGTCAAAGAACGGTTTCGCATCCATCTTGTCGGTGCCGGCAAGGCCAATTACCCCTGGGGCATGGAGAACGAGATCGTCCGGGCCATGACATTGATGGGCATCGATGTCGTGGAGACGGATTACCGGATCGAACGGGAAGGATTTGCGGAGAAGTTCATGCGGCCTGCCCATCTGATGCTCGTATGCAAAGGATCGGGCATCTCGCCAGAGCTCATCTCGACGTATCCCGGACGCACGCTGCTCTGGTACCAGGACGATGTGTTTTCGACCCAGCATGCACCCAGGGATCTCGCCCACAACGGGCATGCCTTCGACACGGTCTATTCGTTCGACAAATCCGCCCTGGAGGCGTACAAGAAGTTCGGTATCACCGACGTTCGATACCTTCCCCTGGCCATGAGTCCGGCCGTGCACCGGAAGATGCACGTGGAAAAACAGCATGATGTCGCCTTTGTGGGGAACATCCATTCCAACCGCAAGCCCTTCTTCGAAAGGCTTCAGAAACGGTTCGATGTTCATGTCACGCGGGCATTCATGGACGAGATGGTTCGTATCTTCAACGAAGCGAGGATCGTCCTGAACCTGGGCATCGGGCCCACGGGCATTCAGCAGCGGGTGTTCGAAGCGCTGGGGTGCGGCGCCTTCTTGCTGACCAACGCGATTCCCGAAGCGGATCGCCTATTCCAGGACAGGAAGCATCTGGTCTACTTCACCGACGAGACCATCGAAGAATCCATCGCCTATTATCTGGAACACGAAACGGAACGAGAGGCCATCGCCCAGAACGGGTACGTGGAGGCCCATGCCAAGCATACGTTTCGCCATCGCATCGACCGGATCATCTCGGAAACCATCGGAATGAACAAAGACGGTGCTGCCGGGAAGGAACGCATCGTCTTAAAAAAACAGGATGATTCGGATCACGTCCTGAAGGAAAGGACGAATGCCGGCAGGTCTCCCAGACACGCCGTGGTCGTAGTGAATATCGGTCGTGATCGTACGTGGGATGTATGCAGGCCGTCCGTGGAGGCGTACTGCGAGAAATACGGCCTAGATCTGAATGTCATCACAGAAGCCCAATTCCACATTCAAGCCCTGCCCGATTACAATTATAGGACGTTTGAGAAGAACCAGGTCTATCCATTGTTTGACGCGTATGATCGCATACTCCGTCTGGATTCCGACATCCTGATCACGCCGCAGTGTCCCGATGTGTTCGCACTGGTTCCCCAGGAGGCCATCGGCGTGGTTTTTGAGGATGTGGGATCGCGCAAAACGCACAGGCGCGGGATGATCAAAGACGTTCAGGATGAGTTGGGCGATGTCGGTTGGCAGGAGGGCTACTTCAACAGCGGTGTGGTCGTGGCATCCAGACAGCACCGCGAGATTTTCCGTCTGACTCCGGAGGACATCCGCCTGATACAATCCAACCATCTGGGAGAGATGAAGGAACAGACGTTCCTGAATTGGCGCATCAGGAAGCAAGGGATAAAAATCCATGAGCTGGATTACCGTTTTAACCATATGAGCATGTTTTCCGAAGACTGGAACGGATCGCCCGATCCGACAACATCATACATCCTGCATTACGCCGGTGTTCAGAAGACGAAGGTTGCGAAGATCAAGGCCGATGTTCAGAAGATTTGGGGTTCCGGATCGGTGGCATCTGCCGTACACGCCGGCCCATGTGCGGTTGTTCACGGTTGAACGAAAAAAAGCGAGACAGATGAATGCAGTATACATTCCAAATAGTCCGAAACGATGAAACGAGCAAGATCATGCCCGACGCGGGCATTCCCGGGTACATGCTGAGGTATGAAGACGTGCGGTCCGAAGATGACTGGAAGCGCATCCAGTCCGAGGTGTTTCGCAGAAACCGGCCGGAGCATATCGATGCCGCCGCTCTGCTGAAGCGTCCCTTCAACTCCGTCAAGCTCAAAATATTCGAGAACTACATGCCCAAGGACAGGAGTTGTAAAGTCCTCGAGGTGGGCTGTTTTACGGCGGCCTTCGGTGAATACTTTGCGAACCAGGGCCACGAGGTTACGGCCGTGGACACACCCGAAGTGCTGGAGGTCACCCATCGGGATATCGATGTGGCGTTCATTCCCATCGATCTGAACGATACATTTCCCCAGGGCCAATACGATATTATCCTCTGCACACAAGTCATCGAACACATACCCAAGGATTTTGAGCTTCTCAGGCATATATATGGACATCTGCTGCCCGAAGGTCTGACATTCGTCGACACGACGACAGCCATGACCAAGCCGGAGAATTTTTACAACCAGGCACACATCCGGGCCTACCCGGGCTACAGCCTGGAAGCATTGATGCGTACGGCCGGATTCGACATCGTGTACTCGGCCCGAATCACGCTCAAGCAAACGGGCGACGAGAATGTTCTCGTCATCGGCAGGAAGCCGGCGTGATTCGCTTGTATACTTCGTAAATCACGTAGAGTTAAGAATATCATATATGAATAAACAGCATCAAAAAAAATCCGATCGCCAACAAGGCGAACCGCCGCGTCTTTCACTCTGCATGATCGTGAAGAACGAGGAAGCCCTGCTCGGCCAATGCCTGGAAAGCGTCAAGTCCTTAGTCGATGAGATGATTGTCGTGGACACGGGTTCTACGGACCGGACGGTCGACATAGCCAAAAGCTACGGCGCCCGGGTCTATCATCATCCCTGGCAGGGGAGTTTCTCCGAAGCGCGAAATTACGGGCTCCAGTTCGCCTCGGGCGATTGGATTCTGCAGATGGATGCCGACGAGGCCCTGGAGCAGGAAGACATACACATCGTGAAAAAAGTCATCCAGTCGGGTCTCTACGATGCCGTTTACGTGGCCTTGCTGAGTGAGACGGAAGACGGATGGGGAAAGCATTACTTCCAGCGGATTTTTCGCCGGGGAAAAGCCCATTATGAGGGAATCGTTCACAATCAACTGAAGTACAAAGGGGCCTCTCTGAATACGGAAATTCGAATCTACCATTGGGGCTACAATCTTTCCAAGGAAAAGATGCAGGCCAAGTTCAAGCGCACGGAATCCCTTCTCCTCAAGCAGATCGAGGAGGATCGTTCGAATCCCTTCGCTCACCACAACTACCTGCGCATACTCCGGGCACAGGAAAGATACGAAGATGGAGTAGAGGTGGGCAAGAAGGCCCTGTTGGTCTGTAAACACCGCATGAGTGAGCACCATCGTCAAATGATCACCTACGATACGGCCCACTGCTGTATGCTCGTGGGCGCTCATCGAGAGGCGGAATCGTTGTGTCGGGATATTCTGGATGAATACCCCAGCAACCTGGACTGTCTGTTTACCCTCGCCTGTGTTCAAACGTGTCAGAAGCGGTATCAGGACGCCATCGACACGTTTCATCGGTTTCTTTCGGCACAAAAGAATCATAAAGAAAAGCCCGAAAATAACATGCTGATTGTGGATTCTTACACCTTCGATCATCGGGCATGGGATAACATCGCGAAAAATCTCCTGCAACTGGGCAAGAATGAAGAGGCTCTCGAAGCTGCCGGCAAGGCACTGGACATTCGGCCGGACAAGGCTGTTTACGATTTAACACTGGCCGAAGCTCTGTATAAACTGGGACGTCGGAACGAGGCGAGGGATCATCTGCAGACCGTCGAGTCGGAAAAGAAGGCCCTGCCGGATTTTTACATCAAATGGGCCATGCTCAGCCGTCGGTATCCTGAATTGGGCAGTCCAGAAAAAATCCTTGGACGCGGTGTCAGGACATTTCCCGACAACGACGAGGTACACAACAGCCTCGCCTACGCGCTCTTTGAGCACGATCCGGGAGAGGCCGAAGAGGCCTGGCATCGGGCTTTGCAGCACAATCCAAATCATGTCGGGGCCAAGGTCGGTCTGGCCAAATTGTATGCACATGGGGGGAAGTCTGAGGATTTGGAACGCACGGTGGACGATATCTCGAAGGCTTCGAATAATCGCGAAGTGCTGAAGATGGTCGGAGGGTACTGCCTTCACGCCCAGAGGTACGCCAAGGCTATCGAGGTGTTCAGCCGGTACATGACACTGAATCCAGAGGATACGGAGGTGCTCTCGGATGTGGCCACCTGTTATGCAAAACTGGGGCAGTATGAAGCCGCCTTGGTCGGGTATAGAGAAGCCTTGAGACTGGATAGTCACAATCCAACGATTCTGAAGAATATCAAAGCCTTGCAACGCCTGATCCTGAATACGGGGAATCAGTGATACTACATATTTTGATGGATGGGGAATAATAAAATGTCGAATGCCGGCAAGAAAAAGAGGACGGAACGTTCACAGCCCACGCTTTCGCTCTGCATGATCGTAAAAAACGAGGAAGAGTTACTCGGTCAATGCCTGGAGAGTGTTCAAGATGTCGTGGATGAGATGATCATCGTGGACACGGGGTCTACGGATCGGACTGTGGAGATCGCAGAGAATTTTGGAGCAAAGATCTACCATCATCCCTGGCAGGGGAGTTTTAGCGAGGCGCGGAATTATGGGCTTCAGTTTGCTACCTGTGATTGGGTCCTGCAGTTGGATGCGGACGAAGCGCTGGAGAGGGAGGATATTCCCCTCCTGAAAAAGACGATACAACCGAACCGCTACGCCGTCCTATTTGTGAAGATCTTAAACGAATCCAAAGAGGGATGGACGATGCATTATTTCCAGCGGCTTTTCCGCCGCGGGAAGGCTGTTTACGCCGGTATCGTCCATAATCAATTGGTCTATCGCGGAAACGATTTGGTCACGGAAATCCGTGTGTACCATTACGGTTACAATTTGTCCAAAGAGATAATGGCGGCCAAACATGGCCGAACCGAAGCCCTGCTTCTCAAGCAGCTGGAGGAAGACCCGACCAATCCCTTCCACTACCAGAACTATGTGCGAATTCTCCGGGCACAGCGAAAGTTTGAAGAGGGGGTCAGGGCAGGACGCAAGGCCATGGTTGTCTGCCTCGACCGGATGGAGGATTATCATTTTCAGATGATCGCCTTTGATACGGCCAACTGTCTGATGGGGCTTGGCAGAGCCGAAGAGGCCGAAATGCTATGCCGTCGGGTACTCAAGGAGCATCCGGATAATATGGATATCCTCTACGTGCTGGCCGGTTCCCTGAACAAACAGAAGACATACCAGGAGGCCGTTGATGCGTACCGAAGATACCTGGCCATCAATGAAAAAACAACGGGACTGAACCCCCAACTGATCTATGACACATACAGCATGGCGCATAAGGCGTGGGCGTTGATTTCCAATTGTTGTTTCGAGATGGGAGACCTGGAAGGGGCCCAGGAAGCCGCAGAGAAGGCCATCGCCTTACGGCCGGAGATTTCTATGTACAAGATTCCCCTGGCGCGTATCCTCCTGGAAAAAAACAGAGTCGAAGAAGCTGAAAAATTATTGAATACAGAGCATACCGAGAATCAAGCCAATCCCGAATTCTATAAACGATGGGCCAAGCTGTGTGTGAAGTACCCATTCATGGGCAATCCGCTGGAGAAATTAACGCTTGGTCTGGAACGTCACCCCGATTCCGATGACCTTCTTAACGAGTATGGGTATGCTGTACAGCAGTCCAATCCTCAAGCTGCGAAAAAGCACTGGAAAAAAGCGATCCAGATCAACCCTCTCCACATCGGAGCGCATGCAGGGCTGGCACAGCTCTACGGGAGAGAGGCCAGATCGGATGCACTGGAAATACACGCCGATGTCATCCTGGAGCGGTGCCATCAAAAAGGCCTTTTGAAAGAGATCGGTCGAACCTGTATGAATATGCAACTGTATAGCAAGGCTGTCGATTTATTTACCCGTTGTCTCTCCATAGAACCGGAAGATGCGGACAGTCTGACCGACGTGGCCACGTGCTATGCCCGGATGGGGCAGTACGAGGCTTCTTTCCTGGGGTACAAGGAGGCTCTTCGTCTCAGTCCCCAGAATCCCACGATTCTAGAGAAGATGAGACACTTGCAGCGTGAAATGGAACAATCGATGGCAGAGCCGTCTTAAGATGAGGAAAGAATCAACAAACATGCACGAAAGCCTAAAAAAATTTACTAAAGTATTTTACTTCCTGACCGATAATATCTTATGATCGGACGATCGTCAGTTATGCAAGGAAATCGCACGGATGCAAAAGTAATCACAAGGAGGTAAAACTATGGCTAGTGCAGACCTAAGCCGTATTAACACCAACATTGCCGCATTGAATGCTCTGAACGTGTTGAACAGCGTGAACACACGGATCAGTGTGCATTCCCTGCGGTTGGCAACGGGTAAGCGGATCAACTCTGCTGCCGACGATGCTGCTGGCTTCACCATCGCATCGAAGTTGAAAGTGAAGTCTGAGGGTCTGGGAACCGCTCTGGACAACATCGGATCGGCTAAGAATTTGATGACGGTTGCCGAGGGTCATCTGACCAACATACAGGAGATTCTGACCGGTATGAAGTCAAAGGCACAGCAGGCGGCCAACGGCACCCTGGGCAGCGATGAGAGAGCTGCCATCCTGTCTGAGCTCCAGGAGTTTAACAACCAGATTGATTCTGAAATTGAGCAGGCCAAATGGGCAGGCGTTCCCATCCTGGGAACCGGTTCTGTGTCCGACCTGACCTTTCAGATCGGCGTGGGCACGGCTTCCTCGGACGAATTGAGCTTTAACGTGGCCGATAACACGTGGGCCACAGGAACGAATACGACGTTCAATTCCGCGGGTCTTAATGTCGTGGCCTCGGGCAGTGTTGTGAAAGCGGCTGCCACGGCGGGCTTCACCGGAGCTGATGATCTCCTCAATACCGTTTTCGCCGTAGGCACGTCCAGCACGATCAACGGGACGTACGGAGCCGAGCTTGCCGCCGGTACGTATACGCTGGAAATCTCTAGCACGGGTGGTGGTTCGGGCGCTGCCAGTTCTGTGACGATCCGTCTGAAGGATGACGGCGGTAACTATGTCTCCATCGATCAGGACGGTACCGTGGCCGGAGCCGGTGACTATGGCACGTCTATCTCTTACTCCCTGAGCGGAGGTGCCGGTGCCACCAACGGTAATGCTGTGGATCTGGGAGTCGGAATCACCATCGATCTCGATAATGTCGCTACTGGCGATAGTGGTACCGCTACAGCGACGATCACCTACACACAGGCCGGTAACAGTGTGAGCACGCAGGCTCTGTCTCAGGATTTCATGGACAATGTCGATGCGGCCATAAACAAGGTATCGGAAGGTCTCAGCTACATTGGTTCAATGATCAACCGTCTGGGCTTCCAGGAGGAGTCGTTAACGGTAGCTAAAGTGAACTCTGAAGCTGCCTATAGCCGTATCGTTGATGCCGACATGGCCTTCGAGCAGTTGGAGACTACGAAACTGATGATCCTCCAGCAAACGGCAACAGCCATGCTGGCACAAGCGAATGTGTCACCTCAGACAGTTTTAGCACTGTTTGGGTAATAGCCAAATTCGCATCGGTTGACACACACTCAGTTTAATCGAAAGGAGTGGAAGGGAGTGCACTTCTCAGAGTGCACTCCCTTTAAAAGCAATTAAAGAATAAAAACAATAAGGGTTCGAATGATGGCGCCAGAAACGTTGATCCGTAACTACTCGAACAGTTGTGTGAATACTTACAAAGAACAAGAGATTATGATGTCTTCACCTGAAAAATGCATTCTCTACTTGTATGATGCCGCTATTCAAGGATGCGCCATGAGCCAGGAGGAAAAGGCCGGAAAGGCTCTGGCTATGCTCATCGATGGACTGGATTATCAAGCCGGTGGCGATATTGCGAAAAGGTTGTTCGAACTCTACGAGTACTGCCTTCGCCTGATTCATCGACACGAGTTTGAGAGTCCTATTCGAATACTCAAGGGAATTCGAGAGGCATGGCAAAAAGCATTAACCGCCGAGCTTGCCGCATGAGCCATTGACCAGGAGGTTCGCTGTGATCTCACTTTCATCCATTGCCGGTCAGAATTCTAGTATCGAAACGTTGATTCAACAATACATGGCGCTTGAGCGGCGTCCGATACAAGAATTGCAGAGTAAAAAATCGGCGCTGAATACCAAGAAAGCTGTTTTTAATGATTTGAAAAACAAATTGGTTTCCTTGGAAAATGCTGCCGAAGTTATGGCTGACACGACGAATGACTCGATTTTCAATGCGGTGAGCGTCTCATCGGACGATACCGAGAAACTGACGGTTACGGCGGGTACCGATGCGGCCCAGGGACAGTATGTATTCCGCATTCGGCAGCTGGCCACAGCTACTCGGATGAAGAGCACGGCGGATTTGAACACGCATAAATCGGCCAAGAGTACGAATCAGGTTGTCGCTGGCTCCGATGAACTGGATACGGATGAATCATGGGCCGATGCGGGTTTTGATACGACGCCTGACGGTACGGTGACGATTAATGCAGTGGAGTTTACGTTGGCCGATTACAGCACGGTTGACGATTTCATGGATGCGGTGAACAGTCATGAAACAGCCAATGCGAATATCTACTACGACAGCGAATCCGACAAGTTTATTATCGAGAGCACCAACGGAGACAACCTCGTCCTTTCTGAAACAGGAACCAATGGTTTTTTAGCAGAGGTAAATATCACGACAGGAACGTATACGACCAACACTGTCGGCCTCGAATCCAGTGCCTATTTGTACGAAATCAACTTTGATGACGGATTTTCATCCAGCGATTCGGGCAGCTTCAAAATTAACGGAACCACGATTACATGGGATGCCGATACCGACACCTTGGATTCTGTGATTTCGGCTATCAACCACTCCGATGCGGGTGTGACGGCATTTTACGACGACTCTCTGGATCGTGTGGTTTTTACATCGGACACGATGGGGTCCGACGAGATTGAATGGGAGGATGTTGAGGGTACGTTTCTTGGAGATACACTGAAGCTGACGGGGGTCACCCAGACCACGGGACAGAATGCCCTGTTCACGATTAATTCGACGGATTCTGCGGATGAAATTACCAAGGAATCGAATACGTTCACCATCAACGGTCTCATCTTTAACCTGAAGGCGATTACCGTAGCCAACGACAGTTACAGCGATGCAGACACGACCACGGTCACGGTGAATTCGGAAAAAGACGAAAGTACGTTAAAGTCAAAGATCAATGATTTTTTAGGCGCATACAATTCGACTATCGATTATATTAAGACAAAGTTAGCAGTAGATACATCCACGTACACGCGAGGAGCATTGGCGGGAGAGAGTGTGCTCAGAAGTTTAAAGACAGACATCATCGGGATACTTTTGGCCCAAGTTTCAGGTATCGATTCTGACAAGCCATCCTATCTCGGAGATATTGGCATTACTCTGGATGATAGCCTTCATGCCTCGATTTCGGATGCATCTGAGTTGAGTGATTGGTTGGATGAGGATCCAGATGCAGTGGCCGATCTCTTCAATTCGACCAATGGTGTGGCGAATCAGATGGTAGAACTTCTCGAGCCGTTTAGCGAGAACTACGGGATCATCGACGATCGTAAGGATTCGATCAGCGAGTTGATGGAAACCATCGATGACCGCATCGCAAGACTCGAGGAGCGGATGGAAAGAAAAGAAGCTTATTACAGGCAGCAATTTTCAGCACTCCAGGAGTCGTTGAGTGTTATTAATTATCAACAGTCTGTATTAAGCAATATCATGAATTATACACTTAACGGGATGCAGTAAACGGATTAAGTGTTCGAAAGGAGTTACCAACATGGAAGCCGCTCCGATTTTACACGCATTAGATGAGGTCTCTGAGAGCGTCATCGTTCAGGAGGCACGCTCCTTATCGGGCATACGCACGCCACAGCCTGTCTCGCAACCTAACGAAGAGGAATCCAACGAGCAAGTCCTACTAACGACGCGGAAGGCTGCTGATGGGATTGCCGAGAAGATGAATCAAGTTGCTTCTGTGTTTAATACGAGCCTGGCGTTTTCAGTAGACGAAGCTACAGGCAAGACAATCATCAAGGTCATGGATAAGGAAACAGAAGAGATGATCCGGCAGATCCCACCGGAAGAAATGCTGAGAATGATTGGGAAAATGCGTTATGTCATGGGCATGCTTTTGGATGTCGAAATTTGAGGACAGCGGGAGTAACAATCATGAGGACCGGGAAGGAATCCCTGTACGATGAGATTATATCCGTGCTCCATGCAGAGTACGAGTGTGCAGAGTCATTGCAAGCATCCAGCAGTGAAATCCAGTCTCTTATCGATGCCGAAAAATTCACTCAGGTACAAGAACGACTCTTCGCACGCGGTGAGGTATTCGAATTAATGATATCTCTCGACTGTCAACTGGCGGAATTATTGGCTCGTAAGCCGTTGAACGCGGTACAAGAGGAATGGGAAGATGTACTGGCATTGGCCGAAAGGCTCCGAGAATTGATTAACTCGGTTATGGGGATGGACAGGGTGAGCCAGGGAAAGCTGGAAGATAACTGTAAGGATATTGGGGAACGATTGCAGGCCTTGCAAAAGGGCAGGAAGCTCGCCAGAAGCTACGGACGGTGTTATGATCATCAAAGCCATTCTTTGATGAACGCCTGAATCCTATTCATATAAGGATGAGAGCCGTGAGTGTAGAGCATATATCGGAAGGACTCGGATCGCATCAGGTTCAGAAAGGGTATCTGGATGCGAAACGAAAGACAGAATCCGATAAAAATGAGGAGTCGAAGCGGTCGATTGCTTCGGACTCTGATCGTGTAGAAATTTCTGAAAAAGCAAAGAAATTAGCTGAAAAGAATATCCAGGCGCAACAGCTGAAGGATGATTTAAACAAGATGCCCGAACCGGAGTTGCGTCAGGATAAAATTCGACAGGCCGAGGTAAGAGAGCACACGGGACATTACGAGCAACAGGATGTCCAGGAGAAAATTGTAAAATCGGTCCTGGATAAATTAGGCAGTATGAAAGGGTTTGAGCAATCGGGTGGCACTGAGACAGATGCCACACAGCAACCCGACGTAGAATTGCGGTGGGATAAAATTCGGGAAGTCTCACAAAGAATAGAGGAATTGTATTACGAGCGTCAAGAAATCATGGAAAGTATTATCGATCGGTTGTTGGGTTTATAAGTTACAGGAGGTATTACTTGTGAAAGTTCTTGTTGTTGACGATTCCAGTACGATGAGGCGAATTCTAACAAACTGTTTAAAAGAAGCCGGATTCGAGAATTCGATCCAAGCTGCGGATGGTATCGAGGCCATGGATGTCCTCTCTAAGGAGAAAGATGTGGGACTCATTCTTCTTGATTGGCACATGCCGAACATGGATGGTTTTACGTTCCTGCAAGAAGTCAAGAAAAATGACGGGACCAAAGGTATACCCGTGATCATGGTCACTACGCAGGCTGAAAAGCAGAGTGTTGTAGAGGCATTACAGGCAGGGGCTTCGAATTATGTCGTGAAACCCTTCACTCCTGAAGTCATCAAAGAGAAGATCATGGAAGTTATAGGATAGAAGATAGATTTCCTCAGAACGGATCATCACATCACAAGGGATAGGAGGAAGCGATGTGTTTTTATCGGTTACGAGGAGGGGATTTTCTCGGGATACTGTATGGTTGGTGAAGTTACGATTGTTATATCCTGCCATCTGTTTATTCTTCGAATACCCCCTCCCATAAAACCACAAAATAGTACATAGTAGTTATTTTTTATGCCATGAGTAGTTAAAAAGTCGTTAGAGTCCAAGCA
>CAZTKR010000005.1:0-43451 GCA_964614115.1 uncultured bacterium | reverse complement strand
AATTCCATAAAAAAATCGAACATCCATCCCGTTATTTGACGGCGCATCCAATACACAGGAATACCACTCTTTTACAATTCTCGTCTCGCCGGTCGGGGAAATAGGACATAACAACAGTCGTCATTGGAAAGCCGATGTGAAGCATTTTTTCATGTCTTCATAAAAATAATTAGAAAAACGATTTTTTTCTTGACTTTCATGAAAATAATCCTCAAAATACCGATGGTACAATATCCATATTCCTAAACTTCCTGATAACATAGACGATTCGATTCCCAGATTAAGATTACGGAATTCCCCATAAGGAACGGCACCCTCTTTGATCTTTGTATCTCACTGAATACAGAATCATTTCACCCCATTCAAGAGGAGGAAAGACCATGACAAGGGATGAAGCGGTCTTGGAATTCGCACCCATCTTTGCGCAAAAGGTGGATAACGAATGGCTGGTGGCCGATCAAATCGCGCCCATCGATTTTGCCGGCAGCTTTAAAAACGTGAAAGAAAACGTGGAAAAGCTCAACGGACTGGATGCGAACGACATCGATACTATCAAGCCCAAAATTTACTACAGCGTGTGCGAAACCCAGACCCACTTTTTCATCGTGTATGCGGTATACCATGTCATCGACTGGTGGAAACATGTCCATCCTAATAACCTGTACGACCTCATCCGTGAACGCTTCGACGAGCATGTACACGACATGGAGGGCGCGATGTTTGTGGTGACCAAGGAGCACGATCCCGTACGCGTGGATGCCGTGTTCACCATCGCTCATAACAATTTCTACCTGTACGCGAATCCCTGGACGGAAAAGGGCAAGAGCAAATACCTGCGCATCGTGAAATTTAACGAAACGGTGGACGGACAAATCTGGCGGGACGATAACGGTCGTGTGAAACTCTACATCGAATGCAAGGGGCACGGCATGTACGGGGACTGGGAAAAGTGGGGCGGCGGCGATGCCATCTGGTACTACTACCCGGACCATGTAAACCTGCCAACAGATCGTTTAAAATCGTATGAAATCGGTAAAGGAAAAAACAAGCAAAAAATGGAAGAGGTAAAATACAAACAGTACACTCTGGAGGATATATGTAGAGACGACGGGCTCTGGACATTCCGGTTCAAAGATGCTGTTTTTAAGCAGACGAAAAGCGGAAAATGGGGATTCGTGTATCGTCATGATAAGACG
Source organism: uncultured bacterium (assembly GCA_964614115.1). Classification (GTDB taxonomy): domain Bacteria; phylum Zhuqueibacterota; class QNDG01; order QNDG01; family DSAB01; genus CAZTKR01. Next base: position 42,255 of record CAZTKR010000005.1, on the reverse strand, counting down.
CGTAGAACGTTCGGAGGATCGGCCAACCCGCCCTGGTCCTGGAACGATCACAACGACACCAGCCCCATCGGCGAGATCGCCACAGACCCGGCCCGGTTCATCTGCCGGTACGCCCAGGGTCTGGGGCCCGTGAGTCCGCAGTATCTGTATAATCCGTATCTTTCTATCTAGTAAACATTCGACGGGAAAACCGATACTGCCGATGGATCAAATGACGGATTGATGTATACGCTGTCATAGGAATTTGATGGACTCCGGCTGCTGCTTGTCGGATGAGTCTCTGGGGACAGGCCGACCTCTCCTGAACACAGTGTACCTTATCCTCTTTTCCTGATTGGGAGGATGACGCCTTCCTCGTCAGCAGAGACAGATTCGTATCATGTACCGAAGACGACGTGCACGCGTCTCACCGCAACCTTCTTCTTGACATTTTAAGCCAAACGTTTTACTTTATCCTGTAGCCATCATCACCACGTTAAAAATCGGAGACACCAGCATGGGTTTCAAATGCGGTCTCATCGGTCTGCCCAACGTGGGCAAATCCACGATATTCAACGCCATGACCAACATGGGGGTCGAGGCGTCGGCCTATCCGTTCTGCACCATCGACCCGCATGTGGGTATCGTACCCCTGGAAGACCACCGGCTGGACACGGTACACCGCATTATCGGATCTGCCAAGAAGACTCCCACGATCCTGGAATTCGTGGACATAGCCGGACTCGTCCAGGGCGCCAGTCAGGGGGAAGGATTGGGCAATCAGTTTCTCTCCCATATCGGCCGCGTCGATGCCATCGCCCACATCATCCGATGCTTCGAAGATCCCAATGTGTCCCACTCCTACGAGGATCTCGATCCCGTACGCGACGCCCGAATCGTGACATCGGAGCTCATCCTGAAGGACCTGGAGATCGTGAAAAAACGCGTGTCGAAAACAAGCACGGCTGCCAAGAGCGGCGACGTCAAGCTCAAGAAGGAACTGTCGGCCCTGGAACCCCTGGTTCAGATGCTGACCCAGGAGACAGAAATCCGGGACGTGACACTGGACAATTTTCAGGCCGATCTGGTTCGTGAAATGAACCTGCTCACGGCCAAGCCCGTCATCTTCATCGCCAACGTGGACGAGAGCCACCTGAAGGACAGCCCCCTGGTCAAGGCGTTGGCCGATCATGCCGATTTCCTGGGCGTGCCCTGCATCCCCTTCTGCGGAAAAGTCCAGGCCGAGATCGCAGAGTTGGATCAAACGGATCAGCTGGAATTCCTGCAGGCCATGGGTCTGGACGAGACGGGACTCCAGAAGCTCGTCAAGGCCGGGTACCGCGTCCTGAATCTCATCACGTTCTTCACGGCCAACGAGAACGAAGCCCATGCCTGGACCGTGCCCCGGGGCACGTTTGTGCACAAGGCCGCGGGCCGGGTGCATACGGATTTTGAGACGAATTTCATCAAGGCGGATGTGATCAAAGTTGGCGAATTGATCGAGCACGGCTCGACCAAGGCGCTTCACGACCTCGGCCTGGTGGCGGTTCATGGCAAGGATTACGTGGTGGAGGACGGCGATCTGATCTTCTTCAGGATAAAGAAATAAGCGTTATCCCGTGTCAACATTCCATTCAAAACGATGTGTGTCCTTCGACATCGACCTGCACCCGGCAGAGAAACGACGTTTTCCCCTCGATGAGGTTACTATTCTATAATCAAAATATGTTTGGGATTCCCTCCAGAGGAAGAGGCGGGTTTATTTTTTATAAGAGGGATCGATCTCTCGTCGATGTCATCATTCTCATCCTGTTATAAGAGGACGAAGACGACGGACAAACCGGTGACGCATCACCGTTTCAGCGCCCGGTGCCCGATGTCCTTTCGGTAGTACGCCCCGTCGAACGCGATCTTGCCCACAGAGGCATACACCTTTCCGATGGCCGACGGAATATCCTCGTCCACGGCCGTCACGCCCAGAACCCGTCCGCCCGACGTGACGATGTTGCTGTTCTTGCGCTTGGTGCCCGCGTGAAAAACGAGAATGTCGGAATCCACGTCATCCAGGCCGCGTACGATCTTGCCCTTCTCGTAATTTCTGGGGTACCCGCCCGACGCCATGACCACACACACGGCCGCTCCCCCTTTTAATTGGATGTTGAAATCTCGCAAGCCCCCATGGGTGGAAGCCAGCATCAGATCCACGAGATCGGTTTCCATCAGAGGCAGTATGGCCTGTATTTCCGGGTCGCCGAACCGGCAGTTGTATTCCAGAACTCTCGGCCCGCCTGCGGTGATCATCAGGCCGACGTACAGGACGCCCCGGTACGGCCTGCCCTCGGATTTCATGCCGTGAATCGTGGGCATCAGGATTTTCTGCCCCACGGTTTCCATCAGCTTGGTCGTCATCACGGGCGCCGGTGCATACGCGCCCATGCCCCCCGTGTTGGGCCCGCGGTCGCCCTCAAAGATGGCCTTGTGATCCTGGGCAGGGGGCAGCACCACCGTATTCTCCCCGTCGGTGACGGCCAGTACCGACGCCTCTTCACCCGTCATGTACTCCTCGACAACGAGACGGCTGCCCGCTTCCCCGAAGGCTTTTTTCTTCATGATCTGATCGACGCCGTCGAACGCCTCGCCCCGGCTCATGCACACCAGCACGCCTTTCCCGGCTGCCAGCCCGTCGGCCTTGAGCACCATGGGCGGCTTGGTATCGTGCACGTACCGCATGGCTTCCGCAGGATCGGAGAAGATGCGGTATTCGGCCGTGGGTATGCGGTACTTGGTCATCAGCTCCTTGGCGAATCCCTTGCTCCCCTCCAGCTCGGCCGCCTTCTGGTCCGGCCCGAAGATGGGAAGCCCCTTTTTCTGGAAATGATCGACGATCCCCTGCGTCAGCGGCAGTTCCGGCCCCACCACCGTCAGGTCGATCTTCCGTTTCTTGGCGAACTGAGCCAGCCCCTTGATATCGGTCGCCTGTATGTCCACGCATTCGGCCAGTTGGGATATGCCCCCGTTTCCCGGTGCACAGACTATTTTTTCGACTCTCGGACTCTGATAGATCTTCCACACGAGCGCGTGCTCTCTTCCCCCGCTTCCGACGACGAGAATCTTCATTTCCTCCTCCTGGAATACCGGAATGCTTTTTCCCTCTTCTTCTCACCCCTGAGTATGGCGAGCTGATCCCGCAGTTCAGCCGCCCTCTCGAACTCCAGCTTCTCGGCTGCCTCCATCATCTCTCTTTCCAGTGTTTCTATCATCTCTTCTTTTTCCATCTTGGACAGCGAATCCAGCCGCTTCTCGGAGACCACGTAGGTCGCCCGCGAATCCGCCACGGCCGTGGCCGACATGACCTCCTCCACGGTCTTGTAGATTGATTCGGGCGTGATACCGTGCTCCTGGTTGTACTTTGCCTGGAGTTCGCGGCGTCGGTTCGTCTCGTCCATCACCTTGCGTATCGATTCCGTGATGGTGTCTGCGTAGAGGATGACCGTCCCGCCGATGTTCCGGGCCGCCCGTCCCGCCGTCTGCATCAGAGACCGTTCGGATCGAAGAAACCCTTCCTTATCCGCATCCAGGATGGCCACCAGGGAGACTTCCGGGAGGTCCAGTCCCTCCCGCAGGAGGTTGATCCCCACCAGCACGTCGAAATCGGCCAGCCGGAGTCCCCGGAGGATGTCCACCCGGTCCAGAGCCTCGATTTCGGAGTGGAGGTACCGGACGCGGACATCCACGCCGGCCAGGTAGTCGGCCAGGTCCTCGGCCATGCGCTTCGTCAGGGTGGTCACCAGCACGCGTTCGTTCCGTTTGACTCGACTGCGGATTTCCCCTAAAAGATCGTCGATCTGCCCCTTTGTCGGACGCACGATGATTTCGGGATCCATCAAGCCCGTGGGACGGATGATCTGCTCCACGATCTCGCCCCCGCATTGCTGAAGCTCGTAATCGGCGGGCGTGGCCGACACGAAGATGGCCTGATGGATCATGCCCTCGAACTCGTCGAACTTCAGCGGACGGTTGTCCAGGGCCGAGGGCAGACGGAACCCGTGCTCCACCAGGGTTTCCTTGCGGGAGCGGTCGCCGTTGTACATGGCCCGGACTTGGGGAACCGTGGCATGGGATTCGTCGAGGATCATCAAAAACTCTTTGGGAAAATAATCGATGAGACAGGCCGGACGCTCGCCTGGCCCGCGCCCCGACAGGTGGCGGGAATAATTCTCGATGCCCGTACAGTATCCGATCTCCTCCATCATCTCGATGTCGTAGTGTGTCCGGGTCTCCAACCGCTGGACTTCCAGGAGTTTTCCCTGAGCACGAAACACGGCCAGCCTTTCCTCCAGTTCCTTTTCGATGGCCTTGACGGCTGCTTCCAGCTTGGGGTAGGTCGTGACAAAATGCTTGGCAGGATACACGGCCGCCCGGTCCTTCTCCTCCAGCACCTCTCCGGTCAGGGTGTCCACGACGGCGATCTTCTCGATCTCATCCCCGTACATCTCCACACGCAGGGCGTGGACATCGTACGCCGGAAAGATTTCCACCACGTCGCCCCGAACCCGGAACGTGCCCCTGTGGAAATCGATGTCGTTGCGGGTATAGTGGATGTCGATGAGCCGCTCCAGAATCTCCCGCTGGTCGACCCTTATACCCTTTTCCACGATGAGGAGAAGGTCGCGGAAATCCTTGGGCGACCCCAGTCCGTAGATGCACGAGACCGAGGCCACGATGATCACGTCGTTCCGCTCCAGCAGGGAGCTCGTGGCCTTCAGCCGGAGCCGGTCGATCTCGTCGTTGATGGACGTGTCTTTTTCGATGTACGTGTCCGTGGACGGAATGTACGCCTCGGGCTGGTAGTAGTCGTAATAACTGATGAAATACTCGACGGCGTTATGGGGAAAGAACCCCTTCAGCTCGCCGTACAGTTGCGCGGCCAGCGTCTTGTTGTGGGAGATCACCAGCGTGGGTTTGCCCAGATTGGCGATGACGTTGGCCACGGTAAACGTCTTCCCCGACCCCGTGACGCCCAGCAGGGTTTGGAAGCGCTGTCCGCCCTGCAGAGCGCTGGTGAGCTCCTGAACCGCTCTGGGCTGATCGCCCTTTAACTGAAAATCGCTTACCAGTTGAAACGAAGCCATGGATACACGCTCGGTCGGGTTGAAGGGAATCGTTCTGGCCTGTTTACGACTATCGGATGTGACCGGCCCGCTATTTCCGATGTACGATGGGAACCTTGAACCACAAACCCATTGAAAATTGGATGAACGGACGCCCCATCAGACTTGCACATACCGGCATCTCCACGAACCGGACACCCATCAATTTATTCAAAAATGGGGTGAAAGTCAAGAAACATAAATAAATGCGTTTTATATCTTGACTTTTCTCGTAAATTTTATTATTATTTTAGGATTGGAGCGGTTTCTTCTCCTTTTAAACGTTGTGACATTACACTGTTCTTTCATTTTCTTCATTTTTTTCGCTTCCACGAAGTAACGACCCGAACAGTTTTTTCTCGCAACCAACAACGTTTTAAGCCCTTATGAAGGAGAAGGAGCCATGAAAAAGATTTCTAAGGTTGCCATCACGGCACTGTTTTATCTGTTCTTTATTTATAGTTTTTCTTTCTTTGACAGCATCGGATTCTTCGAGAACCTCCTGTATAAACTCGGTTTGAAGGCAACTGTGTCTGAAATTGGAGAGGTTCATACACGCTCGATTCCAGACCCGCCTTATCCGCCTCCTCCGCCACCCTGACCCCGATGAGAGACGAGAAACCGATCAACGTAAGATAAATATAAAATTTGAATGAGAATTATTAATACAAACTAAGTGTCAACGAGAAAAAACTGTTCGGGTCGTACCATGTCAAAGCAAAATTCCAACATCTTATACCGCCTGTTTAATGTCTGGTTTGCTTTTAACGCCCTTCTCCTGTTGGCGTCCTACCTGCCCCACTGGTCCAACGTGCCCCGCTTGACTTGGATCAACGAATCCTGCTTCTTTGGTCTGCTCCTGCTATCCGTCTCCATATTCATCAAAGAAAAGCACAACAAGGATATCTACTTCAATCTCAGCCTCTTCATATTCGTACAGATTATTAGTATCGTCAGTATATTCATGGGAGATGACTTTTTATTCGGCAATAATTATTCGGGTTATTATGTGGTTACTTGGTACAAGATTGTCTCCAGTTTTTTATTCAACTTCGTCATCGTGTACATCGTGTTCAAGTACCTGTTCGCAGATCAAAAAACATGGATGCGGTATACCGCGTGCTTCGCCATAGTGTTCGTGCTCCTGGTGATTAATTTTTTCCCGTACATCCGAAACCCGCGATTCATCTTTACCCTGGGCAATGCCTACTTTGTGGACATCAGCAGACGCGTGTTTTTGAACTACAACCTGTCCCTGTTCTTCATCGTGCTGTACGGATACCTGCTCTACAAGACGGACAAGATCATCGGCATTTACATCAATTCCCTGCTCTCCATATTGTTCATCTACCTGGTGACGGGTATGGTCGACTGGCTGTCCCAGGTTTATCAGTTCCGAATTTTTATCATCAACCAGTATGTAGAGACCATCAACCTCCTCCTCCTGGCCATCATCCTGTTCAAGAAGCTGTTCTTCCTGTCGTCGGAATACGGCCAGTTCTACGAGAACCTCATCAGCAACAACATGAAACTGGGCAAGGTGAAGATACAACGGCACCGGGGCGAGATAAACGCGTACTTGCTCCGCTTCATCAAATTCTACTTCTACCACCGCCGGCATTACCTGTTCTGGCTGAGTCTGGTGACCGCCATCCTGTTCGCCTACTTCCAGTCTTCGAAATTCCTCACGCTCAACATGACGGCGATCTTGGTGTGCGTCACGACGATCTTTGCCTTCATCAATGCCCTGTATAAAAAGCGTGCGAAACGAAAATATACGTTACCCTAGTTCATATAAGAAGGAGAGAAACAATGCTTATTGGTCAAAGTCCCCAAATCATGATTGCCAAACGAATGATTAGGGAGATCGCCAAAACCAACGAAAATGCCATCATCGTCGGCGAGGTCGGGTCCGGCAGAAAGTTTGTTGGCCTGGAGATCCAGCACCGGAGTAAACAGAAGAACAAGCCTTTCGTTGTCGTGAACTGCACGGCGGTGGGCGATACCATCACGGAAGCGGACCTGTTCGGTGAGAAAGTGGAAGGGCCCCGCGGTGTGGAAAGAAAGGTCGGGCTGCTGGAACAGGCTAAGCGAGGCATACTCTTCCTGGATCATGTCGATGAACTGGCACCCGAGTTCCAGCAGAAATTCGTCAACATCCTGAAGGAGAAAAAATTCCCCAAACCCGGCACCAAAACCTTCGTGGAAGCGGATTTCCGCGTATTCGCCTCCACCACGGACGAGGACCTCCTGAAGGCGGATAACTTCCGCAGCGACCTGTTATTCGAGCTCAACAAGTTCACGGTTCACGTGCCGCCCTTGCGGACGCGCAGACAAGACATTCCCAACTTGTTCACGAATTTCCTCGAGCAGTACTGCGAAGAGTTCAACCATGAAATTCCCCCTGTTCCTGCCGAGATTTTCGAGTCTCTGATGGAGTACGATTGGCGCGGAAACGTCCTTGAGCTGAAGAATACCGTGCGGAACCTGATCCTGATGTCGCCGGAAGGCGAACTATCCATCGAGTACCTGCCCTTTGAAGTGAAAAAACACCCGTTCGAATTCCTGGACGGCCAGGATTTGCCCGATGCCGTGGGTGAAGTGGAACGGTACCTGATTAAAAAATCCCTTCGCCGATTTGCCGGCAATCAGTCCAAAGCAGCGCGGGCCCTCAACGTGTCCGAGGCTGCCCTCAGGTACAAGATGAAAAAATACGGTTTATCCCGGAAGGCTTTCTAATACCCGTCCGGTTGGGATGCATATAAAAAGGCCCCTTTTTGCGGAAAGGGGCCTTGGATGTTTCACGCCATCCGATTCCAGATTCAAATAATCTCCAGCACACCCTCCTTCACCCAGCCGGTCTTGCCATCGGCCAGAACGATTTCCAGCCACTCCCCCGATGTCTGATCGATCCTCACCTTCGTTCCCTCGTGCAGGGTGAACAGGTCCATACCCTCATCCTCGCTGGGCGCACTCATCACGTCCACCATGTCCACCAGGATGATGCCCTCCACATTCCTAGCTTCCTGACGGAGACGCTCGACGGTTGAGAGTCCCAAGACCAGGAAGATGCCTGCCAGGACGAAACACAGACGGGAGAAAATCCGGCGGGCGACGCGTTTTCGCGAGAGAATCCAGCCGATGAGGCAGGCCATACCGGCCAGATAGGAACCGGCCACGATCCATGTGAGTACGGACTTGGGAAACAGGAAAACGAACCCGTCGACTATGCGGAACAGGATAAATGTCTGCTGGGGTGTGACCTTGTCCACCACGGCCAGGTTGGCCAGGGCCAGGTTCGCCCGGAGATCCTCGTCTCCCGGCATGAGACGCCGTGCCCGTTCGTAGTACAGAATGGCCTGTCCGATGTTCTGAAGCTTGTAAAGGCAATTGCCCATGTTGTAGTACACCGGCCCGCTCTCGTAGCCCGTCTCCAGTATGCGCTGGTACGTCTCCAGAGCCTGATCGTAGCCGCCGGCTTGGTACAGACCCGTGGCTTCGTTGAACAGGGATTCTTTATCCTGACCGGACACTTGACCGATGCAGGTCAGTCCCAGTGCTGCGATTAAAACGAGTCGAAAACGCTGTTTTAGGTTCATCCGTCTCTCTTGTGCGATTTTTACGTGACGAGGGTCATCGTGAGATGTTCTGATGCAGGGCCACCATGGCCGTCTCGGCCTTTTGCAGGAATGCCTTCATCTCGGCATCCGTGGCATCCGAGGGCGCGAACCGGCGGTAGTCGCATTCGTTCAAGCACGCGAAGTAATCCTCCACCACTCCTTTCTCCACACCCCGCTTCTGCAGCGTGCACCGAATGTCCTCGGTCATGATGCCCGCCTCGGACACGTTCAGCTTGTCGGCCACGTACCCGGTGAGCGCCTTTCCAACCTCGGAATAGAATTCCTTCTGCGTCTGTGTGTTCAGGAACGACTTGGCCACAGACAGACGCTTCTTCGCCGCATGACCGGCCCGCCGGTTCCTGGCGTACGCCTCGTCGCCGTGCAGCCGGTCCAGATGCCTCCCGTAAGCCACGGCACCGCCGGCCAGCAGCAGGGGCATTGTGAAGAACATCCACAGGAGGACGTTCTGGAACACGCCTCCGCCGATCCGCCGGAAGGACGGCATGGCCGTCTTGATGAACCGGATGTCCTGTCCCAGGAGACGGACTTCTTCCTTGGACAGACCCGAGGGCGCGGCGATGAAGGTGTCGTCCCCCTTGGCTACCTCGATGACCGTCTCGTCGGTGCGGAGGGTCTCGTATGCCTTGGATGCGGGATTGAAGACGCTGAGTTGCACGGGTTTGATCCTGCGCTGACCCGGCATCCGGGGAACCAGCACGTACTCGTACGTCTTTTTGCCGGAGATCACCGAGCCCCGGCGGTTTATCGATTCCGACGATTTCGGCGGATACACCTCGAAATCCGGTGGAAACGATACGTCGGGTTCGGGCAGTGTGCGGATGTTTCCCTGTCCCTCCACGGTGATTTTATAGCTGATGGCCTCGTTGGTCTTCACACGCGTCTTGTCCACCGATCCGTTGAGCTTGAACCGGCCCACCACGCCCGAGAAATCCGCCGGCTTGCCCTCCTCGGGCATGGGACGCACGTCGATGGTCAGGGCGTTGGACTGCACGCTCTTGCGCACCGACCGGCCGAAGGGATCGCTGAAGAAATCGTTGAACAGGTCGCGTGTCCGTCGGCGGGTGCGTACCTCGCATTCGATGGTCATGGGATCGATGGTCTTCTTGCCCGGCGTCATGGGGAAGACGGCCATCTTCTTGATGGTGGCCACGGTGTACTGCTTGCCTTCCAATACCTCTGTACTCGTGGTCGGATTGCCATCCATGGGAAAGTCTTCCACCCAGAAACCCGCCGTGGAGGGCAACCGTGAGAACCCGAAGGACGTTACGTTCACCCGCGTGTAAACCTTGTACGTGATGGTGACCGGTTCGTTCTGGTACACCTGCCTCCTGTCGGCCAGCGCGCGGACGAACAGATCGTCCTCGGCCGGCCCCGTATCCTGGGGCGTGCCCGGCTGCCGGGAAGGAGCCGCCTGAGCCGATGTCTTCTGAATGTCTATGGAAATGGGCTCTGTGCGGAACTCCTTGCCACCTGCCTTGACGATGACCGGCCCGATCTGGAATTTGCCCACGGCCGTAGCCTGGAAGTAGTAGTTGATGGTCTTGGACACGGACATCTTCCCGTTGATGAACTGTATGTTCTGGGAAGTGCCGCTGCCCAGGTACGCGGCAAAGTTGTCCATCTTGGGCAGCTGGGGATTGGACGCGGAATTGATGTCCTTGCCCGACAGCTCCACCATAAGGGTAAACTGCTGATTCAATCCCACTACCGTCTTGTCCACATGAGCCTTTACGGTGATGTCTTCGGCAGTACAAACGGCGGATGTAAAACTCAGCATCAGACCGACGGTGATGCCGAGGGCGGTCTGTGGACGCGTCCTGCGACCGGCCATGCTCCTGCTAGCAGTCCGTTGTTTTCTGGCTTCGCGAATCATTCCCACGATATCGTTACCAATCTTTGGCGACCCGGGCCCTGCCCTGGCCCTGCGCCTGTTTTTTCTTCAGCTCTTCCTGATTCTCTTTCAACGCCTCCAGCAGCCGTTCCGCCTCTTCCTTGGACATCTCCTTCTCTTCCCCCTGCTGCTGCCCCTGCTGTTGCTGCTCCTCCTGCTGTTCCTTCTGGTCGTTTTGCTGCTGCTGTTGTTGTTGCTGCTGCTGCTGTTGTTGTTGATCCTGCTGCTGGGGCTGGGCATTCTCCTTCATCTTGTTGCGGACGAATTCCAGGTTGTACTTGGCATCCAGGTCGTCGGGATTCAACTTCAGAGCCTGCTCGTAGGCCAGGGCACTCTCCGGCAGCTTCCCGTTCCGGTACAGTGTGTTGCCCATGTTGTAGTACGTTTTCGACTGGAACAGGGGATCGTCGGCGTTCAGGGATTTATTGTAGGATTCCAGAGCCTTTTCATAATTCTTCTTCTTGTAGAGCACATTCCCCACGTTGAACTGGATTTCCGTGGAACTGGGATCGTCCAGCAGGGCATCCTGGTACTTGTTGCTGGCTTCGTCGTACTTCTCCTGGGAGAACAATTCATTCCCCTCGGCCACGCGTTTTCTGGCGGACTGCGCCCACACGAGAGCGGGCAGGATTAACAGGGCCAGGGCCGTAACCATCCATCTCATCTTACTCGAACCTCCCCTTCCATTCCTTCTTCAGCCGGCGCCGTTCCGGGATCAGCACTTCCAGAATAATCAGGAACAGGGCAAAACCCAGGAGCACCTGAAACCGGTCTTCGTACTGGGCGTACTGCTGGGAGGCCAGCGCCTTCTTCTCCATCTCCGAAATATCATCGTAGATTTTATCAAGCTCCACCTCGCCGGGAGAGACCCGGTAGTACTTGCCGCCCGTCTCCAGAGCGATCTTCTCCAGGGTGATCTCGTCCAGCCTGGTCATCACGACTTCCCCCTGTCTGTCCTTCTTGAATCCGATGCGGTTTCCCCGTTCGTCTATCAGAGGAATGGGCACGCCCTGCGAAGACCCGATGCCCACACAGTAGATCACCACGCCTTCCTTGGACGCCGCCGTGGCCGTCTCCAGCGGCTTGCCCACGTGATCCTCGCCGTCGGTGATGAGGATGAGCACCTTGTGCTTCCTCTCCTTCTCCACGAAGGAGGTGACGGCCTTCTGTATGGCCTCGCCCACGGCCGTGCCGGGCACGGGAATCAGGTCCGGTTCCATCACATCCAGGAACATCTTGGCCGCACCGTAATCCAGGGTCAGGGGACACTGGACGAACGCCTTGCCGGCGAAGGCGATGAGACCCACCCGGTCGCCCTGGAATTTATCGATGAGGGATCCGATGGCGTGCTTGGCCTTTTCCAGCCGGTTGGGTTTGATGTCCTCGGCCAGCATGGACAGGGACACGTCGAGGGCGATGATGATATCCTGGCCTTCCCGCTGCACGGTACGGAGCCGTGTGCCCAGCTGCGGCCTGGAAAACGACAGGACGATAAACCCGAATCCCAGAATCAGGAGCACGGCCTTCCATATCTGACGCTTCCGGCTCACCGAGCCCGCGAGCTTCTGAACCAGCGCCGTATTCCCGAACAGGGCCAGGGCCCTCCGTTTCTGGCGGAACGCCAGGACGATAAACAGGATGAGAACCGGTACGAGGACCAGTGCATACAGAAAATGGTGATACGCGAATCGAAACACGGACAAATCCTCAGTCAAACGACGGTGGTTCGGACAGACGTAACTATTCTATCATCGGGGATGCGGACGCGGATTCCAGCATCCGTTTCAACGACTCCCCGTGGACATGGATAGTATATGAATCCTCTTGCATGTTGAATGCCGACTTTTTCTTTCATCCCCTACGGAATCTTCCGGAACCGCGTGTTGGCCAGACCCACCTCTCCCAGGAAGAAGAAGGCGGCCACGCCCACGAAATAGTAGAACAACTCCGAGTACCGCGTGTATTCCCGAACCCGTATCTCGGTCTTCTCCATGGTGTCGATCTCTTCGTAGATGGATTCCAGCCGTTGGCGATCCGTGGCCCGAAAATAGTTGGCGCCCGTCATGTCGGAAATGCGCTTCAGTGTCTCCTCATCGATATCCACCTGGATGGGGACGTATCGCTTCCCGAAGAAGGGATCGTTCACCGGGTACATGGCCGTTCCCCGCGATCCGGCGCCCACCGTGTAGATGCGCACGTCGAACGCCTGGGCCGCCTGGGCTGCCGTGATGGGATCGATCTCCCCCCGGTTGTTCCGGCCGTCGGTCAGCAGGATAATGACCTTCGACTTGGCCTCGCTGGTGCGCAAACGGCTGACGGCCGTTGCCAGTCCCATCCCGATGGCCGTGCCGTCCTCGATCATCCCCACCTGGACCTGATCCAGAAAGTTCAGGAGGATGCCGTAATCGATGGTCAGGGGACACTGGGTATATCCCTGGGCGGAAAACACGACCATGCCGATGCGGTCGTTCTTCCTCCCCTTGATGAACTCCGCGGCCACCTGCTTGGCTGCCTCCACCCGGTTGGGCTTGATGTCCTCGGCCAGCATGGAACTGGAAATGTCCACGGCCAGGACGATGTCGATGCCCTGGGTAATGACCTCCTCGCCCTTGATGCCCGACTGGGGTCTGGCAAAGGCCACGATGAGGAGGCACACCACCAGCATCCTCAGGAAAAAAAGGACATGGCGCGCCCGGGCCGCACCGGCCCGGTGCACATCCTTCACAGTGCCCAGGTGGGAGAAACGGAGCGTGGCGCTTCGCCGGCTCCGTCCCCGGAAATACCAGAGCGCCACCAGGGGCACCAGGAGGATGAGGGCCAGAAACTGCGGATCTGCGAAACGGAAAAACATCGTTACTCCACCTCCGTTCCGGATTGGGCTGTTTCCCCCTCTTCCTGGACGGTGACAGGTTCGGTCTCGGCTTCCTGTCTCTTCACGTCTGTTTGGATGGCGTCCTCAGACGCTTCGGGCTGCGGGAGTAATTCTGCGGGTTCTTTATCCTCGAATACCACCTTGGTTCGATCCACGATGTTCGTGGCGATGGTCATGATTTCCTCGTTCTCCTGGGCCGTGGGTATGACCTTGGCAAACTTGACCAGGTCGCACCGATCCAGGAACGTCCGGAACAGGCCGAACTCCTCAGGGGAGACATCGGCGTTCTCTAGTCCGTCCAACACTTCCGTGGTGGTCATCTCCATGGCCACGATGAAGTAGCGGCCCTCGATGTACTGCCGGATAATCTCCGACACCCGGATGTAGAACGTCTTGATCTCGCCTTTCTCCAGGATGTCCGACGCCTTCAAGCGGTCCAGTGCCTCGTACGCCACCTCGTGGGGCGGCCGTTTCACCTCGGGCTTGGACGGCAGGAGCCCCTTGCCCTGCTTCTTCCTCCGGTAGACGATGTAGGCGACCAGAACCAGCAGGACGATGCCCCCGCCCAAAACGAACCACCGGATCAGGGCCCACAGGTTGCGGGCAATCTCCACCGGCGGCTTGATGTCCCGGATGTCGCCGGCCTCGCTGGGCTTCACGCTCTCCACCACGATGTGGATGGGCTCCGACGACAGATGAAAGGCCGTGGAATCCTCGGCCGTGTAGTACGTGATGGTCAGGGGCGGAATCTCGAACTCCCCGGTGAAGAAAGTGGAAATCGTGTAATCCACCTCCGTCACGATCATTCCGTCTTTTTTCTTGGGCTCGGCGGTCTCGTAATCCCGGATTTCGAACCCGCCCAGGTTGGCCCCCAGTCCGGGCATCTCCACGGTCACATCCTCGTCGTGCACCACGGAAACCGTGTACGTGATCAAATCGCCGATGGTGACGCGGGATTTATCGACGCTGGACGAGATGGAGACCGGGGCGTCCCCGGCCTGCGCGCGTGCGCCCGTCAGCGCGCCCCACAACACGAGAGCCGGAATCAGGGTCGGTATTGTCAGTCGTCGTTCCGTCATCATTGGACCAGGTCGTCGTAAATCTCCACCTTCTCGGCCGTCATCATCCTGCGGACGAGTTCTTCGTACGCCTTCTGCTGCTTCTCCCTCAGGAGGTCCTCGGCCGCTTGCTGGCGGACTTCCTGGAATGGTTTCTGACGCTTCACGTTTCCCTGGTCGTCCTTCTCCGTGTACTTCTCTTTATTTGCTTTATAATAGAGTTCCACATCCTCGGGCTTCATCTGAACCTGCCCGGCGATTTCATCCTCCAGGTATTTCTGAACCATCAGGCTCTTCTTGGCCTGGAACGTGCCCTCCACCACGTCCTTGTCCTTGTCCAGCGCCTTGCGCTTGGCCGCATCGTAGAAAAGTTCCGTGGCCACGAACTGATGGAGAAACTCAACTTTCGCCTGCTTTTCCTTCAGCTGGGACTGGATGTATTCGGGAAGCTGGCCGATGTGGTACTTCAAATCCCCGGACGTGATCTCCCGGTCGGCGATTTTGGCGATGGTCGTTCCTTGGTGGGACGCGGGCACGGCGTCGGGCTCGAAGCTGGTGGCCTCGTCCAGCGCCTGCTTGGCATCGGCCGAACGCTGGAGACGCTCCAGGCAGGCGACGATCTGCTTGTCCACCTGGGGAAGCACGTCGCTGTCTGGATACACGTGCTTGACCTTCAGGTAGTAGGCCATGGCATTCTCGTAATCGTGCAGCCGGTCGAAGTAGATATTCCCGATGATAAAATGGATGTTGGCCTGCTGGGTCTCGTCCACATCGTACAGGTCCAGATATCGCTGGTACTCCTTCACGGCCTGCGCGTACAACTCCCGGTTGTACAGCGCGTTGGCGTATTCCCGGACTTTATCCCCGTCGATGCTCGGCCGGGACTGCTGAGCGCATCCCAGGAAAGCGAGCAGAACGATGATACCGACGAACAATCCTTGTGTAACCGTGCGCTTCATTGGATTTCCTTCTATATATATAGGTGAGTCTTTTGGACTCCTTCAGTGTGGACGGGATTATCGAAACCGCTTGGCCCGCATTCGGAAAAACCGGATGAGGGGCTCGAAATACGACTCGTCCGTGTGTATGGCGATGGAATCCACGTTCATGGACTTGAACATCTTGTCTCTCTGGATCATGGCCTGGGATGTCTTCTGGGCGAACAGACGGCGCACCTCCTTGTCCGTGGTATCCAGCAGGATCTGCTCCCCGGTCTCTGCGTCTTCCAGCTCCACGTACCCGATGTTGGGAAGCTCCATTTCGCGGGGGTCCACGATGTGAATGGCCACGATGTCGTGCTTCTTGTTGGCGATGCGCAGGGCCCGCTCGTAGTTCTTGGATATGAAATCAGAAACGAGGAAAACGACGCTCCTACGTCGGATAACTCGATTGAAATAATCCAGGGCAGCCGAGATGTCCGTCATCCTGTCCTCTGGCTTGAAGTACAGGAGCTCCCGCAATACCCGCAGCACGTGGCTCTTGCCCTTGCGGGGAGGCACGAACTTTTCCACCTTGTCCGTGAAGATGATCAGGCCGACCTTGTCGTTGTTCTTGATGGCTGAGAACGCCAGCAGGGCGCAAATCTCCACGGCGATCTCCCCCTTCATCCGCTCGAACGTGCCGAACTCCCCGGAGGAGCTGGCATCCACCATCAGGATCACCGTGAGCTCGCGCTCTTCCTCGTAGATTTTCACGTACGGGTGCCCGTACCGCGCCGTCACGTTCCAGTCGATGGTGCGGATGTCGTCGCCCACCTGGTATTCCCGCACTTCGGAGAATTCCATGCCCCTGCCCTTGAACACGGAGTGGTATTCGCCGGAAAACACATCGTTCACCATGCCCCGTGTGGTGATCTCCAGCCTGCGTACTTTTTTGAGTATTTCTTTTGGAATCATCTCTGTCTTGATTTAAAATTTTTATGCCGTTGGACGGTGACGGTTACGCTTCTATCGGAGTGGGTGGACGGTGACCGTCACGCTCGTATCGGAGCGGGCCGTCGGACGGTTTTTTTATCCCGATGACGCCCACTCCCCCGACTCTATCCGTTACGGCACTTCGATCTTGTTCAATACTTTGCGGACGACATCCTCGGCGCTGACTTCCTCGGCCTCGGCCTCGTACGTCACGATGATGCGGTGGCGCAGCACATCCATGCCGATGGCCCGGACGTCCTCGGGCGTTACGTATCCGCGGCGCTTCAGGAAGGCGTGCGCCTTGGCCGTCTTGGCCAGATAGATCGATGCCCTGGGCGATGCCCCGTAGGCGATGAGTTCGGCCAGTTCTTCCAGGCCGTATTCCTTGGGATTCCGCGTGGCGAACACGATATCCACGATATACTGCTCGATCTTGGGATCGATGTAGATTTCTTCCACGACCTGCCTGGCCTTGATGATATCGGCAGGCTTGACCACGGCATTCGGTGTGGGCTCGGGCCCCGTGGACATGCGCCGCATGATCTCCAGCTCCTCCTCCTGCACCGGATAATCGATGGACAGTTTCAGCATGAACCGGTCGACCTGGGCTTCGGGAAGCGGGTACGTCCCCTCCTGCTCGATGGGGTTCTGCGTGGCCAGGACGAGGAAAGGATCGTCCAGGGGAAACGTGTTCTCCCCGATGGTCACGGTGCGCTCCTGCATGGCTTCCAGCAGGGCCGACTGAACCTTGGCCGGAGACCGGTTGACCTCGTCTGCCAGGATGATGTTGGCGAAGATGGGCCCCTTTTTCGTCTGGAATTTACCGTTCTTTTGATCGTAGATCAGGGTTCCCACCAGGTCGGCGGGAAGCAGGTCGGGCGTGAACTGAATGCGTTGAAACTTGGTCTGTATGGCGGCGGACAGGGTGCGCACCGTCAGCGTCTTTGCCAGTCCGGGCACGCCCTCCAGAAGCACATGCCCGTTGGAGAGTAGGCCGATGAGCAGCCGTTCCACCATGTACCTCTGGCCGACGATGACCTTGCCGACCTCCTGGGTGAGCGTATCGACAAAAGCACTCTCTTTCTGTATCTTCTTGTGAATGGCTTCAATCGTCTTGTCCATCTATCCTCCTGTGTTTCCGATCTCCATAGATTCGCCGGTTATTTCCCGCGTATATTCCATTTTTTCCGTTTTTTAGACTGCTCTGATTCCTGCAAAAGCGCTTCCCTCGCCTGGGTCAGATGGGATTCCAGCATCGTCTCCACCGTGGTGTAGGCTTCGCCCAGCTCGGCCTGCGTGGCCTCCTGTCCTGAAAATTTGACCACATCGGCCTTGTTCAGCAGAGACTCGCAGCGCCGGATCAAGCCTTCGTCTAACTCTTCCCGGGTCAGGGTGCCGAGGAGTTCCTCGGTGGTGGCCTCCAGCGTGGCGATGCCGTATTTTTCCGACAGATACCGCCGGAACAGTTTCGAGAGAACCGAGAACGGTTCGCGCCGGTCCGAACTTTTCAGATCGACAGACTCCTTCAGTTCCTGGAGATACACCTCCTCCACGATGCGCTTATCCTGCTTCTCGTTTTCTTCCGGGCCCCGGCGCCTTTGGGAGAGGAAGAGCATCAGAGCGCCTCCGGCCAGGACGACGAGAATCGCTGCCACCAGAATCCACCGCCGGTTCACCTCTCCTTCCTCTGGCACGGGCTGGATGACTTCCACGCCCACGCGCTGGGTCATCAGGTGATGGGTCTTTCCCGTGGTGATGTCCTCGTAGCTCAACGCCGTGGATTCCACATACCCCATGCCCAGGGATTTGGGCTGAAGCGTGTACGCGATCTCTTTGACCGAGCGCCTGCCCCCCGTAATGCCGGACACGTGGTTCGCCGCCGACGATCCCACGATCTCGAAATTCGTGAGCACGGGCTCTTCCAGTTCCCCGATCTTGATCAGGTCCAGGTCGCCCTCCCAGGTCATGCGCACGATGAACGTCAGGTGCCGGTTCAGGGGAACCTTGCCGGGCTCCGCCAGCGTGGAGAGCGTGACCGACGTCCTGTCCGCGGCGGATTCATCGGTTTGGGCCGCGACACCCCATGTTGTTTTTGACAAACCGATAAAGACGATGAAAACGAGGACAGACACTCTGTTAATCATAAAAATACCCGTAGTTTATCATTCTATACTTGATTCGCAAAAAAAAGTTCCACGAAAATGACGGTCAGGGATATTTGGATCAAAAAAAAACCGAAACATTCGCAATTCCTAATGCGACGGGCTTCGGCTTTTTTAACGACGGTTCGACAACGGGCGGAACAACATCTTAATCGGACCCATTCTCCCCCGTTTGCGTTTCGGTCTCCAGAGCCTTCAGCTCGGGAATATCGTTGATATCCTTACCCAGATACCGGAGCTCCCATTCCACGGACGAAGCCAGCTCATGATCGGGGTAATTCTGAAGAAACGTGTTGTATGCCATCCTTGCGTTGACCGTGTCTGCGGCGTTGTTGGCGTAGATAAAACCGATCATGAACTGACACGGCGCTGCCGACGGGCTTTCCGGATAGTCTTCCAGCACCCTGCTCATCGTGGATATGGCCGACTCAAAATCCTGCAGACCGTTGGTGTACACGAGTCCGGCACGGTACAGCGCCTCGGCAGCCAGGGGACTCCTGGGATAGAGTTTAACCAGTTTTTTATAGCTGTCGATGGCCTCCGAGAACTTTTCTTGTGCCTCGTAATTTTTGCCTTTTTCCATCAAACCTTCGTCTGGTAATCGACTGCACGTGGCCAGCCATACGATTCCGAGAGCCACAAAAAAAGATGTCGTGAGGATTTTTTTCATCATCTACCTCCATCCAGAACTCCAATTAACTTATAAAATTAAGAAGTTTCGAGGGAAAAATCAAGGGAATTTTCTTGCGCGTTCACGACCACCGTATCCCCCTTGCAAAAATCACCGGCCAGAAGACGACCGGCCAGGGGATTGGTGACCATCTTCTGTATCGTTCGCTTCAGCGGCCGGGCGCCGAAAGCCGGATCGTAACCTTTCTCGGTCAGCAGATCCCGTGCCACGTCGGACAGCTTCAGCGTGATGCCCTGCTTTTGGAGCTTATCCTGAACCTGCCGGAACTGGAGCTCCACGATCTGGCGAATCTCGTCCTTTCCCAGGGGATGGAATACGATGATCTCGTCGATGCGGTTCAGGAACTCGGGGCGCATGGACTGCTTGAGCATGCGGTCCATGTGATTTTTTATTTCTTCGTAGATGGTGTCTTTGTTCTGATCATTGATTTTCTGGGACTGCTCCATGATGTAGGGCGCGCCGATGTTGGAGGTCATGATGATGATGGTGTTCTTGAAATTGACCGTCCTTCCCTGATTGTCCGTCAGACGGCCCTCGTCCAGAACCTGGAGCAGCACGTTGAACACCTCGGGATGGGCCTTCTCGATCTCGTCCAGGAGCACGACGGCGTACGGCCGGCGTCGCACCGTTTCCGTGAGCTGACCGCCCTCTTCGTATCCCACGTACCCCGGCGGCGCTCCGATGAGGCGGGACACCGAATGCCGTTCCATGTACTCGGACATGTCGATGCGCACCATGGCATGCTCGTCGTCGAACAGGAACTCGGCCAGCGCCCGTGCCAGTTCGGTCTTGCCTACTCCCGTCGTGCCCATGAAGATGAACGACCCGATGGGCCGGGCTTCCTCCTGCAGACCCGCCCTGGCCCTGCGGATGGCGTCGGACACGGCCTCCACGGCCTCGTCCTGGCCCACCACCCGCTGTTTGATGCGTTCCTCCATGCGGAGCAGTTTTTCGCGCTCGCTCTCCATCATCCGGGTCACGGGAATGCCCGTCCACTTGGCCACCACCTCGGCGACGTCCTCCTCGTCCACCTCTTCCTTCAGCATCTTCCGGTCTTTCTGCAGATCGACGAGGTGTTGATTGGTCTTCTCCATCTCCTTCTGCAGTTCGGGCAGGCGTCCGTACTTCAATTCCGCGGCACGGCTCAGGTCGCCGTCCCGCTCCGCTCTGGCCGTCTCTGTTTTGACGGCTTCCGTCTCCTCCTTGAGCGCCCGTATGGATGCGATGGTCTCCTTCTCCAACTGCCAGTGGGCCCGGAGCCCCTTGGCCTGCTCCTCCAGGTTGGCCAGTTCCTCTTGTATTTTCTTCAGACGGTCTTTGGATGCCTCGTCCTTCTCCTTCTTCACCGCTTCCCGCTCGATGACCAGCTGCTTGATGCGGCGCTCCACCTCGTCCAGTTCCGCGGGCATGGAATCGATCTCCATGCGCAGTTTGGACGCCGCCTCGTCCATCAGATCGATGGCCTTGTCCGGCAGAAACCGGTCGCTGATGTACCGGTGGGAGAGCATGGCCGCGGCCACCAGGGCGCTGTCCTGAATCCGCACGCCGTGATGCACCTCGTACCGTTCCTTCAGTCCGCGGAGTATGGAGATAGTGTCCGTGACCGAAGGCTGGCTGACGAGCACGGGCTGAAAACGGCGTTCCAGGGCCGCATCCTTCTCGATGTGCTTGCGGTACTCGTCCAGCGTCGTGGCGCCCACACACCGCAGGTCGCCCTTGGCCAGCGCCGGCTTCAGCATGTTGGACGCGTCCACGGCGCCTTCCGCCGAGCCCGCACCCACCATGGTATGCATCTCATCGATGAACAGGATGACCTGGCCTTCGGCCTCCTGCACCTCCCTCAGCACGGCCTTCATCCGGTCCTCGAACTCCCCGCGAAATTTCGTCCCTGCGATCAACGCGCCCATGTCCAGGGCCACGATGCGCTTGGTCTTCAGGTTTTCCGGCACATCGCCAGACACGATGCGCTGGGCGATGCCCTCGGCAATGGCCGTCTTGCCCACGCCCGGTTCGCCGATGAGTACCGGGTTGTTCTTGGTCCTCCGGGAAAGCACCTGGAGCACACGCCGGATTTCCTCGTCCCTGCCGATGACCGGGTCGAGTTTGCCCTGGCGTGCCAGCTCGTTCAAATCCCGGGCATACCGCTGCAAAGCCTGGTACTTGTCCTCCGGACTCTGATCCGTGACCCGATGGCCGCCTCGAATCTCCTGCAACACCTTCAGGATGGCATCCGGGGTAAGCCCGTTCTCCCGGAGTATCTGGCCCGCCGGCGACTTGGCTTCCGAAAGGGCCAGGAGCAGATGCTCCACGCTGATGTATTCGTCCTTGAGCTTCTCCGATTCTTTGATGCTCTTCTCCAGGACGGCATTCAATTCCTGGGATAAGTAACTCTGTCCCACGGCGCCGCTGACTTTGGGGAACCGCTGGATTTCCTCCTGGATGCGGCTTCGGATGGATTCCAGTGGCGCGCCCAGTTTCTTGACCATCGACGCGGTGAGCCCCTTGGGGTCTTCCAGGAGCCCGGACAGGAGATGCTCCGGCTCCACCTGCTGATGCCCGTGCTCACCGGCCATCCTCTGAGCCTTCTGCAGCGCCTCCTGGGCTTTAATCGTGAATCGGTTGATGTCTATCATGTTGTTTTACCTGTTTGCTTTATCGTTCCTACGTTTTCCGTCCCCGGATGGAAGATGGGGACGAGTGGGATCACGCGTCCGGCCTCAATCGTTCAATAATTTTCGCGTCGATCCAGTACAGGTCCGATTTGCTCGTCTCCTGCGTCCATTTTTCGAAAAAGATGACCTTCCCATCGGGTGTGGCATGCACGCTGCACCAAATCTCCGACTCGGGAACGTTTATGGCTTCTTTCATGCTTTCTGCCCTTGTCCAGGACCCGTCCGGTTTCTTGAAGCTGATATGCACACCCCCTGTGATACGATCATTCTCTCTGGAGAAACTATCCACCATGATGTAGCTCCCATCCGGTGCAATCGCAGGATGAGAGATACCGACCAAGTCGTTGATTTCATCGGGGAGTCTCTTGACTTCCGAGTACGTACTGTCCTTCAGTTCGGCATAAAAAATCGCCCGTTTACCGCCGTTCACATCGCTTTTGGACCCCCCGAAATAGAGCGTCCCGTTCTTTTCCATGGAAAGAAAGTGGGGCTTGCATTCGTTGATGGGAGAGTCGAGCCATGTCGGATCGCTCCACCCGTCCTCCGTTTTATCGACAAACCACACCTGTCCCCAATCATCCATCGTGTCCTGGCCGGGTATGGGCCGTCGGGAAATATAGTACAGCCGTTTTCCATCCGGTGTAAAACAAGGGTAGCCTTCCAAACAGTCATACGTGAAGGATGCCGGTTCAGAGATAGCCAGTTTTCCATCCTCAAGCCGGCTGGTCCAGATGCGATTGTCTGCTTCCTGCGGTGATTTCCGTATAAAATAAACTTCCCGAAGATCGGGTGAAACGGTAAGCGCACTCTCGCTCTTGTCTGTGGTCACGATCCCCGGCGCAAAAACCGCCAGCGTCATGCCCGGCGGTTCCTGGCCGAGATAGGTGTCCTTTACAGCAGAGGTATCGGACTGCCGCGTGCAGTTGTTGAAAACCGATACGATCAAAACAGCAATGCCTATAAAAATGCGTTTCCGTTTCATGGCTGATTTCCTTCCTCTTCTTCCGTACGGTTCATCTACTGGCTCCTTCGCCCGGACAGGATCATCAGGTTTAGGATAAAAACGAGCGGTTCACGCTCTACGTCCCCGGCCAGAGGGATCGTTTCTTTCCCTTCCACTTCGCCGATACGAGGGTGGAGACGAGCATGCATCCTGCCAGAGACGACAAAAGGCGAGAAGTTCTGCGACCTCCCGCCTTCCGCATCATACCGTCTCAACGGGAATATCCCGGGGTTTCACCCGTTCGTGCTTGGGCAGCGTCAGCGTCAGGACGCCGTCCTCCATCTTGGCCTTGATCTGGCCGCCGTCGATGGATTCCGACACCCGGAAAATACGATAATAGTTGCCGGATTCGATCTCTCTCAGGAGGAATTTATCCGTCTCCGGAACCTCCCGCTGCGTGCGCCCGTAAATCATCAGCTCGTCTTCCGCCAGCTTTACCTCCACCCCGTCCTTCTTCACACCGGGCATGTTGAGCTTCATCACAAAATCATCATCCGTTTCAATGATATTCGCCAAAGGAGCGACAAGTAGCCCCTGCTCCCACTCTTTCTGAATGTCTTCTTTGGCTAACATGGTTCTCACCTCGCATAATTTCACATTATTTATCGTCGTCTACGACCTCAAAATCGGCGTCCTCCACCTTTTTATCCTTGGGCGGTTCCTGCTCGGCCTGGTCCGATTGATCCTGCCCCTCCTGAGGTCCGGCCTGCGCATCTGCGGTCTGGGCATACATCTTGGAGGCCGCCTCCTGCCAGATTTGACTCAGGGCGTCGGTGGACGACTTGATTTCATCGATGTTACCGCCCTTCATGGCTTCCTTCACCCGACCCACGCCCGCTTCGATCTTGCCCTTGGTCTCCGCGTCGAGTTTGTCGCCGTACTCCTTCAAGTTCTTCTCCGTCTGGTAGACCAGCTGATCGGCTGCGTTCTTGGCATCCACCTCTTCCCTGTTCTTCTTGTCTTCGGCTGCATGGGATTTGGCGTCGCTCACCATCCGTTCGATCTCTTCCTTGGTCAAACCGCTGGACGCCTCGATGCGGATGGACTGTTCCTTGCTCGTGGCCTTGTCCTTGGCCGAGACGTTCAGTATACCGTTGGCGTCGATATCGAACGTCACCTCGATCTGCGGAATGCCCCGCGGTGCCGGGGGTATGCCGTCCAAGTGGAACCGGCCGATGGTCTTGTTGGTCACGGCCATCTCCCGTTCACCCTGGAGCACGTGGATCTCCACCGTGGTCTGGCTGTCGGCCGCCGTGGAAAAAATCTCGCTCTTGCGCGTGGGAATGGTCGTGTTCTTCTCGATGAGCCGGGTGAACACGCCGCCCAGCGTCTCGATGCCCAGAGACAGAGGCGTCACGTCCAGAAGCAACACATCCTTCACGTCCCCGCCTAAGACACCGCCCTGTATGGCCGCACCCACGGCCACGACCTCGTCGGGATTCACACCCTTATGGGGCTCTTTCCCGAAGATGTCCTTGACGATCTCCTGAACCTTGGGAACGCGCGTCATGCCGCCCACGAGGATGACTTCGTCGATTTCACTGGCCTGCAGTCCGGCGTCCTTCAAGGCCGTATGGCACGGCTTGATCGTCCGGGCGAACAGGTCGTCGCAGAGCTGTTCGAACTTGGCCCGCGTCAGCGTCATGTTCAGATGCTTGGGCCCGGCGTCCGTGGCCGTGATGAACGGCAGGTTGATTTCCGTCTGCGTCGTGGTGGACAGCTCCATCTTGGCCTTCTCCGAGGCTTCCTTCAGCCTCTGGATGGCCATGGGATCTTTGGACAGGTCCACACCCTCGGCCTTCTTGAACTCGGCCACCAGCCAGTCGATGATGCGTTTGTCGAAGTCGTCGCCGCCCAGGTGCGTATCGCCGTTGGTGGACTTGACTTCGAACACACCCTCGCCCAGTTCCAGGATGGAGATGTCGAACGTGCCCCCGCCCAGGTCGTAAACGGCGATCTTCTCGTTCTTCTTCTTGTCCAGCCCGTAGGCCAGCGAAGCGGCCGTGGGTTCGTTGATGATGCGCTTGACATCCAGACCCGCGATGACGCCGGCTTCCTTGGTGGCCTGCCTCTGGCTGTCGTTAAAATAGGCCGGAACCGTGACCACGGCTTCCGTGATCTTCTGACCCAGATAGTCTTCGGCCGTCTGCCGCATCTTCTGTAGCACCATGGCCGAAATCTCCGGCGGTGAATACTCCTTATCCTCGATCTTGACCCGGGCCACGTTGTTCTTGCCCTTCACGACTTTATAGGGAACTTCCTCGATCTCGCTGGCCACCTCGCCGTACATACGGCCCATGAACCGCTTGATGGAGAAAACCGTATTCTCTGGGTTGGTGACCGCCTGCCGTTTGGCCGCGGCTCCTACCAACCGTTCTCCCTTCTTCGTGAATGCCACCATCGAGGGAGTGGTACGGCCTCCTTCCGCGTTGGGAATGACGACGGGCTCTCCGCCTTCCAGGACGGCCACGCACGAGTTGGTCGTTCCCAAATCAATTCCGATGATCTTTCCCATGGTATCTGACCTCCTTCTTCGGTTGTTGTATTCCTATGATTTATTTTTATCTTTCTTTGAGTCCTTTTTATCCGGGGCACTCTTTTCTTCCGTTGTTGGCTTGGGGGATTTTTTCTTCAC
Source organism: uncultured bacterium (assembly GCA_964614115.1). Lineage (GTDB taxonomy): Bacteria > Zhuqueibacterota > QNDG01 > QNDG01 > DSAB01 > CAZTKR01. Next base: position 16,588 of record CAZTKR010000005.1, on the reverse strand, counting down.
CGGCCCCTGCACGGCCGTCTCCTTCTTCTTGTAGTCCGTGATGTAAAAACCGGATCCCTTGAATATCAAACCCGAACCCGTACCGATCAATCTTTTTACCTTGCCCTTGCATACGGGACATATTTTGATCGGCTCCTCCATCATGGACTGAAACCTCTCGAATTTATGACCGCAAGCTTCACATTTGTATTCGTACGTTGGCATTGGTTTCCCTTTCTCAGTGCCGACTCTGGACACTCTCGTGGTTCACGGTTCGGACTCGTATCATGCCCGCTTCATCTGATCCAGCTGCTCCAGGAGCGCTTCCTCTTCTTTTGTCGGATGTGCGGGCTTCTTCACCCGCACGGTAACGTATTGATCCCCACGGCGCCGTCCGTTCTTGGCGATACCCATCCCCTTCAGGCGCAATGCGGTTCCATCCTGCGTGCCCGGAGGAACCTTGACTTGAATCTTCTTGCCGTCCACGCTCCTGACCCGCAGTGTGGCCCCGTGTACGGCCTGGGCCAGGTTCAGCGTCACCTCGCACCGGATGTCGCTGCCGCATCTCGAAAAAAAGCGATGCGGCTGAACCCGGACGGTGACAATCATATCCCCCGGCGGCCCGCCGGCCACTCCCGGCTGGCCCTGCCCCTTCAACCGTATCTGCTTGCCGTCCTCGGTACCGGCCGGAATTTTCACCGTGTACGTCCGCCGCCCCTTGGTATGACCGCTCCCATGACACCGGTCGCACGGGTTGGTGATGATCTGGCCCCTGCCGAAACATTTGGGACACGGACGGCTGACTCCGAAACCTCCCTGACCGATGGTGATGTGTCCCAGCCCCCCGCATTCGGGACAGGCTTGCACCTGGGAGCCGGGCTTGGCGCCTCCGCCGTGGCACACAGGACAGGTGGTCTCCTTCTCCACGGCAAAGGATGTCTTCCCGCCGGACACGCTCACCTCGAAGGAAACGGAAACCCGCACGCCGATGTCGTCGCCCCTTCGGGGGCCGGTCTGCCTCTGGCGCGTGCGCTCACCCATGTCGAAGAACTGGGCAAAGATGTCGCCCAAGCCTCCGAAGATATCGAATCCCTGCTGGCTGAATCCCCCCCGTCCGGGACGACGGCCTTTGGAGGTTCGGAAACCGCTGAAATCATAATTCCCGAAATCGAATCCCTGAAAATTGAATCCCTCGCCCCCGATGCCCATTTTGCGCATTTGATCGTACTTCTGGCGTTTGGCCTTGTCGCCCAGCACCTCGTAGGCTTCCGAAATCTCCTTGAATCTCTCCTCGGCCTGCTTGTCTCCGGGGTTGGCATCGGGATGGCACTGCTTGGCCAGCCGGCGGTACGCCTTCTTAATTTCCGCGTCACCCGCCTTTTCATCCACGCCCAGAATTTTGTAGTAATCCTTTGCCGACATGCTTATCCGTCACCCGCCTATCCGGTGTATTTGCCGACCTTCACCCGGCTGGGTCTGAGAAGCCGACTGCCGAAACGGTACCCCTTCTGCCACTCTTCCACCACCATGCCGTCCTGGTCCTCACCCGTCTCCTCCACGCCCACGGCCTCGTGCACTTCGGGATCAAAGGGCATACCCAGAGAGGGCACTTCCTCCAGTCCCTCATCGCTCAGAATCTTCGTCAGGTTCTTGAAGATGAGCCGGACGCCATCCGTCCGGTGCCCATCTTCTGGATGATGATCCAGCATCCGCTCCAGGTCATCGACCACGGAAAGGATTTTCTGAATCAAATCCCCCTTGGCCATGGCAAACATGGATTCCCTTTCCTTGTCCACCCGCCTGCGGTAGTTGTCGAACTCGGCCTGCAGCCTCTGAAGATGTTCCACATACCCGTTCTCATCCGGTACGGAACCGCCGGCCTTCTCGCCCGAGACCGTGGGGGATGCTTCCCTGGATTCCTGTCTGGATACGTTCTCCGTCTCGTCGCCGGGACCTGTCACGGGAATCATCATCTCTGATCTGCGTTCCTTCTTGTCTTCTCTATCGTTCATCATTCCCATTGCTGCTGTTGATTTCCACGTAAAAAAGCCCGGCCGGCTTTTTCATGAACACCGTTCAGACCCGCCGGCCGGACCGGAACTCTCGTCATGCGATCGACGCGTTATGTGACCGAGACATCAATCTCCTTGGGCTTGGCCTCCTCGGACTTGGGCAGCGTGATGGTGAGTATGCCGTCCTTGTACGCGGCATTGACTTTGTCCACCTTCACGGCCATGGGGAGGCTGAAAGACCGCTCGAACGTGCCCCAGGCGCGCTCGATCCGGTGGTAGTTCTTGGACGTATCCTCCACGTCCTGCTTCTTCTCCCCGGATATCGTCAGGACATTGTCCTGGATGGAGACTTTGATGTCCTCCTTGTTCATCCCGGGAACCTCTGCCACGACCTTGATCTCATCGTCCGTTTCAAAAATGTCCACGAAGGGATGCCAGACCACGGACTTTCCCTCCCGATCCGACGACCGCGAAAAATACGTGTTGAACAAACGATTCATCTCGTCCTGGATGCCCAGCATGTCCCGGAACGGCGACCATCTTACGATTGACATCTCAAAACACCTCCTTCCGATTGTTTCGTGAAACCTTCCGTTGTATCAACCAGAATCAGATTTCAATCCGGAACACATGCAACACCCGTGCCAAATAGGATAGTTTATTGATTATATTGGATTTAATAAAAAATGATGGAATCGTGATATACATGCTCAAATGACAGATTTAATGCCTTTTTGACATTTTTTGCCTATTTGTCTGTCACTTTGACAGGACAAACATCTCAAATTGCACTTATCCAGACACATCATTCTCGTGCCCGGACGAGCGACGGGAACGGCAGGCCACGTCCGAACGTCTGCTCCTTTTGCCGATCTTTGCGTGCTGACGGATGACAGGGGCGGGGCATAAAAAAAGGGCAGGTCCCTGCCTGCCCTCATCCAGCGGTGGTTCGTCTGGATTTAGAATCACTCGGGAATTTTCAAGAATGCCTGATATTCGTTGCTGCGCCTCTGCAAATAGAAAATGACCACCTGTCCTTTATCGTACTGCCGCAAGGCTCGGCGGTAATCGGATACCGACCGGATCCGGTCGTCCTCGACTTGGGTGATCACATCGCCCACAGCAATGCCGACATCGAAGGCTACGCTGTACCGCTCTACATTCGTGATAATCACGCCTTCCACATCATTATAATCACCGTGTCTGAGCTGGGAGCGGATGTCCCTGTCCAGTGTCTGTACCTGCAGTCCCAGGTCGGCGAACTCTTCGCTCTCGCTGGTTCCCCGGGCAATTTCGCGCCCGGTCTCCCGCTGGCCCAGTTTCACCCGGATGTCCATTTCCTTCTTATCCCGCCATACCGTCAACGTGACGGTCTCGTCGGGATTCTTCAGGGCCACGGAATTCTGAATCTCGTTGCTGTGGTTGACGTCTTTGCCGTCCAGTTTCAGGATGATGTCCATTTCCCTCAGACCGGCCTTATCCGCCGGACTGTCTTCCAGCACCTGCACGATGCGCACCCCCTTGGGCCGGTCCAGGCCGAATCGTTCGGCCACGTTCTCGGTGACTTCCTGCATGGAGATGCCCAGCCAGGCTCGGGTCACGTACCCCTGGTCGATGAGATCCTTCATGATCTTCCGGGCCAGGTTGATGGGGATGGCAAACCCGTACCCCGCGTAGAACCCCGTGCCCGTGGCGATGGCCGTGTTGATGCCGATGACCTCGGCTTTCAGGTTGACCAAAGCGCCCCCGCTGTTGCCGCGGTTGATGGCCGCGTCGGTCTGGATGAAATTTTCGATGGCGTACGATCCGCCCGTTTCCTCCCTGTCCTCATCCTGGATGATGCCGATGGCCCGGCCCTTGGCACTGACGATGCCCGCCGTTACGGTGGACGAGAGTCCCAGGGGGTTCCCCACGGCCAGCACCCACTCGCCGATTTCCATTTCATCGGACTTGCCCAGCCGGGCTGCGGGAAGACCCGTGGCCTCTACCTTGATCACGGCCACTTCCGTCAGAGGATCCGTGCCGATCAGCTTGGCTTCGAACGTCCGGTTGTCGTACAGGCCGACGCGGATGTCGTCGGCGTTCTCGATGACATGATGGTTCGTCAGTATGTACCCGTCGCTGGTGACGATGACGCCCGAGCCCAGACCCTGGAGCCGCTGGGTTTCCGGCTGCTGGTTGCGGAATTCTCTGCCGAAAAAGTCCCGAAAGATGGGACCCCACAGGTCGTTGTCGCTCGATGATTGCTGGACGATCCTGGACGTGGCCACGCTGACCACGGTGGGCAGGATTTCCTTGGCTACGGCGGTAAACGCCTTCCCCGTATTCTGAAGCTGCAGCACATCCTGCGACGGCGCGGACGACTCGTCGAATACTGCGGTGTCCATATTCCGTGTCGCAAATCCCTTGGGCGTCCAGTCCAGATTGGACGTGAAGATGATGCCTATGACAACACCGATGAAAATCAATCCGGCCGCCGACCAACGTTTCGTCTTCGATGACCACATCGCTTCTTCCTCCTCTATCATGGTTGATTTCTTTATGTAAACGATCCTTATAATCGATTCGTGATTCCGAATCTCCCGTCAGTCCCTGGCACCCCGCAGCAGGATGAGCCTCAACAGGTGGAGCACGGCCACGGCCGTGGCTGCCACGTACGTCAATGCCGCGGCCCGGAGCACCTTCCTGGCTTGCCCGATTTCCTGCTCTGCCAGGTATCCCCGCGACTGGAGAAGGGCCAGGGCCCGGGAACTGGCGTTGAATTCCACGGGCAGGGTGACCAGTTGAAAAAACACGGCGCCGCTGAACAGGATGATGCCGATGTCCATCAACACCGGCGACGTGAACAAAAATCCGATGAAGAACAGGGGAAAGGCCAGGGTGGAACCCAGATTGGCCACGGGAAAAATGCCCTGGCGAAGCTGGAACGCGCCGTAGGCATTCTGATGCTGCAGGGCATGACCCACCTCGTGGGCCGCGATACCCAGGGCAGCCACGGACCGGCTCCGCGAAATCGACGTGGAGAGCCGCAGGGTTTTCTTCCGGGAGTCGTAGTGATCCGTCAGTTTGCCCTCTACCTCCTCCACCTGCACGTCACCCAGTCCGCCGTCGCTGAGCAGACGCTGGGCCACATCGCCACCCGTCATCCCCGAGGATGCCGGTACTTTGCTGTATTTATTGTACGTACTCTTGACCAGAAACTGAGCCCACAGGGCCAGCAGAATGGCTGGAATCAGCAAGAGCATGGTGGGGTCGTAAAAGAGAAAAGGCATATTCAACATTCCTCATGTTTTATGAACATAACCGCACGACACCGGATATACATGCTCTTTTACGCAAGTGTGGTTTTAAAAGTTCCTGCAGGATTTTTATTCGGACGAGAGAAAATGTGATTAAAAATGAAGCGCCAGCTGGACACCATTGGAAGTCGCGCTCATCCGGATCTTTCCGATGGGAATTCGGACTTCCATGGGCTTGAGCGCGATGTAGAGCGAGCCCACGCAGAACAATCCAGAGATGATGCTGGCTGCCAAGGCTTTCTTGGAGCTGTTCAGGTATTGAAGCTCCTTGTCTTTGTCGTCCATGACGGCTTCGGCGTCTTCCCTGTCGTCCCGGTATTGACCGTACCGGTCGATACAGTAGGCGCCCGACGTGATGGCCAGCACGATGAATGGAAGGAACGGCCGCCGGATTTCCAGGTAGTAGCTCATGCCCTCTTCAAAATCCAGGACCTTGTTGTCTCTGTAGATTTTGGAGATGTTATCCTTGGGCAGGACGATGACGCTGCCCTCCGTCGTCCTCACGACGAATCCTTTTTCGATGATCCGGATGACTTTTCCCTGAAACTTTCGGCCCTTTTTGGTCACGATGGTATCCGTACCCATCGCCTGAGAAACAAAGCAGAATAGGAGAAATACGCAGATTACCCTTTTCATACTGAAAGTCCTTCGCTCATTCCTACAAAATTCCCTGTCTTGGCGTGCCCTTCGTCCGGCATCTATGGAAATTTTGCAGAAACCATGCCAAATCGTCGTTTTTACGGGATGCGTGGGTACTCAGAACTCCCTGAACAAGGAGACCATGATCCGGCGGTTGAGATACCGTCCGACGGGTGAGTCATTATCACCCAGCAGCACTTCTTCCCGGTTGGCCCGAAGCCGGACTTTCATGGGCATTTTCTCTCCGAACCCCACGGGTGCTTCGATGCGACTGAGTACGTCGCTGTACTGGTCGGGATAGGCGGCTTTCAGTCGTTCCTGGAAGGCTTGGGTGAAGCTCTGGGCTCTCTGCAGGGACAGCCGCTGATTCACGCCGTCGGGTCCCACGGCGCAGGCGTGCCCCTCAAACCGGACACGCAAGTTTTTATTCTCCACCACTTCCCGGGCGATGTCCATCAAACGATCCCAGTAGAACTGATACACGGGCTGGGTCTGGGCGAATTTGGCCGCCCCGAACACCTCGTGCCTGCGGATCGTCCTCCGCTCCAGTAGGAACACCGAATCGGGCCGGGTCTGGAAGGTACGTTTCAGCGTATCCACCAGGGTCAGCTGATACCGGTACCACTGGTTGCGGGGCACGAGAAGATCGAACATGTCCATGCCGTTCCAAATAAGGGTTCCGGACAGTTTCATGCCCTCCTTGAAGGGCAGATCCCTGGAATCGATGGATCGGGGCTGCCCCAGAATGCGCCATGTCCGGGTTTCTCCGGGAGACAAGATATCCACCTGGAAGGCCACGCTGTCCCGGATGGTGGTTTCCACGTCCACTTTATGTGGCCCGAAAATCGTCAACTCGTGCTCCTGGGCCACGCTGAAGGTGACCACCCGGTTCTGCTCCATCAGCCACTGGGCATCCTGCGGATCGACCGGCATGGGCCGTCTTCCCAAAATCTTATCTGGATGGTCGTTCACCACGACGATCTGGTACGGGGGCACTCCCAGCCGTTGAAGCTGCATGTTCACGTTTTCGGCGCGCTGGTCGGCCAGGGATTCGTCCTCTTCCCCGCTCAGGGCATCGATGGCCCCCATGACCTGGATGGTGATGTCGGGATTCTGGTGCAGTCTTTGGACCAGGGTCGTCAGCACGGGCTCCAAGGCTTCGCCGTTGGTAAAGTACACCGGCTCCACGGTACTGGAATGGGGCGCAAAATAGATTTCCGGGACCAGGGGAATTTCCAGATAATCGTATTCCGTGGATACCACCTCCACGGTATCCGCGGCTGACAGCGTGCCCTTGGGAACGGAGACGAACACCTCCTGCCTGAGGTTGTTCTCTTTCTGGAGCTCGTAAATCACCGATGCGGGATCGAGGCTCGCGGAAATCCGATGCGGCCCCTGAAGCTCCGTCGACCATGGAATGGAGAATACCGTATCCTGGTATTGGGCCATGCCGGGAAGCACCACGTCCAGCAGCGGGCGCGCCACCGTGTCTGCGCCCGGACTTTCGGGCACGAACACATCCCGAACGACGAACCGGAAGCTGTCGGGCACGGCAATGCCCTCGTTGGCCACGAAGAAGGAAAGCGACCCCTGCTCCGGCGTGGTGGTTATCCAGGGGGTGGGTGTGAACGCGATTTCACGGACGATGAGGTCGGCCGTTTCCACCACAAACCGCCACACTTTTTCACGCCCCCGCTTTGCCAGCCGGGCATGGTGGCCCAGGTCGTACGCGGCTACGGCCCAGTGGTACACACCGCCTTCCCTTACAGGACATGCATACATCGTCGTGGGCACGGAGGTGCAGTAAAGCAGGGAATCCTTGAGTGCGGATGCCATGAAGGCATCCATGTCCCGCTCCAGCCGCCGCACGGCCCGGTCGACTTTCTTTTTATCCTTATCGATGATGACGAGATAGGCGACCTCGTCGAAGGGGTCGGGATCGAAGGCTTTCTCCCAGTTCAGTGTCACCGCCGATGTCTCCCCCATCACGCGGGCCGTGACGACCTGAGGATCCGAGAGCCGGAACGGCTCCGGTGCCACGGGATAGTGAGAGACGGCGCCCCGGTACGTCTGCTGCAGGCCGTCGCCGTATCCGGCGTTGGCAAAATCCACCTCCACGGCATCCCCGAATCGTGTGGGGAGACCCAGGAGGGAATTCACCACATCGTCCCAGCGCAGGCTGACGCCAAAGCTGAAATCCCCCAAATCTTCACCGTCGCTCTTGTAGCCCGCGCGCACGCCGACGATATCCCGCCACCAGACTTCCGCCCCGCCGGCGAATACCCAGTCCCTGTTCTGTACGTTGAAGGCATCCGCAGCCAGGAGAAGGCTGAAACCGCCGTAGCGTCCCATCTTGAACGAAGCGCCGGTACGCAAGGTTCTCGGCAGGGAGGTGGGATCGGTGTCGAACGTCATCTTTGGCCCCATGTAGAGCATGGCCACACCCAGGGAGACCACGCCGTAATCGAATATTCCCATGCCCGCGTCGCCCAGCCCAAACCGGTCCGGCTTGACCAGAAGGCCGACATCCGCGAAGATCCCCTCTGCCGAATACGTGTCGAGCCGGCACGAGAGGGCCCGGACGTTGACCCCGATGGCCAGGGCCCGGCTGATCCAATCCAGCCTCTGCCCCACGGACACACCGGCCACGATGTGCGCGGCCGAGACCGAAGGCCGTCTGCCTTCCGTGGAATCCCACGAGGGCATGCCCAGGTAATTGGCATGAAATCCCAGCGTGGTCTTCCGGCTCCCGATGATGCGGAATTGCCTGGCGAAGGTCACGCTGGCCTGGTACACATCGGCAAACCAGCGGTTGTAGCCCGCCGACCACTGCCACTGGCGGAGGTGTCCCAGCCCGCCGGGATTCCAGTAGGTCGTGTACACATCATCGCCCACACCCGTGAACACGCCGGCCATACCCGCCTGCCGGGCTCCCACGCCGATCTTCAGGAAGGGAAGACCGATACTCTCCTGCCCGTAGGATAAGGTGGAGGTTAAAAGAAGGATGGATATAATCAGAAAAGCAAGCCTGTCTTTTGAATCCATTCTCATACGCTTTCCCCTCATCATCGAACGATGATGAATTTCCTGGCCTGCTGAAAATGTCCTGATGTGAGGACGACCACGTAGATGCCGCTGCCCACGAGCCGGCCCTCCTCGTCCCGTCCGTCCCAGGTGGGGTAATTCCATCCGGCCATGGCCATGCCGTCGTACACCGTCCGGATGAAGGCTCCCGAAATGTCGTACACGATGAGTTGGGCCCTGCGGTTGGAGTTCAGCATGAAGGGCATCCGCAGGGAGCCGTGTGCCTGGGGCCGGAATACGTTCTCGTCCAGCATGAATTCGTCCGCACTGCGAACCGTCACGGAATCGGCGGCCTGGTACGCCTCGCCCCACCGCGCATCCACGGTCTCCAGAACGAACCGCAATACCTCCTCCCCCTCACCCGTGCTCATCCGGGTCTCCCCGAATCTGGGAACCACGGTGGTCCACTCGCCGGGCACCAGGGACGTTGCTGCGATGAAGCCGTCGCCGTAGGTGTCGTTTTCCTCGCCGCTCTCGTAGAAGATGCTGATGTCCCAGGTGCGTGCCGCGATGGGCGTCATCACCCGCACGAGCACGCTGTCTCCCGGCGTGACGACCTCAGGCGTCACGCTGATCTGCGGCGGCGCGGGAGCCACACCCTTCACGTAGATGGTATCCCCGTCGGACCGGCTGTACGTGTCCGATCCGTCCTGCCAGGTGACCGTGACCGTGTTGATCAGCGTGTCTCCCCTGGGATGGATGTTCTCCTGGGCGTTGACGAGACACCGGAACACGTAGGAAACCGTCTCCCGCTCCCGCGACAGCAGCTTATCCTGGATGACCCATCTCAGCGTGTCCGTACCCTGGGGTACCGGTGTCGGAGACACCGCATCCAGAAAGTCCACCTTGGCGGGCAGGACGTCCTGGACCACGATGCCGTTCATGTCCAGCTGCCCCTGGTTGGTCACGGTGACGGTGTACGTGACCGTGTCCCTGGGATCGACATACCAGTAATGGATGCCCAGAGAATCGCCCACACCCGTCTTGCGTGGCACTACGTCTGCCGGCGACAGGGGTCTGTACCACAGCGTATCCCGCGCCACGTTGTTGGCCGTGCGCACCGTGTCGTCGGGATGGGAATGGGACAGGAAGTTGACCAGAGCCGTATCGGCCTGCACCCACAGCGTATCCACGAGACACCGGTAGCTGTAGTCGAACGTGCCTCCCACGGACAAGGAATCCAGAGTCCAGGTAACGCGGTTGCCCTCCACGGAATCGGGTGTTAGACTCGACGAGAACAGTTGAAAATTCACGGGCAGCACGTCCCGGATGGGAATGTCGTACACCGGCTGGTGGCCCCGGTTGCGGACGGTGACGTTGTACCGGACGGTATCGATGGTGGGCTGGATGAACTCATCCCTGGGAAAACCGCTCTTCTCCACGGAAACATCCAGGATACCCAGAATCGTCCGAAAGACGCCCGTGTCGCTACCGGCATGCTCGAAGGCCGTTACGCCGACATCCAAGGATCGCCAGGTGTTGTTCTGAATCGTATCCGACGATGTGTGGGAAAGGACATAATAGTTACGCAGGAGCCCATCCATGAGCTCCAGCGTTTCCTCCAACTCTCCTCTCTCCGAAGGATATAGAACCATTCCTCCCGTCTCATCACAAAGGGCCGTGAGAGTGTCCGACGGGCTCCCGCCGGCTGCCAGGTCGATGATAAAAATGGGTATGCCCATCTCCCTGGCGCGCCAGACGACGTCCCATCGCGACCGCACACTGCCCGTATCCTCCCCGCCCGTGACGGTCAGAATGGCGGACCTGTTGCTTCGTTCCTGTGCTGTCTGTATCCCTTCCCACAATCCATCGTACAGTCTTCTCTGGGCATCCGCAAACGGCTGGTCCAGGGCGTTCTTCAACAGCGCCCTGTCCTGGGTAAACGGCTGCAGAACATCCGCCGAATTGCCGAAACCCACCACCGCGGCCCAGTCGCTCCGTGTAAGCCCGTCCACGAACCCGTCCAGGCCGGAGCGGATGTCCGCTTCCCAGCCTGCCAGCTCCGCGGAAAAGTCCACGGCCAAGACCGCTGAAAACGCCCCGCCGGTAACCTCGGTGACACCTATGCCGGGTCTGACGTCCGGGTTGTCGGGCACCGTCGGGTTAAAATAATGAAACTCGTGAAACCGGACCCACACGTCCTGGACCGTTGGTCCCAGTTCCGTGGCATCGGACCGGTTCAGCCAATCGGCTTGATTGGCCAGCCGGTGAACCGGCCGGTGGTTCTGGTCTATCACATTCACGGTCGTTAATACGGGTCGCGGAAACCCTCCCTGTATTCCGCGTATGTCATCGGACAACGAGATATCGCTCACGCTCACCACCAGCGTGTCGATTCCCACCGTGACACTGCAGTTGTCCTGGTTGTTCGTTTCGTTCAGCTCCTCGATATCATCAAAGGCATCGGCGTGCACGACGACGGTATGAACGCCCATCGTGGGATCGGCCCAGATGCCCTCCACCCGAACCGTATCCCCCCGGTTCATGGCGAAGACCGTGTCCACGGCCACGGGATCGGAGCCTAGACCCTGGACGTAAAAGCCCACGCGGAAGGACGACACCGGATCGGCGCTGCCCTGATTCATCACATCGGCCTGGAGCTTCAGCGGATAGCCGGGCGAAGCCGTTCCCACGGACGAAACGCACTGGACGGTCAGGTCGGGCCGGCCGAAGGCGTAGAGGCTGTCGAGGGCCATGTTGTCCCCGGCGATGGAATCGAACAGGCAGGAGACCATGCCCAGGTTCATGACCTTGGAATCCTCCACGCGCATGTACGGACTGACGCGCGCGCGGTACCGGATACGCAGCGTGTCTCCGGTCTCCAGGCGGGGCACGGTCCAGAGCACGGAATCCGGCCACACCGTATGATCCTGTATCAGGCCGTCGGGCGTGGCCTCGTAATCCACGAATGTCAGGGGTTCCGTCAGAAGATCCTTGATGTTCACGTAGGGGGCCCAGCTTCGGCCGTTGCTCACCACGGTGAGATCGTAGGTCACCGTATCCCCGGCCCAGGCGTAATGAAAACCCGACGACACCGAATCCGTGGTCACCTGCTTGGTGACGCCCACATTGGCCGCGATGAGATCGATAAGATACTGTCCCCGCTTGTGCCCGGTGCCCGCCTGTCCGTCCTCGTACTGGTGATTCAGGGCGATATCCACCCAGCGGTACGTGCCGTCGGGAATCGGATCCGTGGTCCGGTGTGCCAGCACGTACGAGCCCCTCAGCAGGCCGTACACCTCCAGGTACACGAAGGCGACTTCCTCCCGGGTCTCTGCATGCCTGTACACGCCTCCCGTCTGTTTTGCGATATGTTCGAGATTGAAGCTGTTAATCCGGCTCCCCATGCCGATGGTAAAGATGGGAATATTCAGGGATCGGGCTTTGTCGATCAATTCATCGATGGTCGGCCCGTGCCTGTGATCCCTCCCGTCGGTCAGCATGACCACGGCCTTCTGCTGATTGACCGTATCGGCCTGGCACTCGTCCAGGGCCGCATCGATGCCCAGGTTGACGCCCGTCCCGCTCATGTACCCGTCCAGACTATCGATGGCCGCCATCAACGCCGTGGTGTCGTCGGTAAAGTGCTCGATATGCCAGACCAGGCTGTCGAACTTGACAATCGCAGCACGGTCTCCGTCGTGCCCCACGGGGTCCATCTTCATCCGCCGGACAAAAATTTTACCGGCGTCGATGAGCCAGGCCAGCTTTTCCCGGGCCGTGGCTCCCTCGTCCACCTTGGGGTCGGCCATGCTGGCGCTGAAGTCCATGGCCAGAGCCACCGAAACACCCAAATCCGTGTACTCGGTGACCATGTAGTCCAGGGAATCGGGCGACGGAGGATCGGGCTGCTTCACGTCGTTCTGCGCCGGAAACGTCGTATCTTCCACGTGGTACTCCAGGATCGTCTGCCAGATATCGTTGACGACCTGCCCCGACAGAGTGGTGTCCGACGGTCCCAGCCAGCGTGCGGTATCCGCCAGCCCGTGGATGAACATACCGTTCTGATTCTTCACCGTGACCAGGGACATCACCGGATAGGGAAACATGGGCCGTTTGCCCTTGATGGTGATGTTGCTGTCTGCCGTAATCCATTCGAAGGTGATGTCGAGATTATACTGAGCCGGCGCGACGCGCGGAAACAGAAGGGTGGTGCAGATGGCGAGGGTTGAAAAGACCGATTGGGTTGTTCGAGAGATGTTGATACGGAAACGTCTCTGACTCATTCCCACCTCTTCGGTAATAAAAAAGGCTGCCCCTCTTCCGTGTACATTGGATGGGTGGTAGCCAGAGACTCATGCGAACCAACGGCATAACTGGACTTGGCATAACCCTCCGTCCCTGGACCGTCCCATGGTACACAGAAAAGAGTGCATGCCGTTGGTTTTCCCCTAAAGCATTGAATTATAAGTATATTTTGCACTAATGTCAAGTAAAAAATTATTTATTTTGAATTATGTAATTTCTAATACATCCCAGGTGTTACGTCACGGTATGCAGGAAAAATCCGGTAATTCACGCTTTTTCCCTTGATTTCTATGCCTGGATGGATTAAAATCAGAGGGTATGGGATGATACCCGGGGATTTTATTCGGAATATGAGTGGTTCTGCGTGCTCTTTCGGATATAGCTACCCGATTTTTTCGAGAGATAGAGGCGATCCGGCCGGTGGTGCCAATTTTTGATGACCCTGTACGTTGGACGCGACCGGCGGATGCCCTATATAATCCTTCATATAGGATGGACGGAAGATGAACCGGATTCTCATCGTCAAGACCGGATCGACCCTGGACGACCTGAAAGCCCGGAAGGGCGATTTCGAGGATTGGATTCTAGCAGGCATGGGCTTGGAGCGCAAAAATACCCGCATCATCGACGCGCAGGCCGGCCATCCCCTGCCCTCTCCGGAGCGTCTGACAGGCATCGTCATCACCGGCTCCCACGCCATGGTCACGGAACATCATGGATGGAGCCGGCAGGCGGCCCGGTGGGTGAAACACGCAGCCGGGGCATCCGTGCCCATGCTGGGCATCTGCTACGGGCATCAGCTCATCGCCCACGCCCTGGGCGGCCATGTGGGAAACAACCCCGGAGGCCGGGAGTTCGGGACCGTGGATGTCCGTCTGAATCGCCACGCCGGCAAAGACCGTCTCTTCCGCGGCCTGCCGGATACTATCCGCGTCCATGCCAGCCACACCCAGTCCGTGCTCACGCTCCCGCCCGGAGTCGTTCTGCTGGGCTCCAGCGTGCTGGATCCCCATCACGCGTTTGTATGGGAAGAACATGTCTGGGGCGTTCAATTCCACCCCGAGTTCGACTTGGAGACCACGAAAGCGTATATCGAGGCGTACAGGACGGACTTACAGGCGGAAGGAAAGGACGTGGATACGCTCCTCCGGTCGTGTGGGGATACCCCCTACGGCACGGCCCTGCTGAAGCGTTTTTCTAGACTATTGGAGAAAGATTCCCAAGGTTAAGAGAGTCGTCCGGTCCGACAATACGGTTATGTCACGTATTTTGCCGGATGACGGGCTGACAATACCCCTAAACCATAAACCCCGGGCACCTCACCCGGGGCTATGTATTAGCAGTTAAGAAAGAGACGTTCCGCTTTTCCCAACGGCCGGGCGGGGCGAGACTTTCTGTCCGCCACGGATGGGTGACTATTGGGATGACGTGCCCGGCGTATTTAAAACTCGGCAGCCCGTCCCTGGGCGCGGGCTGTGATTTGTTCAAAGTATCTATCGTACGTGTACCGGGCCGACCGGATATCCCCGGTAATCAGCTCCCAGGGGCCGTTGATTTCCCTGATTTCCGTCAAAAGCTCCAGGGTGAGCTTTGTGTGCAATTCGTCCACGCGTTCGACCTTGGCCTTGAATCGGGCCCGCTTTTCACCCGTGAACGCCCGGCTCTCACTCGTCACCGAGGCTCTACCTTCATCCGTCGCTTCTCTCGGAGGATTCAATCCGGCACCCAGCCTGTACTCGGTCTCGATCTCACCCGTCTGTTTATCATCCTTGTTGATCCGGTAGCCCAGCTCATAAATATAATTCTTCGTGGCATCGTATACCTTGTCGTACTCCGCTTCGACCACTCGGAACTGACCGTATGGGGTTAGCCCCTTTAATCCAGAGCCGGCGCACTGAAGCATGACAAATGCCATACACAAGCCCATCAGTATAATCTTGAATGTTCTCATCGTACGAACCCTCCTCACTTCATTATTATATTGAACGATTCCTCTATGCAGGATTTCTCTCGCTAACCGGAACACATCCATGAACGATGGATACGCCTCCAAAATCAGCCGGGCTTATCTGAAATATATTTATGTGTACGATTATTATGACAATAAGATACACGCCGGTAAATATCCTGCTGCTCCTTCCCTACATGAATTAATACGTTTATACGGAAAATAACCCTGATCGCATGATCAGAATAAAAGTCATGGATTCTCAACGCTTTACGGATTTAGAGCGATGCAGGAGGAGGCCGGACGCGCTGTTCATCGAGTTTGTAGGCTTTTATGGAGAAAAAGGATGTTATTCGCGTGGAGAAGAACGGGGGAACGATTCAGGTTCAAAGCCGTCCCGGGCACGGGACGTCCGTCACGTTCACCCTTCCCCTGAATGCATAATCGTATACCCGATTTGAAATAGACTGCGGGACAAATCGATCGTCTCCGCATCGACGGATGCGCCAAATGACAGCAAAGGGAACTATCCGGCGGATACTTTTGTTATACATACGGGCGAGCAAACCCGAATAGTGCAGAATTGGATTTCTGCTATTCTCCCTCCTCAGGCTGCTCGCCCTTTTTATTTTTTGTGATGCCATTAAAAAAGGCCGTCCCGAAGCGTCGGGACGGCCTTTCAATCATACTATACGGTGATGGATGTAAACACATCCACAACCGTTCAAATTATTGGTTCCCCCTGAATTTTTACATCATGTACTCGTATTTCTATCGTGTACTGCGCAATGGAAAAGGGATGCAATCTATTGATTTTTTACACACTTAAAAAATGAATGTGGAAACACCGAACTCGATTCCAAACGTATTACCACTGATGGATTCGTCTGCACCATCAGGTTTGTAACTCTCCATCATGTAGAAGGCGGCTCCTGTAATGGCGACATTCTTGGCAATCATGAACGCTGCGCCCCCCTCAAACTTGATGTCTGTTTCTGTATACTCATCGGACACGCTGCCATAGACAAAGCTTCCTCCGACAAACGGATACATTTTACTGTTTGCGTCACCGAGGAAATAGGCAGCCGCAGGTCCAACCCCTAAGAAGGTATGATCCGTATCTCCCCACGAATATTTCGTATAGTTTAATCCAACGCCGATGACTAAATGGGGAATGACAAAGTAACCGATTGCGGGATTGATCGTGAAGGTTGTTGCTCTCTCATCTCCCCGCAAATCACCGCCCGCACTCATAAAACCAATACTCCCATCGAGAAGCATAACGCCTTTATCGATGGCATAGCCTTTCTGAGCGAACGAGTAGGCAGGCAGCATGATTAATAAGGCGATAACTGCAATTATAATCTTCTTCATCTTTT
>CAZTKR010000004.1:0-46875 GCA_964614115.1 uncultured bacterium | reverse complement strand
TGATAAAAAGTCACATCGTTCCCCAGTTTTACCAGGTAAGAAGCCAGTTCCTTGATGATGGTTTGGATTCCGCCCAACGTAAACGGATCCATCGTCCGGGTCGAACCCACGAAGGCAATGTTCATCGTTTCTCGCCCACGACCATGTAACTTTCTGCTAAGAACGTGAAAAAAGGGTGATTGCCAAGGGCCCGATTGAGTATCCGAAAACATGCCAGCAACGGCTTTTCGAACAATGGTGGAACCAGGGGGATTTCGGATTTTCCCCGCATGAAGATGGGCGGCCTGATGATCAGGGGCTTTACCGTGAACCGATGGAAGCCCGATGCGCGTTGCATGGCTACGAATGTCCTGGCGGGCAGGCGTTTCTGCCAAAAGTTGGGTCTATTGTCTTTCTTCTCCTGATTCAGCATCCGGTTTTCATAGGCAAACAGAAAGGGAACGCATTTTTTCAGGGCTTTCCTGATGCGGCTCTTCCCGTACCAGTATGAATGTTTCGTTTTTGTGACGATGCATGTCTTTCCGCCGGGGAGGAGCATGTCATGGCATTTTTGGAAAAATCGTTTCTTATCCTGGATGTATTCGATCATCCGGACGGAGAATATGCAATCGAATTTTTCTTCGTTTTTGAATTCCATGATGTCCGCGTTGATGAATCGGACGTTCTTATCTTTCACGGTCTTCCTGGCATGGGCGAGCATTGTTTGGGACAGGTCGACGGCCGTGACCCGATCTGCCCGCTGAGCCAAGAAGGACGTCCATGTGCCGGGGCCGCAGCCAACCTGCAGAACATGACGGAAATGTTCCTTCATCAGAAATTGTTGGATAGCCTGTCGCGTGCACGAGTAATCGAATTGCGCTACAGGATTCCTGTGCCAACGTTGAAACCCGTAATCCACACCGTCCACTTCGTAAAATTTCTTAATATTTTTATGTCTCATCGGATAGATACGATTGAATCACTTTTTTCCTGCTTCTTTGACGGCTCGCGTGAGGATTTCAATCTCCCGGTTGATGACCACATCCTCGGCACATAGTTGTGTTATGCGGTCTCGGGCATTCCGGGATATGGCCTCCCGTTGGGTGCCGTCGGAGAGGAACGCGAGCACGGCTTTCCTCAGGCTTACCGGATCATCGGGAGGTACGAGAAAACCATCGACACCGTCTCGGACGAACTCCGGGATGCCGCCGACGCGCGTGGCGATGACGGGCAGACCGCAGGCCATGGCCTCACACATGGCCAAGCCCTGGGCTTCCACCCTGCTGGGGGCGATAAAAAATCCGTACTGATGGAATACGTCGGGCACGCGATTGTGTTCCACGGTTTCATCGATGAGGTCGGTGTTGGCGTTCAATCGCTGGGCCATCCGCTTGTATCGGTCGAAGAACCGGCCCTTCCCGTAAATGGTCAACTTGGCCTGAGGAAGATTCGAGAATGCTTTAATAGCAATATCCAGCCCGTACTTGGTATTGTCGAAACTTCTCAGGGAGACCGCCCGATCCCATCGGCTGGGTGTTTTGTAGTCGAACAGTTTTGTGTCCACGGGATTGGGTATCACCACGGCGTTCCTATATTTACGGAATGAATGTTTCTCGGCGCTCCTGAGCATCCACTGGGACACGAAGATGCACCGGTACATCCGTTCCAGGAATTTTCGAACGGTGAAAATCTTGTAGCATTCCCTGGGTATGACGAAGACTCTTTTGATGATATCGTCCAGCCTATTTTTTGAGGATCGAAACCGGAAGTTCCAGAGAATCTCATAGCCGTGAACCCAGGCGACTTTTGGCGCGTCGATTTTGTCCACCACGCCCATCAGATGATGGCTTGGATAGTGAATGGCCAGAACGTCGGGATGGAACGCCTCGATGGAATCCGATAAAGCCATACGCGGCCGCTGTGTGACGTGTATTCCTTCGAATTCGTATGTCTCCGTTTCCTTGGAGAGCACGAAAGTCCGGATGTCGATACCCTGCTGCTGGTACAACTTGGCCCTTGCATGGACGAAAGCAAACGAATGTCTGCCTTTCGAGACGTATTTGGGGCTGACAATGGCGACTTTTAACGATTTTTTTCCCATGGGCACGTTCGATTTCACATTCGGTTAAATGTAATAAATTTTCGGTATTAAACAAATCTTTTCTAAATGTTCAAATTTCTTGATTTAAAAAATAGATTTCCTTAATTTTAAACAAATACTGCGGAGAGTGCGCATGCAAGACGAAATTCCGATTTGTCTCATCGGCGGTACGGGCAGAAGCGGAACGACAATCCTAAAACGCATATTCACCCGGCATCCCGATGTGGCCAGAATACCCGAATGGCGCTTCAGTATCGACCCGGATGGCCTGGTCGATTTTTATACCACATTCACCACGGGATGGTCTCCTTTTCTTTACGATGTTAAACTAAAAAGACTGCATCGGTTGCTCCTGGACATGGGAAAGCGTTCGTCTGTGGCGAACATGCTCAGGCTGGGTTTTAAGTCGCTCAAGATTCAGCAGAGTGTACCGGTAAAGCTAGTGCCCCGCTATTCGCAGATCAGCATCGCCAAAGTCTGTCCGTCGTATTTTAAGCTTGTCGATGCGCTGATGGAGGATTTGACCGGATTTCGTTATCAAGGCCACTGGGCGGGACAACCGTTTTTGAGCAGGACATCCATCGTCCTCAGTTTTCCTTCGGACGAACAGCTGCTCGCCCAGCGATTGGGCGATTTCTTTCGAGACGTGATTCGCAGCACCCTGAAACATCAGAAAAAATCCTGTTACGTCGAGGACAATACATGGAACATCCTCTGGTTTGATAAGCTTCTCCATCTGGTTCCCGAGGCCAAGCTGGTTCATATGTATCGGGATCCCCGGGATGTGGTGGCTTCCTTCATGAAGCAGACCTGGACACCGTCGGATCCTGTCCAGGGAGCCGTATTCTTCAAGAACATCATCACCCGATGGTGGGAGATACGAAAGACGTTACCCGCCGGTTCGTATCGGGAAATCTCGCTGGAATCCCTGGTTTCCGATCCGAGAGCCGTACTCCAGGACATTTGCCGGTTTTGGGGCATCGCGTGGGATGATGCGCTGTTGCAGACCGATCTATCCCGCTCCCATTCGGGACGCTGGAGGAGGGAACTGAACGACATGCAGAAGCAAGAGGTGAACGCCCTGCTTTCCGCGTGTATTGAAACCATGGGATATAAGATATGATAGACGCCCAGGGATGTGTGAAGAGTGCCGAGTTGTGTGCACCTTTGAAAGGTGTGCACATCTATCGGCGTACGCGTGGCGGTAAAATCATTCCTGCCATGGAAACGGATGTCGGGGGGGAATGGGCATTATCCGATCTTCGGCCCCATGACACCGTCCTATTCAAGAAAGAGGGCTTTGTCTCGAAATCGTATCCAGCTACTGCCTTACCCCAACTCGTGCGTTTGCTGGAAGACCGACCCATCGCCTATCAGGACAAACTCTGGTTTCGGCCAGGGGAAGAAGTCGCCGTGTACGCGTACGCTTCCCAGCCGTTCTCAGCCCATCTGTACCGCCACGGTTTGAAGAAGAACCACGTCCTGGACCTGGGTAGACATCAATCGGCCGAACAAACCGTACCCGATGGACATTTTGTCGAGTCGGGCCTGGACTGGGAAGAAACCTTGCGTTACCGGATTCCCTCCGACGCTAATCCCGGTTTGTATAGTCTTCTGTTGGAGACCCCAGATCAGGAACCATTTGCCGTACCCATGATCGTGTCCACGCCTGCCAGGAAGTACGGAAAACGATCACGATTGCTGGTTCTGGCCAGTACGAACACGTGGCAGACGTATAACTTGTGGGGAGGGCGAAGCCGCTACCGGAATTTCGAGGACGGAGGCAGCGAGGATTTCCTAAACGTATCCCACGGTTTTATGTTTCGATTTCTCCTGGGGATGTGGGCCCTGCTCCCCAGCAAATTACAGAACGCGGTCAGAAAAATGACAGGAAGGACGCAGCCGGCATGGAAGTTTAAAAAACTTACCATCAGAAGACCCTGCACCAACTGTCGCCTGGAAGAGGAAAGCGTGCTTCGACCGTTCACGAATCATCTGGCCGGGGGCGAATGGCGTCTGCTGGCCTGGCTGGAACGGGAAGGCATCCCCTACGATATTGTGTCGGGTTACGATTTCCATCAAGCACCCAATTTGCTGGCAAATTACAGCGCCATCATCCTATCCACGCATTGTGAGTACTGGTCGAAGGACATGTATCGTGGTTTAAAGGAACATCATGAGAAAAAAGGATTGTGGATTCTGAATGTCTCGGGGAACAGCATCTATCGGGGTATCGACTTTTTCGATGACGGTTCCATCTGGTGTTCGCATTATTTTTTTCACCGGACCGGGGAGGACGAAACCCGCATTCTGGGTGTGCGTTTTACCGACGGTGACTACGGCACGTGCGCCCCGTATCGCGTGCTGCGCCCGGAGCACTGGGTCTTTCAGGATGTGCCGCTAAACAAGAACACCTTGACGTTCGGGAGTGCCAGCCTGAATCAGAATACACTCAAGACTTACCGGCGCTACGATCCGGGTCGACCGGGATCGGAACACGGCCTGGAGGGGATGGGGGCATCGGGCTGGGAGACGGATAAACTGAGCAAACAGGCCCCGAAAGACATCGTCGCAGTCGCCAAGGGTTTGAATAAGCACGGAGGCGCGGACATGGTCGTGAGGGATCCCCAAGGGATGCGGGGTGGCCTGTTCTCAGCATCCTCGGTCACGTTTTCCGGCAGCCTGCTCATCGATGCCGTGTGTTCGAAGATACTGAAGAACGTCCTTGGACGTGCTTTGGGCTAGCCCCGTTTAACGATCCATCCTCTACGAAATTATCTATTTTATGATATACGTCCCTGGCTGGGTAATCCGAAGTCGTTTCAATGGCCGATCACTTCGTCCAGGATTTGGCCCAGGATTTTGGCATGCTCCCTGCGGTCGTATTTTTTTATTTGTTCCCACCGAATCGGGCGTTTTAAGATAGCCTTCCCGTGTTTCCATTGCTGGAATGCTTCCCACACCGTGTTCTTGATCTGCTCAATATCATCGAAAGGCACCGTGAATCCGGCTGACGCATCCCGTATGATCTCGGCCGCTTCCCCCGTCTCTGCCAGGCAGAGGATGGGTCTGCCCGAGCGCAGGTATTCGAAAAGCTTACCCGTCATGATGAGCTCATGGCCCGGTGTGTTGGGGATGAGGAGAAGGAGGAGGTCGGCTCCTGTCACATACCGTATACACTCGTCGTGGGAAAGGTGGGGTATCCATCGGATCTGCTCGGCGATGGATGGCTCCTGGAACATCGGAGCCACATCTTGCCCGATGCGGCCGATGAAGTTCAATCGGATATTGTCAGCCAGGTCACGATGTTCCCGGATGAGCTGTCTGACGGCTTCCAGAAGGGGGGACGGATGCATCTTGGCATGGAGTGTGCCCGTGTAGGTGATGGTGAAATGTTTGTCAGTCATGGGCTGGATATCCTCGAAATCCTCGGGATCGTACCCGTTGGGTATGATCACCCATTTGTCATCCTTGGGAAACCCGTATTTCCGGCGCAGACCGTCGTTTATCCGGTCGTTGATGGAAACCACGCGTGTCGCGCTGTCCAAGAGCCGTTTTTCCAACGCCTCTTCGATCCATCGGGACGGCTGGGGCCTGCGGAAGTAAAAATAGGCCTGCGTCCACGGATCCCGGTAATCGGATATCCAGGGCAGGCCGGTGAAACGCGCCAGGAGTCCTCCGATAAATGCGGTGGTGAAGGGGGGAGAGCTCGTCAAGATGGCGTCCACGCGCTCCCGCCGTGCGATCTTCATTCCCAGCCAAAGAGCCTGGGGCAGCCATGCTATCCGGGCGTCGGGCACGAAGAGGAGAGACCGGACGAACAGGGCAAAACGCTGCAAGGCGGATTCCTGTCGACCCTTGCTGACGGCGATGGCCGAGAGATCGGCCGGAGCCTCCGACCTTTTTTTTCCGATGTTTTCATACCACCGGTACAGGTCCGGGGCCGGAATCCGGTATACGTTCACGTTTTCTGGGATTTCGGAGGAGAGGGAATCGTCCTTCAGGACATAATCGTCCTCCCTGGCCGTGAGCACGACGGGCAGCCAGTTAGAATCGGGCAGGTACTTGGCGAACTTCAAGATACGCTGGACGGCCGAGCCTCCTGCCGGGGGGAAATAGTAGGTGATGAACAGTACCTTTTTCATCGTATCATGCGGGTTTTTGGGCCACGATCACGAACCCCGTGCCGCGGCGGTTGGGCCACACGTAATCCAGACCCATCAGGATCAAAACGAGGGGAGCCACGAGGATCATGTAAACCGGCCCCGCGATTTTTCCGAACAATCCGCGGCCCATCAATGTTAGGGTGTTCCGGATGCCCCAGCGCCAGGACAGGTCTCCCCAAAAACCGTACCCGTAGGTCAGTGTATCCAGCAGAAATCCGGCTTGATCCAATTTTTGGCGGATTTCCTCCTCAGAATATCCCTCTCGAAAGTGCTCACCGACAAAATCTCCGTCCGTACGATGTTTCCGATACACCGACGGTGTGGACACGATGAGGCGCCCGTCCGGCGTCAAGGCACGGAAGAAGTGAGTCAGCAGCGTTTCGTCGTCTTGGATGTGCTCCAAAACATCCACGGCCAGGACGACGTCAAAACGATTCCGATGAGACAGCTTCGTGATGTCCCCGTGTTCAAACCTCAAACGCTCCAACCCCGCCCGCTGAGCAAACCGGTTTCCGTCTGCCACATGGTCGGGATTGATCTCGATGCCCAGGACATCGGCCCGGGGGTATTTCTTGATGCAGTAGACACTGTACTGGCCGAAGCCGGCACCGGCGTCCAGAATCCAGGGAGCGGATGTTTTTGGGAATCCCAGTCGCCGTATGGCACGTTTTACGTACCATTCTCTGAGGAAGAGCGTTCCCAGGAATCGGTATAGAATCTTACGCAGGAGGACACTTCGCCGGACCCACCGGCCGATCTGTTTTTTTATGGGTTCGTATTCCATTCTACGATTCGTCAGACTGGTATTTATGACGTCTCGACCTCATCGGACGAGGCCCTCGATGGCTTCGGTCATCCGATCCCAGGAGTATTTCTGCTTTTCGATGTGTACGTTTTTCACGAACGTTTTTTCCTTCTTTTCCGCATAGAACCGGAGGATGGCATCGGCCAGGGCCTGTGCATTCTTTGGCGGAACGACATATCCGCATTTTCCGTGGGGAACGACTTCGGGCAGGCCGCCCACCGCGGTCACGATCACGGGTCGGTCGTAGTGATAGGCCACCTGAACGATGCCGCTCTGTGTGGCCGATACGTAGGGCAGAACCACCAGGTCCGAGGCAGAGAAGTAGAGTCCCACCTCCTCATTGGGGATGAACCGGTCGAAAACGGTGACGAATTTTTCGAGTTGAAGTTCCTGGATTCGCCGCAGCGTTTGTTCCCGGCCTTCGTAGAATTCTCCGCACACGAGGAGCCGTACAGGACATTCCTCCAGTACACGGGGCATGGCCTCGATGAGATAGTCCAGCCCCTTGTAAGCACGGATATACCCGAAATAGAGCATAATCCTTTCGTCACGAAGGGCGAGTGTCTGGCGTGCCTTTTTCTTGGGCAGTGCAGCGGGGAATATTTCATACACCGGATGGTGCACTTTCCGGTATAGAGCATCGGGCCGAAGACGGAGGAGATCGGCAAGCACAGAATCGGATTGGACGATGAAGGCATCGACGAATCGGAGACCGAGCCATGTGAGAAATCGATCCCCCGGTTTTTTCTCATGGGGAACGATGTTATCGCATATATACAGGATGCGAACGCCCAGCATGGATTTTGCCAGAAAAGCCACCGTGGCGTAGCAGGGCGCGAAGAAGGGCATCCAGTATTTGAAGATCAGAAGATCCGGCTGGATTTTTTTGAGCCAGAAGAAGGCGCGAATCCAACTGATGGGATTGATGGAGTCCAGCAGGGATTCCGAATGAACGGGGATGAGGTCTGATCCTTCGTCTTGCTGGGTCTTTCCTGGGAACAGGAGAGACGGATACTGTCTGCGGAACGAAAGCACGTGGACGCTATGCCCTCGCTGTTGTAGTTTTTTGGAGAGGAGGGCCACGTAGTGAGCGATTCCTCCTCGTAACGGATATGCCGTTCCGACGAGGACGATCCGCACCTTATACCCCCATTGTACGTCTTATGGAATAATGCTGATGCTTGGCGTGGGATTGGGTGATCATCTCACCCAAAAGGCCGATGGAAATGAATTGTATACCAAGAATCAGGAGCAACACCCCGATGTAGAGGAGGGGGCGGTTGGACAACCAGATGACCTTCATCAACCGCAGAATCACGAGGTACAGCGTGATGCCGAATCCTCCCAGCGTGAGGATCAGACCGATGAGACCGAACAGGTGAAGCGGACGCTTGGTGTACCGGCTGAGGAACATGACGGTGATGAGGTCCAAGAATCCCTTGAGGAATCGCGACAAGCCGTACTTGGTTTTTCCGAACTTTCTGGAGCGGTGCTCTACGATGATTTCGCCGACCCGGAATCCATCCCATTTGGCCAGAGCGGGTATGTACCGGTGAAGCTCTCCGTACACATTCACGGATTCGATGACCTCGCGGCGGTATATCTTCAAACCGCAGTTGAAGTCGTGGATGCGAATGCCCGTTAGCAGGGAAATGGCCCGGTTCCAGAACCAGGAGGGCACTTTTTTCGACAGGGGATCGCGTCTTTTCTTTTTCCACCCGGAAACCAGGTCGTATCCTTCGTCGATTTTTGAGATGAGACGGGGAATCTCCGAGGGTACGTCCTGCAGGTCGGCATCCATGGTGACGATGAATTGGCCCGTGGCAGCGCGAAAGCCGGCAGCGATGGCATCGGATTTGCCGAAGTTCTTCCGGAATTGAATGACTCTGGCGCGGGGGTCTTCTCGATGGATTTGCTCCAGGACGTCGATGGAACCGTCGGTGGAACCGTCGTCCACGTAGATAATCTCGAACAGGAGACCCTGTTTTTCGCAGACACGGCAAATTTCATGGTGCAGTTCGTCCAGAGAATCCCTCTCGTTGTAGAGGGGAATGACAACCGAGAGCGAATCCTTTTCCTTCGGGCTATGCTTGGCATCAGAGTTCAATGGTCTCTACTCCCTCTGGGATTTTCATTCGGCACCATCCATCGCGCATCGGACGGTTGGTCTTAATCGACTCGTAGACGAGTGTGACCCGTTGTCTGGGCTGATACGTGGTCATGCGTATGATCTGGGGAAGCCGGATGCCCTTTCGTTTCCTGAATTCTTTGGCCTCCCAGACCCAGAGTGTTTCGCCGCCGTTGTCTTTCTTTTCCCAGCGTGAAATCACGGGCCCCCGGGGTTCTACCCAAATGTACTCTCCGTACCCGAGATCGACGATATACTTCCTGGAATCCGACGAAACGGAGAGGGATGAATCGTCCACTGTCCAATAGTCGGGAATCAGCAATCCCAGGATGCTTAAGGCCATGTTGGAGAATCCCATGTCCACGGGCAACAGGGCATGATCCCGCATGGACTGGAACGTTCCTTCGTACACCGTGTTTTCCCAGGGACTGTACAGGACGACATGATCCGCCGCAAACCGCCCTGTGGCAATGTCGACGCCCAAAGGGCCCTCGACCTTCATCCAGAGAGAGTCGGGCATTTTAACGGATATTTTGATTGAGCCCTGGAAGGCCCCTTGTGCTGAATTGACGGACAATCTTCCCCGTCCCTGAAAAGTCTGTAGGCGGGATGCATGGCTTTCAATGCCCTCGAACAAGACGAAGGGGCTGCTGATTAAAAGGGGCTCTCTAGAACGGAAGGGACTTCCGCAGTCGATGAAGAATACGACCATCAGGAAGGACAGTGCCACCGGTATCCATTTAACGAAACGACGATCCATCAGGCCTTATTCCTCGACATTTTTCCTTAACCTTCTGAGAATTTCTAGGTTGTCCTCATCCAGTTCCAGTGCCTTTTTCCAGGCATTTCGGGCTTTGTCCTTCATGCCCAGTTTATCGTATACATCCCCCAGATGCTTGGCCACTTCGGCGCTTTCCCGAACGTTATGCGCCTCTTCGATGTATTTTAAAGCATCTTCGTACTGTCCCATTTGGTAGTAGATCCACCCCATGGTATCCAGGTAGGCGCCGTTCTTCGGCTCTTTTTGCAGGGCTTTCTGAGCCATGATCATGGCTTCTTCCAGGCGAACTCCCCTTTCGGAGAGACTGTACCCGTAATTGTTCAGCACCAGGGCGTTTTCAGGGTCCAGCTCGAGCGCTTTCTGGTAGAGGCTGTCGGCCAATACATAATCTTCCAGGTCCTCGTATGCATTGGCCAGTGCGCTCAGATAAAGAACGCCATCGGGTTGAGACTGGAGTGCCTTCTCCAGATACGGAATGGCCTCCTGGGAACGGCCCAGCTCGGCCAGAGCCGATCCCAGATAATAATTACCCAACGGATCTTCGGGCACCAATTCCAGAGCCCTTCTCAGGAAGGGCAAGGACGCTTCCATGCTTTCCATCTGGATGAGGGCCACGCCAGAGAACAGCCACCCCAGGAACGTTTCCGGGGATAGCTGGGTGATGGTCTTGAATTCTTCGAAGGCTTTATCGTAATGCTGCTGATCCTGATAGATGCGTCCCAGGTTCAGGTGGGCTCGCCATTCTTCTGGGAAAAGGGTGTTGATCTGCTGGTAAGTCTGTATGGCTGCGGCTGTGTCGCCTTGTTGGTGGTAAATTTCACCGATGGTCAGCCAGCTCACCAGGTCGGTGGAATCGTATTGTACGGCTTCCTGACAGACATGGATAGCCTCGTCCCACTGTTCGCGGAGGATATAGATACGGCTCAAATGTTCTCTTCCAGGCAGCAGGGGATCAAGATCAATGGCCTTGGTATAGTTCTCTACAGCTGCGGTCGTGTCTCCCAGCGCTTCATTCACGATGCCGAGACCCAGATAACCGTACCCTTCGACTGGATCGTTATCGATCAATTGCTGGAATACACCGCGGGCATCTTCGAATTGGCCTGTGTCGATATAGAGCTCGCCCAGTTCGATGAGGATTTGTGGATCGGGCACGTACTGGAGGGATAGCATGTGCCTGTACATCTCGGCGGCTTTGTCGAATGCTTTTTGTTGTTTGTACAGGAGGGCCAGGCTGTAGTAGGCGCTGAACCGGAGGCTGTCCTGGGATAAGATTCTGCGAAAGGTTCGTTCTGCCAATGTCCATTTACGCTGCGCCATGTAAATCCGGGAGAGGAGGTCCATGGCTTCGATGTTATAAGGATCCAGCACCAGGCACTTTCTCAACGATATGATGGCGCTCTCCTCTTTGCCCAAACGTATGTAATCTCTGGCGATGGCCAGATAAATGGTTGAGGCGGAGGAGTCGTAAAGCAAGGCCTCCTGGTACGACAGCAGAGCGGCGGCGTATTTTTGATCCAAATCCAGAAGAATGCCGTCCACAAAATGGTTGATGGCACGGCGGTCCGGTTCTTTATTCGCCGCGTCTCGTTGAGAAACCAGCGATCGTCGTCCCGCGCAACCGGCCAGTACGACCATTCCCGCGATGAATAAAATCAAGAAAAATTTTTTATTGATCAATCGTTTCGCTCCATGGATAAATGTACCCCTGTGTGTGCCTTATAAAGATATTATAAAATGAGAAAATTTCCAAGGAAAAAATGAATCCCCCTGAATCCATGAACGTCCGGTCGCACTCGTTTTTTTCTTGGCAAATCATTGGGGAGTTTGTATATTCAATCATGTCCAGCTCATCGAAAAAAGCGACCGTGAACGTGGTGTTCCCCCAACCTCCGTGGCAGCGATTCACTTACGAGGTGGCCGACCGGTTCTCCGGGGATCTGGCGCTGGGCCATCGTGTTCTGGTACCCTTGGGCAACCGGAGGATGATGGGATTCGTGGTCGAGTTCGTGGACCATCCAACCATACCCAACATGCGAGAAATCGAGGATATTCTGGATCCCTACCCACTGATTACCCCCGAATTGATCAAACTCACCCGCTGGGTGGCCGATTACTACTTGGCCACATGGGGTGAAGTTATCCGCACCGCCTTACCGCCCGGTCTCGTTCGGAGAAGCCGCCTCATCGTGCACAGTATTAAAGGGAAAATTCCAGATAAAGGTTCCCTGTCAGACCTACAAAAAAACATTCTTCGACTCTTGGAAGAGAAGGAAAAATGGACACTCGTCAGTCTCCAAAGACGGATGGGTCAGAAAAATCTCCGGTATGTGTTGAGTGCGATGGAAAAGGCAGGGCTGGTTCGTGTACAGGATGTGCTGGAAGAGTCGAGAGTTCGGAAAAAATCGGAAGTGCGTATCTCCCTTGGAGAGGAGTTCGATCCCGCGGATGTACCGACGCTGGAGAAGCGGGCTCCCAGGCAGGCCGGAGTGCTGCGTAAGCTGGTGGAGCATGGGAGTGACGTACGACGGAGCGACCTGGATGTGAATTTTACTGTCTTGCGTCGAATGGAGGAGAACGGTTATATCGAGATGTGGGAAGAAGACGTGTTCCGTGAGCCTTACACGGATATGGATGTGCCCGACTCCGAATCGTTTACCCTGACCGAAGAACAAGCCCACGCCCTCCAGCAGATCGAATCGGGGATAGAAAAACAACGTTTCTGCCCCTTTCTCCTGCACGGTGTGACGGCCAGCGGGAAGACGCAGGTCTACATCGAAGCCATTCACCGCATCCTGGAACGCGGCAAGTCGGCCCTGGTTCTGGTTCCTGAGATATCCCTGACACCTCAGGCCGTCCAGAGATACCGGGCGAGGTTTGGGGATGACGTGGCCGTTCTTCACAGCCGGATGTCCATGGGCGAACGGTACGATTCCTGGCGGAGGATTCGCGAGGGCACGTGCCGAATCGCCTTGGGGCCTCGATCAGCGGTATTTGCACCCCTGGAAAACCTGGGCCTCCTCATCGTCGATGAAGAACAGGAATCTTCGTACAAACAGATGGATCCGGCACCCCGGTACCATGCTAGGGACGTGGCCGTGATGCGCGCAAAATTGAATGATTGTGTGGTTATTCTGGGCTCTGCCACGCCCAGTGTGGAGTCTTATTACAACGCCCTTCAAGGTAAATATACGCTCTGCCGGCTGACCCACCGTGTAGACCACGTTCCCCTGCCCACGGTGACAATGGTGGACTGGAACGAGCAGAAGAAAGACAAAAAGAGCCGTGTGTTTTCTACTCCCCTGAAGGACAAGATGAAAGCCCATCTGGCCGAGGGCGAGCAGGTGATCCTCCTCCAGAATCGTCGCGGGTATGCCACGTTTCTCCGCTGCGGTGCATGCGGAAACATCGAAGAATGTCCCCATTGCGACATTTCGTTGACGTATCATCAGGACGGTCATCGACTGAGATGCCATTACTGCGGATTTCAGAAAAAGGCGACCGATGTCTGCCCCGGTTGTGGTGGCACGACCGTGCAATTCCGGGGTGTGGGCACGCAGCGTGTGGAGGCGGAAATCACCCAGCTTTTTCCCGGAACGCGGCTTTTCCGCATGGATCAGGATACAACACGGCGCAAGCAAGCGCATCACCGAATCGTCACCCGATTCGAGAAGGGCGAAGGGGATGTATTGCTGGGCACACAGATGGTGGCCAAGGGTCATGATTTTCCGGGTGTCAATCTGGTCGGTATCATTTCAGCGGATACCGGGCTCCACTTTCCCGATTTCCGGTCGGGAGAGCGGACGTTCCAGCTCTTGACCCAGGCAGCCGGCCGGGCCGGAAGGAGGGATCGCCGGGGGGAAGTCGTCATTCAAACCCAATCGCCCGATCATCCCGTGCTCCGGTTTGCCGTCCAACAGGATTATGTGCAGTACTATCAGCATGAAATTCAGCAGCGGGAAGAACTGGGGTATCCTCCCTGGGGCAGAATTATCCTCCTGCGATTCAAGGGTAAGAACGAGGAACGGGTAGCCAAGGCCGCCCATGCCTTCCTAAGTTACATGGAGCAGAATTCGATCTTCGACTGTTTAGGGCCGGTATCGGCGCCGCTTTCCAGGATCAAGGGCATGTACCGGTATCAGATCGTATTCAAGGGAAAACGGCACTTGGATCCCGGAGGGAAAAAACTCAGAGGGCTCATCCGCAGGGCCATCCACGCGTATTATGAACGTGGCCAAATATCCGGAGTTCGCGTCGCCGTGGATGTGGATCCCGTGGATATGCTATAGATAATCGTGTTTCCATATTGTAAGCTCAAAAATGCATAGTGTAATGAAAATGTTGCAAATAAGGGTGTTTCAACTGTTGGCTTACTTTTTGCATATGGACAAGGGGGATATGGGTGCGTATCGGGATTTTTTCCGATGTTCACGGCAATAGTGAGGCATTGGAATCTGTCATCAAGGCACTGGAGAAGGAGAAGGTCGATCGCGTTTTTTGTGTGGGGGATCTGGTAGGATACGGCCCCGATCCAGAGCGATGTGTGTCTCGCGTCCAGTCTTGTGCCGATGGTATTGTGGCAGGAAATCACGATCAGGCGACGACGGGTCAGATTTCAACGGCCAATTTCAACGCGTATGCAAGAGAAGCCATCGAATGGACGCAGACGGTGGTTTCAACCCAAACAGTGGAGTATTTGAGACACTTGCCTCTCTCGGTTACGGAAGACGATGTGATTCTGGTCCATGCGACCCCGGAAAATCCCCAGGCGTGGGACTACATCCTTTCCGTGAGCGATGCACATCGAAGTTTCGAGGCGCTGCATACGCCGATTTGTATCGTCGGGCATTCTCATGTACCCGTGGCGTATGTGTGTGATCCCGAACGCCGGATTTCCGTGCACGAGGCAAACGACGTTTGTATCGAAGACGGTAAGAACTACATCATCAACGTAGGAAGCGTAGGACAGCCCCGGGATGGTGATCCCCGCGCCTGTTACGGTGTCCTGGATACGGATGAAAGACGGTTTCGATTGAATCGTCCCGATTATCCCGTCGAGGCCGTCCAGAAAAAGATGCGTCGCGCCGGGCTTCCCGCGTATCTGATCTATCGGCTGTCGTGGGGACACTGAAAACGCCCTACAGGAGTATTCGGACATGGAGAGCGCCAAGCGTACACCAACGGGTGTTGATACGATTCTTTCGAAAAAACAGTTCGACGTCATCACGGAGCACCTGTCTGCTCTGGCGGAAAAACTCCGTATTACGACCGTTCTCCTGGTCAGCAGTAGCGGTCAGCGCGTGGCAGAGAAGGCCTCGAGCCGTTGCAGGATCGACTCGACGGTACTGTCGGCATTAACGGCCAGTAGTTTTATGGCCTCCAAAGAGATGGCACGGATTGTAGGCGAAGAGAATCAATTCCGCATGGTGTTGCATGAAGGAAAGAGCCATCATGTTTTTACGTGCTCCGTGACCAACGGTTTTTTCCTGATCGTCGTGTTCGAGTCTGGCGTAGCGCTGGGGATGGTACGGCTTTTCACGAAGAAGACGGTTGTCCAGCTACGCTCTGTTCTGTCCGCTCAAAACGAAGATGGGGCGGACGCTGTTTTTGATCGTCGTTTCCAGACTCTGCTGGGAGAGGAACTGGATCGGTCGTTGCGATCGTTCTCGTAAGCTTCGACGGAATTCATGAGGTTGCATGTATGTTTATACACTGGGCATTGCGTGAGATTCATCTGAAGATTGTCTATTACGGCCCCGGTCTCAGCGGAAAGACGGCCAATCTGCAGTATATCTACAATCACATCGATCCGTCTCTCAAGAGCGACTTGCTGATGTTGAAATCCCGGGAGGACAGGACAATCTTCTTCGATTTTCTCCAACTCGAAGTGGGGACTATCGACGGAAAGAAACCGAAGTTTAACCTGTACACGGTACCGGGCCAGGTACACTACGATTTAACGCGCAAGGTCGTTCTGAACGGTGTGGATGGACTCGTCTACGTGGCCGATTCCCAGAGGGAGATGATGGATGCCAACCTGGATACCCTGCTGGACCTCGAAAAGCATCTCATCGCCGATGGAAAGACGCTGGAGGACTTTGCCTGGGTTTTACAGTATAATAAGCGTGACTTACCCACGGCCGAGCCTGTGGAGGAGATGGAGAAGAAACTGAATTTCTTCGGAGTGCCCGCCTTCGAAGCCGTGGCCACGCAGGGGAAAGGTGTGTTCCCCACGTTGAAAGAGGTCATCAAGCAGGTAGTTTCCCGCGTACAGACACAACTGGAAGAGAAACAAGCGGTGAGGGCTTGATGGTGGGAAAGGGGATGGATGCCTCGGTAGAGGCAAAGCCTGTCCAGGCTCAAATCGAAGAGGCGATGCAGGCATTCTGTGACGAGGAGCGCTGGGAGAGCATTTTTTTGTTCTCTTCAGAGGGGCTTCTGATGGCCCGATGCGGCCGGTCGGAATCGTACGGACAGGAAAACCTCTTGGAGTTTGTATTTGCGTTGAGGAATACATGGGAACTTCTGGGTAATGACATGCCTGTGAAAGAAGTTACCGTGAGGGGGATGTATCGCAGGACCTTGGTCTTTCAAAGTTTTGTGGAATGGGGAGAGCGGTTGACTCTGGCAGCCGTGCTCTCGGGGAGAAAGGGATATCGGAGAGCCATGAGGAGGTTGATGAAGCGTATCCACGATCTCGGATAACGCGTTTTTGGCCCTCCCGATTGATACGTTAAGCGAATCATCATTCTTCATTCAGAGCAGTGAAAACAATAAATGCATGGAGTGCCGTGTTTCATCGGTCATGGCCCCTGACCCGTGAAGAATAAAAACCACGATAGAATCATCACAGCCTGGTGCATGTATGACTGGGCGGCCTCGGCTTTTGCTACGACAATCATGGCGGTCTTCTTGCCTATCTTCTTCCGAAACGTGGCCGCAGTCACCCTTCCGGAGACCCAGCACCATCTGGCCACTTCTTTATGGGGGTATACCACGGCTATCGCCATGGCGATCGTGGCTGTTCTGTCCCTGATTCTCGGTCCTGTCTCGGACTATGCGTCTTCGAAAAAACGCCTGTTGGCTGTTTTTGTGGGCGTGGGCGTCCTATCGACATCCATGCTGACTTTTACGGGGCCCGGGGATTGGGTCTGGGTGGCCGTTCTTTTCATCCTGGGAAGCATCGGTGCGGAGGGCGGTGAGGTGTTCTACAACGCTATGCTGCCCCATATCGCACATCCAGGAGAAATCGATCGTGTGTCGAGCCGGGGCTATGCCCTGGGTTATGTGGGAGGCGGCATCCTATTGGCCGTGAATCTCGTGATGATAGGACTCTTGCCCAAGACCGTCACCACACCGGGTGCAGACGCCGTTCCCGTACTGGGTATGCGGTTATCCTTCCTGAGTGTGGCCGTCTGGTGGGTTGTGTTTTCCATACCGCTCTTTCGCCGGGTGCCGGAACCCAGGGGCGTCCGGGTCGGTCTGGCTGGCGAGAATCCTCTGCTGGTGGCCGGACGTCGGCTATCACGGACATTCCGGGAAATGCGCCGGTACAGGCAACTCTTTCTATTCATCATTGCCTTCTGGTTTTACAACGACGGCATCGGAACCGTCATGAAGATGGCCGTGGCTTACGGTGACGAGATCGGCATCGGAACCTTGGATCTGGTGGGGGCCATTCTCCTGACGCAGGCCGTGGGTGTTCCTTTCACGATTCTATTCGGGAGACTGGCCGGCCGTATCGGAGCTAAAAAAGGTATCCTGTCTGGATTGGGGATTTATATGCTTATCGCCATTGGGGGATACTTCATGACCCGGGCCATCCATTTTTGGGCGCTGGCCTGTCTGGTGGGAGTAGCCCAGGGTGGATCGCAGGCGCTAAGCCGCTCTCTGTACGCGTCCATGGTGCCCAAGAAGAAATCGGCGGAGTTTTTCAGCTTTTACAATATCAGCGGTAAATTTGCAGGCGTGATGGGGCCGGCCGTGTTTGCCCTCGTGGGGCAACTGGCTGGTACGAGCCGTTTGGGTGTTCTGTCTCTGATATTCTTCCTCGTGGTGGGCGGTGTGTTGTTGAGCTTCGTGGATATAGAAGAAGGAAGAAAAGCGGCCAAATCCAATACATAATCCAGA
The DNA here is from genome assembly GCA_964614115.1 of uncultured bacterium. Classification (GTDB taxonomy): domain Bacteria; phylum Zhuqueibacterota; class QNDG01; order QNDG01; family DSAB01; genus CAZTKR01. Next base: position 28,785 of record CAZTKR010000004.1, on the reverse strand, counting down.
GGGTGCACGGTGTGTTCCGGCTGTATTCCAGCCGGATTTTATCGTCTTCTAGAAGGCCTTCTCTCTACGAGAGGGCCTTTGTCATAAACACGCTTACTGTCCCAATAGTATCGATCCCTGATTATAAAATGTTCCGGCCACGGCAGCGGTCATCAGGCAGGCCAGGGTGGCCGCCAGGAGGGCGCGGGGCCCCAGGGTGGACAGGTCTTTCGTACGGCCGGGAGCCAGCGCGGACAGGCCGCCGACAAAAATGGCCAGCGACGCCACATGGGCGAATCCGCACAGGGCATAGGTGCAGATGACGGCCGACCGGGGATGTTGAAGCACATCTTGGCCCAGCAAAACGGCAAAATCCTGGTAGGCGGTCACCTCGGTGACCACGGTGCGCTCGCCGATAATCTTGGAAATTTCGGCCGCGTCCTGAATGGGCACCCCGATGATGAGGGTGAACGGGTAGAAAAGATACCCCAGAAGCCCTTTCAGCGTCCAGTTGATATTCAATCCGATGAGTTTGTTGATCCACCCGCCGAATCCACCGATGATGAGGTCTATCAGGGCGACCAGGCCCAGGAGGGCCAAAAGCAGGGCGCAGATTCCCACGATGAGCTTGACTCCGGCATGGGCACTGTTGATGATGGCCTCGATGATGTTGCTCTCCCGGCTGTATTCGGGCTTCACGTGAAATCCCAGGGTTTCGGGCGTCTCGGTCTCGGGCAGGAGGATTTTCGACATCACCAAGGCTGCCGGTGCCGACAGGATCGATGCGGAGACAAGATGAGCCGCGATTGTCGGGAAATGCGTCTGGAGGGCGAACACGTAAACGGCCAGGACGTTGGAGGCGACCGTGGCCATGGCAGCCGTGAGGATGGTCGTCAACTCGGATTTTGTCATCGTATCCAGATGGGGCCGTACGGTCAGGGCCGACTCGACACCGACGAAGATGTTGGACGAAGCGCAGAGCGATTCGGCCCCGCTGATACGCATCAACTTGGTGAATACATAGGCGAATCCACGGATGATCAGGGGCATGATCTTCAGGTGGTAGAGGACACCCATCAGGGCAGCAAAGAACACGATGGTCGCCAATCCCTGAAACGCCAGATAAAAGCCCAGGGATGTCTGGCCGGTCTCGTCCGTTGTGCCGGGGGGCAATGCCAATCGGCCAAACAGAAAGCGGGTACCGGCCGTGGCACTGTCCAAAACCTTGATAACGACATCGTTGATGACGAGGAAAATCTTCGAACCCACGGGTACCACGAAAATGAAGAATGCAAAGAAGACCTGAAGGCCCGTGCCCCAGAGGATAACGCGCCAGTTCATCTGCCGCTTGTTGGCCGAACAGAGCCAGGCAAATCCCAGGAGCAGGAAGATACCTGCCAGGCTGACGAGATTGTAGGTTTCCATGGTGTCTCCAGAGATGAATCGGTTCATTATCAACGACATGCAGTGAAGCGCATGAAGGTGATCGACACAACTTTCCTTTTTATTTTATATAAAGAACGATGTCACTCTATCGATTGCCCACGTCCATCAGCAGCCCGACCGTGGCATTCCTGATCTCTCCCATTCTTCGTTCCACATGGGTGTAATGGTAGTTCAAGGCATTGTTCACGGCCAGTTGAAGCGTGAGATGCCAAAATGTCACCTGGGCGCGGATGTACAGAAGCTTGATGGGCACTCTTGTGTCCAGGGGATTCAACTGGACTTCCTCGATACGGCTTGCGTACCGGTATTCGGCCTGGAATGAGGCGGGTCCCAGGTGCAGTGTGCTCATCAGATTATACGTCAACCGGGGTCGGTAGGGGAGCGTCAGGTCGCGGTGGAGGTCCATGGGATCGAGCCAGGTCAGGCTTCCGCTGAGTTCTATACGCCGGTGCCACAAGCAGACCTGTGCGGCGCATTCCAGGCCGCGAATACGGGCCCGTATGTAGTTCTGGAACTGGATGGCCCCCAAAAAGTTGATGACGGGCTCAATCATATCCCAGTAATCGGCCTGGAAAAGTGAGAGCTCCAAATGGCCGTTCTGGGTTACGGACTGACGGATTCCCAGGTCGTAGAACCAGGAGCGTTCGGGCCTCAACTCGGGGTTGGGAATCGCGTTCAGGCCGGAATAGTCTGCCTCAAGATGCTTCTCGAACACGGTAGCAGCGCGGAATCCGCTGCCTGCCGTGGCCCGGATGGTCGTGCCGTAGAACGGCCGGTAATTGATCCCAAGTTTGGGACTGAGGCGAGAGTCGGTCTCCTCGTCGATGAGAACATGGTGGTCGAACCGCAAACCGAGTGTCGTACTGAGGTTGGTAAGGAGGGTCCACTCCTCCTGGATATACGGTGAGACGGTATAGCCTTTGTGGTCTTGGAAGTATTTGGAGCCGGAGACATCCCACCGGAATTCCGTGCCGAAGGTAAAATGATGGAGGGGCCCTGGTATCCAATCCCCTTGCACTTCACATCCAAGACCCTGACCGGGTTTCCACATATCGGGGGCGTTCACAGAATACTGGGTTCCCATTTCGGAAAAAAGATGGGAGAGACGGAATCTGAGATTCAGCCTCGACGACACGGGAAGATGGTACTGGGCGTAGAAGTTAATGATGTCGTACCGCAGTTCATCCTCCTGGTTGAAAGGAGGAACCTGGAAGGGGCTGTTCTGGTTGAGCCATTGGATGAGAAATCCCTGACGGGTCTTCATCCAGGAGGTGTAGATATCCAGCCGGGACTGGCGGGGCAGCCGGATTCGTAACTTTGCCGACGCATTCCATTTATCGAATGCGTTGTTCTCCATGTACCCGGTGCTGACGTATCTTGAAAAACCCAGCTGGACGCCCACGGGACCAAATCGCTGGCTGTAGGCCAGGTCGGCCTGTTCGTAGTGGAGCGTTTCATCGGTCCAGCGCCAGATTTCATAATGGGGCCTGTCGTACACACCGGCCAGGGTGCGTATCTGAAAGCGTGCCTTGGGCCCTGGGTCGCGGGTGATGATGTTCACGACTCCGCCCATAGCCGAAGACCCGTACAGAGCGGAACCCGCGCCCTTGACGACTTCGACGTGGTCGATGTCCAACAGGGGTATCATCTTCCAGTGGATCGTGGCCAGATCGGGGGTTAGAACGGGCACGCCGTCGACCATCAAGAGGATGCGGCTTCCCACGTTGTACACGCTGTATCCCGACGACCCGCGAATGCTGATGTTCTCCTCGTTGAAATGAACGCCAGACACCGGATGCAGACTCTCCTCCAGACGAAAACTCTGGCGGTGGGCCATATGGAGCCGGTCGATGACAGTGACGGCCTGATGGGATGCGCCCAGGGACTGGGGGTGTTTGCTGGCGGTCACGACGATGGGGTTGACACGGATGACGGTCGGTTCCAGGTGGATATTCAATGCTGTCGACTCGCCCGGTGTTATCGTCACACCGGCCATAGATCGCGTCTCGTATCCCATCATCGACACGCGGAGGGTGTAGACACCCGGAGGAATGCGCCGGATGACGAAACGTCCCGAATCGTCGGTGGCTGTGCCCATCAACGTCTTGATGACCATGATGTTGACGCCCGGTAGGGGCTGTCGGGTGTTCGCATCCATGACAATGCCGGTCAACCGGCCGAGGTTCTGAGAAAATAGTGGCCCTACGAAAAACAGCGCGATGAGAAGAGCAGTGAGATATCGCCATGCCGGAAGGGAGTGTCTCATCCTAAAACTCATCAAAATTCACGGTGATGTCGATACCGCTGGTTGTCATGTTATAGGTCAAGGGTACGGATCCGGGCAGGTCCGGGTTTTCGGGGTCTCTGTAAAAGCCAATATCTTTTATGGATGTGAGGTCGAAGGAAGCGTCGATCCATAGCACAGAGATGTATTTCAGAGTACCGAAGCTGGAAGCGACGCGGAGCCGGTACGTAAATTCGGGAACAAAAGGAGGTACCGTGTAGTCTAGGGCGACATTTTTCAAGAAATAATCGATGAGGTTGCCCGGTTCAGGAGTATCGACAAAGGCGCCAATGCCGACGATACCGGTGTTTTCAGGCCATTGGCCCGTGAAGGTCACTGTGCCTTCGATGGCCGCATCCCGGTTGACACGGTTCAGGTTTGCTTGAATATCCACGGTATCGATGACGGATGTTTCATCGGGGATAGTCACAGGCAGGTAGGTGGGGATGAGCATGTCGCCGACGAAGGTTCCGCCGTAGAGACCGATGATATCGGAGAGATTCCAGGACTGTTTTTTTTCTTTCCATACGACCACCACGGCCGCATAACGACCCGAGGGCATATAAGTTTCCCAGGCGACGGTGTCCTCGGCAACCGTAATCTGATCGCTGAAGAACAGTTCGTTGATGGCCCGCGGGGGGAAATCCTTGATGACAGCCACACGGACCTCGTCCGTCCTCGGGGGAACATCCCCCTGGAAGAAGATTTTTCCCCCGATTTTACTTTGAATGGGCTCCAGCCCGTGATCGATGTTGCAGTGCAGATAGGTCAGGAGGATGCACAGCCACAGGCCCATCCCGTACAGAAACCAACGGTACTTTTTTCTCGATACGGTTTGACCCATGGATATTCCTCCACGAGATTTGTGGAATATCATGAACTCTATAGCGTGAATAAATCGACCCAAAAGTATACGACTTCCTGGACCCATTGTCAAGATCAATTTGAAAATCAGCGTTGACAATTTGGGTTTTATCTGTTATATTAAAGACTCGTAACCTTACGTATAAACGGTGATAAAGCGATGGTATCAACATCTGAATTTCGAAATGGGCTGGTGATTCGGCTGGACGGTGAACTCTTTACGATGGTGGAATTTCAGCACGTGAAACCCGGCAAGGGAGGGGCTTTCGTGCGCACCCGGCTGAAGAATGTGAATACAGGCCGCGTCATCGATCGTACCTTCCGATCCGGGGAGAGGGTGGAGGATGTCCGTCTGGAAAAGAAACCGGTTCAGTATTTATACCGGGAAGAAAACACATTTGTATTAATGGATACGACCTCGTACGACCAGATTACAGCCTCCGAAGACGTCGTGGGGGACATGGCCGAATTCTTGAAAGAAGGCATGGAGGTGGAGGTCGTTTTTCATGGCAAAGATCCCATCAGCGTTGAACTGCCGATTTTCGTGGAGTTGGAGGTCACGAAGACAGAGCCTGGCGTGAGGGGAGATACGGCCTCCGGGGGATCAAAGCCGGCGACTCTGGAAACCGGAGCCGTTATCCAGGTTCCGCTGTTCCTGGAGGAGGGAGAACGCGTTAAAGTAGACACACGGACGAGTACGTATGTCGAGAGGGTGAAGTAGGGCGGTTCATAGTAGGGGAGATAGAATCATGGATTTAAACAATATTCGGCGTCTTGTGAAACTGGTGGAAAAAAGCGACATCGAGGAATTGGAACTCCAGGAGGAGGGTTTTCAGATTCGCATCACTAAAGGAAAGGGTGTTGTCGCCAATCCGGCGGTTATGATGCCGCCTTATCCGTTACCGCATCCTGTACCCACCGCCACGGCTCATCCGGAAGCCCCTGTCCACCAGACCAAAGTGGAATCTGACAGTGGTGAGGTATTGGAGAATGTCCTGGAAATTTGCTCGCCCATGGTAGGCACATTCTACAGGGCCCCGTCACCCGACGCTGAGCCCTATGTCAGGCAGGGGGATGTGATCCAGCCGGGCAAGGTGCTGTGTATTGTCGAGGCGATGAAGCTGATGAATGAGATCGAGTCGGAAGTGTCCGGTAAGATTCTGAAAATCCTGGTGGAAAATGCCCAGCCCGTCGAATACAATCAACCGCTGTTTATCGTCGAAAAATAACGGATGTTTTGGGTTTCGGAGTTCTTGTTTCACAACGGGTGCTGACGCTTCATCGTGCTGTTCATATCGTGATTGTCAACAAACATCCTGCGAAAACCAGAAATGAATAAGATTCAAGATGTAAGAACGGTAGGTCATTCCTTTTGATAAAAAAGATACTCATCGCCAATCGGGGAGAAATTGCGCTTCGCGTTATCCGTGCGTGCAAGGAACTGGGCATCGCGACGGTGGCCGTGTATTCCGAGGCTGACCGGGAATGCCTGCACGTCCGGTTTGCCGATGAGGCGGTATGCATCGGTCCGTCTCCGCCCAACGAGAGCTATCTTAACATACCTCGCATCCTCAGCGCCGCGGAGATCACAGACGCTGACGGTGTGCATCCCGGATATGGTTTTTTAGCTGAGAACGCCGAATTTGCCGAAATATGCGAATCGTCGGAACTGAACTTTATCGGCCCGACGTCTGAGATGATTTCCCGAATGGGCGATAAAATTTATGCCAAGAACTTGATGAAAAGTTACGGCGTTCCCGTGATTCCCGGCAGCGAGGGAGGGGTTCGGAATGATGACGAAGCCAGGACACTGGCCCGTGACATCGGTTATCCTCTGATATTAAAGGCTGCGGCCGGCGGAGGAGGCCGGGGCATGCGTATTGTCCGGGACGAGAAGGAACTCTCTCAGGCCTTTGCCATGGCGCATGCAGAAGCCCTGGCTGCTTTCGGGAATCCCGCGCTGTATATCGAACGGTATTTCGAGTGTCCCAGGCATGTGGAGATTCAGCTCCTGGGTGACGGCAAGGGTCAGGTTATTGCTCTGGGAGAGCGGGAGTGTTCGATCCAGAGAAAACATCAAAAACTGATCGAAGAATCGCCTTCACCGGCTGTGGATGCTGCCCTTCGAAAGCGCATGGTGGATGCAGCGGTTGCCGGTGCCCAGGCCGTAGGATACCGGAGCGCCGGCACGGTCGAATTCCTCCTGAATGAAGACGGTGAATTCTACTTCATGGAGATGAATACCCGTATTCAGGTGGAGCATCCTGTGACAGAGATGGTATACGGCATCGATCTGCTCAAGGAGCAGATACGGGTAGCCGCCGGGGGATCCCTCAAAGAGGTCCATGCAGCCATGGAACCCAAGGGGCATGCCATCGAATGCCGTATCAATGCCGAAGACCCGTTTAAAGGATTCCGGCCGACTCCGGGTAAGATTATAAGCTTTCATGTGCCCGGCGGATTCGGCATACGGGTCGACACGCATGCCTATGCTCAGTACCTCATCCCTCCTTATTACGATTCCCTCCTGGCCAAGATCATCTCCCACGGTTACGACCGGGAGGAAGCTCTAAATCAGATGACCCGGGCATTGGAGGAGTTTATCATCGAGGGCGTTCCGACGACCATTGCTTTCCACAAGCAGGTTCTCACCGATGAGAAATTCATACAGGGGGATTTCAACACGCGATTTTTAGAAGATTTCCAGATAAAACCCGAAACAAACGAATAGGTGAGCATTATGAATGTACCCGAAAATCTGCACTACACGAAAGACCATGAATGGGCTCGCGTGGATGGCGATATCGCCACCATCGGAATCACCGAATATGCACAGGGAGAACTGGGTGATATCGTTTTCATCGAAATGCCCCAGGTGGGTGATACGACAAAGCAAACGGAATCGTGCGCAAGCATCGAAGCTGTGAAGGCAGTATCGGACCTGTTTGCACCGGTTTCCGGCGAAGTCACCGAGGTAAACGGTGCGCTGGAGTCGGACCCGCAGGTTGTGAACAAGGATCCCTACGGTGAGGGCTGGATGATTAAGGTTAAGATGTCGGACCCCGGCGAGCTCGATGCCCTGATGTCTGCGGAAGATTATAAAAAGCTGATCGAATAGGTCGGCTTTGGTAAGTAATGAAAAGGCCCCCATCCAGGGGCCTTTTTTTATGGAGCAGAGATGCGTGGTCTCCCGATGCGTCCTGTGGATATTTTTATAATATGTTAGAATCCCGCGTGTTGTTTACAACATTTAGAAATTAAAATAATGTTTTATTACTTCGTTGGGTGCTCGATGGTTCAAATATTTTTTCAGGACGAACCCCATGAATGATCGTTCAGATTGTTGGCCTTGTAATATTTTTTGCACGGGCAAGACCGCTTCCAGTCAAATTCTCCTTGTCGTAAGCATAGTAGATGGTCTGACGTCGAGAAAGTGCTAATCATGTATTTTTATGTATCGTCATTCGGGAGATTCTCTGTTTTATAATCGAACAATTCGTATGAGATCCCAAAATTGTTCGGTATCGTCTTGTTTTCTCCTAAACAAGATTTCAAATTTTTACTTTACAGGCACTGTTTGAAAGATCTGTTGTCTACTCGATTAGTTTGATGGGCAAAACATTCGCATCAAAATACATTTTGTACGGATATCCCTGTTTTATCGCATAGTACGGCATGAATTTGGATGCCACACGACCACCCCCGGGAATTTCCACTCGAAATATGCCGGGTGTTTCTTCGGGAACCAGCCACGTGCTCAGGTCGTCATCCTGCTCTGGAAGCCTGAACGCGGACTCATGGTAGTCTGATTCCAGGACCAGCACCACCGGTCCTCGCATCACAGCCACACGATGGGGATGGTAATTGTCAACGGGCCTCATGCGGAACCTCAGGGGAATACGGATGACCACACAGTCGCCGGACTGCCACATTCGATGGATGACGGCCCAGTTTCCCGGAGTAAACGGAACGTCGACTGCGGTATTGTTGATTTTAACCGATACATCGCGGGCCCATCCCGGTACGCGGAACTTCAGCGCAAATGTCATCCTTTTCTTCATGGAAAAGGTCAGCGTGATGGTATCGTCTTCCGGATACCGCGTGTCCTGGATCAGCTTGACTTCCCCTTCCGGCCTGCTCCATGCGACCTCGGAAGGCAGGTACAGATTCACATACAGAGCCTTGTCGTCCCTGAAATAAATCAAGTTATGGTATTCGACGACATCCTGGATGTACGTGCCGGAACAGCAGGTAAAGGGATCCCAGTTGTACACCCGCATTCCTCCTGATATTCGGTAGTCGGAATAATAGGTGTGCATTCCTTCTGCGGTAATGGGCAAAGCCGCTCCGGCCCCGTTATACAGCAAGCGCTCGATCCAGTCCCCGTACCGTGCCTCGCCCGTGAACTCCATAAGATACCGGGACAGCTTGAATCCGGCCCAGGAACCGCAGCCTGTCTCAAAACTGCTCATGACGAAATCCAGCACCCTTCCTATGCCACCGTCGGGATTCATGATCATCTCCCGCGGGCCGTATCCGCCCGTAGCGTAGCACTGTGTATTCTGCAGAAAATCGTACGCATTTTTGATAATGTTAAGGGTCGTCGTATCCCCTGTGACTTTGTATGCCATGGCCGCGCTGCTAAAGGTGTTGACGTGGCTGTACGCATGGACGCCATGCACATCTGTTGGGGCGGTCGTGTTTGCAAATTTGTTCCAGTAGGCAGGGTACAGCCAGACTTCAGCGAATGTCCTGAACTGGGGATTCCCTGCCAATTCATACGCACGATACAGATTCTCGGACAGTGTATACCACTCCGACGGCCTGCCCTGATACCTTCCCCTGGGCGGCATCGCCGCAGGTTCATTCTGCCGACTGAAGGTTCTGCTCGCCCAGCTTGTGATTTGCTCCAGAAGAGGAATCGCATCGGGATGGTCTGCGTACTTCTTCATATCCACGAGCCCGCATACCAGCTTGTCATACGTGTAGTGACGGAGGCTGCATTCGCCGTCGGGTTTCACGGTCTTGGCATACTCCGTCATCAGAGTGGCGGCTTTATCCCGCATGGCTTCATCTCCCGTACTGCGGAACATGCGTGCCATTCCGCTCAACCACTGACCGAACACGGTAGCACTGTCCTTCTCACACCACCCTCCCAGAGTGTGTCCGGGTGCGGGCAGACCCGCCGCCTCGCGAAATCCTTTTAATATATTATCGTTCGAGATGCCGAGGTAGGTGTCCCTGGCCGAGTGATACTGTTGCTGCCACCGGCTGCTGAGCAAGCGAACACCCGAGTAATCAAACGGCTCGATGAGTACCCTGCTGGTAGAGCCCGCTGGTCTGGGCACCCCATGACTGGCCGAACGTGCCATGACCCAGGCCGCAGCTGGAGCGGCAACCATGAATTCCCGACGCGAAAGCTGGCTTTTCATAATGTCTCCTATCATCCCCGTATGGGTAGAAGCCACACGGAAAAAAGTATAATAAATATGAGGTTAGAATGACCCGCGCAGTTTACAACATTTGAGGACTAAAATGATATTTCGGTGTCTCTTCGAGTGCTCGATTGTATAAAGAATTATGAGGACGAACCCTGTGAATGATCTTGCAGATTGTTGGCCTTGACATATTGTAGATACCGGCAAGGCCGCTTACAGTCAAATTCTCCTTGTCGTAAGCATGATAGATCACATGAGGTCGAGAAGGTATTAAGCGTGTCTTTTTGTGTGTCGTCATTCGGGTGCTTCTCTGTTCTGTAATCGAACAATTTTTAAGAAATTCTAGATGTGTTAATGACCCGACTCATTCTTACATATCATAGATTCATTTTTCTAAAAAACACCAAATTTCAGCGTGATGACACCGCTAGGGCCGCTCAAATCCGTGCTGCTCAGGTCTTCGGTCTCAAAACCGGTGATGAATCGGTAGGTGGCCCCCACACAGATGCGCACCCACCTGTATACGTTGATCTCCATGTTCACGCCTGGTTCGATGACATAGAAACGGTCGCTGGCGTATTCGATCTGAGGATTGTGTTCCTCCAGCCGGGCATGGCCGGCTCCCAACAGTGTGTTCACGGTGTAATGAATCAGACGATCCGATGTGTGGATGTATGTGATTTCAAGCCCGCCATAACCCATCTCCAGATAAAGGGGCACGCCATCGGCGGTTTGACGGCCTGTTTTTATATCCCACAACGTGTTGTATCCGCCTCCACCGATGACAAACGTATGGTTGATGATCCATCCTCCGCGACCTCCTGTAAGGATTCCAAAGTCTCCGTCGAGAAGCGTCATTTTCCATGCGGGTCCTCCAAAACCCCCGCTCTCGAACCCGCCGCTGATTAAGGTTTCTTCCTGAGCGAGAACAGAGAGAGGCAGCAGGAGGAACAGCCACCACGCCCATCCTTTTTTCATCATACAGACCTCCCGGTTTTCATCCACATCTCATACAAATGTAATGATAGTTTGCCGAGAAATCAAGATGAAATAATGTCGCATGGGAAGGATCAGAGACCGCCTGTAAAAATGAAATATTGTCCATACGCAATGGACAGGAGTTTGCTCGAGTATCTCGGATACTATTCACGTATAAAGGAGCTGCTGGAATCGACTCAGGAATTCAAAGTTGAATGACGGTCCCGCGATCACTTTCAGAATCGCAGTGACCTCGTATTCAGAACATCTTTCACGGCCATTCGATACCCCAGTACGCGAGTACATGGCTGCCCATCGTATGTGACCTTCACCGATTGAAAAGATGACTGGTAGGAATTCAATCCGTTCTTATGTCAAAACAAATCAACGACGTTAATATTTCCGGTGTTCTTGTCTTTGATGAGGATACAAAAGAAATCTCTCCGATTATTGGAAAAAGTGTTTGAAATGTGTTCAGATTGGCGTACATTTTCGTAGATACGAACATGGGAAACGAGGATATGGAAGAATCGCCAGAGCAAACCACGAATTATCCGATTATCAGCACGCGTGATGTCGTGCGTCCCACCCTGGTCGAAGTCAACCTAAATTATTTACGGTCCAATTACAAGGCCATCAAATCCCATGTGGGATCGGCGAAAATCATGCCCATACTAAAGGCCAATGCCTACGGTCACGGCCTGGTCCGGATTGCCCGGCTCATGCAGGATTTGGAGGCCGATTACATCGGCGTCGCTTTCCTGGAAGAGGGCATTCTGCTCCGGGAGCATGGAATCACGCTACCGATACTCGTCCTGGGCGGAATTCTGGGCAATCAGGTGCCCCATTTTCTCAGGCACGATTTGACGATGACGGCATCGTCGATGGAGATTCTCTCTGAAATCGACAAGGCTTCGGAAGCCATGGGTATCCAGGCCAAGGTGCATCTGATCATCGATACAGGCATGGAACGAATCGGTGTCCATTATTATAACGCGGAGCCTTTTCTGGACGCGGCCGACGGGTGCAAGCACATCGACGTGGAAGGTATCTTTTCCCATTTTGCCAATGCGCATGCCCAGGACCTGACGCACGCCCGTCTGCAGTTGGAGCGATTTTTAGAGGTGGTTAGGTTCTACGAACGCCGAGGGATAAAACCGCCTCTCCGGCACATCGCCAATTCGGGCGCCATCCTGCAGATGCCCGAGGCGACGTGCGATATGGTGCGGCCGGGTGGCATACTCTATGGTGTGTATCCTTCGCGGGATATCAGCCGGACCGTGTCCGTCCGACCTGCCCTGACGTGGAAGTCGCGGGTGGTTTATTTCAAGGTCATACGACCCGGGCATCCCGTGGGGTATGGATCGACGTGGCAGACCGATGAGGCTGTCCGGGCCGTAACCGTGCCCGTCGGATACGGAGACGGTTACTTCCGCACGATGTCCCACAAGGCGGAAGTCATCATTCACGGAAAACGGTACCCAGTAATCGGCACGATTTCCATGGATCAGATTGTGGTGAAAATTGGAGAGGACAGTGCATACGCGGGGGATGAGGTCGTCCTCCTGGGTGAGATGAACGGGACTTCCATTATCTGTGAAGACCTGGCCGATTGGGTGGGAACGAATCCGTATGAAATCCTGACGAACATCAACACACGTGTTCCGCGGGTGTACATCGAGTGATGCCGTCGTCTAACCGACGGATTGACATAGAACGGAGGTTATTCGTCAAGATGTATCCGCACGCTCGTCGTTTTGTGAGAATCTGACTGTAATCGAAGGAGCCTTATTCATCGGGCCATCATGTCCATCAAGGCCAGGGCGTTCTTGGGTGCAAATCCGCCGATATCGTTGTTGAAAAACACATAAACGTGCTTGGCTCCTCCACTCTCCATCTTTTTAATCAGCTCACCTATGTTTTTTAACTCCCGGTTTGAATACTCGTAGCCGTACCAGTGTTCGTGTCCGTGTAACCGAATATAGGCCGTATCCAAGGTCAACCAGTCGTTGAGTTCGCTTTTAGGCGAGTCGGCGTTGCAAAACGTCGAGCCCATTTCTTGGAGTAGGCTTTTAGTTTCCCGCGTGAGCCAACGTTCGTGCCGGAATTCAACGGCCACAGTCCGGCAGTCCTGAAAGGCGGACAAGGCTCGCCTAAGGCGATGGGGGTCGTACGGCGTGCTGGGGGCCAGTTGGAGAAGGATCATGCCCAGCTTCTCCTTCAGCAGAGAGGCCGATTGCCAGAATGTTTCTATGTCCGGTTCCACCTCCTTCAGGTATTTCCGGTGGGTGATCCATTTGGGTGCTTTCAGGACGTACTTGAAATCATTGGGTGCCTTTTCGTACCAGTTCTGGTATGTCTGATCCTTGAAGGATCGGTAGAACGTCGAGTTGATTTCTACGGTCGAAAATTTTGATCTGTAGTACTCGAACCAGCGGCTCTTGGGCCAATCGTCGGGGTAAAACACGCCTTTCCAGTGCGGATAGCTCCATCCCGATGTGCCTATATACGTTGTTGAACCGGTATTTTTCATCACCATAACATAATAACCGAATGTATTCTTGTCAAGTCAGATATCATGTAAACGTTCTTCTTTCTTATTCGTCCAATACGGTGTCCAAAGAACGATGATACATTTCCCCATGGGCACGGTATGATACGTTCCATCCTTCCATTTTTTTGTCATTCAGGACAGGACCTCATGCTGTCACGTTCTTTCGTCGTCGCTAAGCCTATCCAATGTTTGGATCGTGAGCAAAGATTTGAAAGGAAGTCATCGGATGATCCATTTCGAGCCGTACTGGCACCGTCATGGTGACTCCCTTTGAATCATCCTCCTCCTTTTTTTCATACAACCAAACAGAAAGCCTCCCGAGGGTTCCCGTCCTTCGGGAGGCTTTATCATCCTACACTATCTTTGTCCAAACGAAGAAGTTACATGGATTCTCCCTCTCCGATCCGTTTTAACGGGTCAATCAGCCCGAAGCTTTTTCAACATCTCCATTCCGTTGGTATTCTCGGGATTCAGTTCCAAAGACTTCTCGTAGTACTGGATGGCCAATCCCTTCTGCCCGTCTTCCATGTAGGCTTCGGCCAGGCTGTCGTACACGTTCCACGAATCGGGATGCGCATCCAGGTTCAACTTAAAAATCGCGATGGCATCGGAGGTTCTCTCCATCCTCAGCAGTTGATACCCCAGGCCGTTCATGGCGCTCTCTGACATGATGTCGCTGGCAGGCATGGTTTCGGCCAATGCCTCGTATTTGGCCAGGGCAGCCTTCATGCCTTGACGCACGAGCATTCGTGTGAATGCCATGCCGGGAGCATCGGCATCGCCGTATTCTTCCGTGAGACGGCAGTGAACGGCCGGGTGCTCTCCCCCGATGGCCAGCGTGACGATGTTCTCCCGAACGCTCAGGCCGTAAAAACTGTTGGTAAAATAGACGACACCGATCTTTTGCGCTGGGAAGGCCACCACAAAACATTTGAACCGGAAATTATCGCCCCAGTGCCAGAAGGCCATGCCGTCGGGTGTCTTTTCCAGGCCGATTCCCAGGCCCCAGGCCACCGAATCGGATACTTCCGGTTCGACGATGCTCTGGGGAGTCAGCATGCTGTCGACGGTGTTTTGCGTGAGTCCCCGATGATTCATGATGGCCATGATGAATCGGGCAAAATCCGGAGCCGTTGTGTGAAGGCTGGCCGCAACCCGTGCCTGCTCCGGTTTTCCCTTCCCGGCGACTTCTTCCATGAATCCGTGGGGAGAAGCGGACGTCGTGTCATACGCATCCTGCCAGACGTAACTGCTGCTGGTCATTCCCAGGGGCGTGAACACTTCTTGTTTCATGAATGCGTTCAAAGACAATCCGGTTATGTGTTCTACGACAGACTGGAGGTACTGGAATCCTTCTCCGGAATAGCTGAATTTCTCGCCGGGCTCGAACTCGATGCTCAGGGGATTGTTTCTGCGCCAGTTGGGAAAGCCTGGTGTATGGCTCAGAACCATCCGGGCCGTTATTTTTCGGAACCGGTCGTCGGTGATTTTCTCACGGAGGAATTTCTCTTCGATAGTGGATTCCGGGATATACTGGATGAGGGGTGTATCCAAGTCGAGCTCACCGCGTTCTACCAGCTTGAGGACGGCGTAGGCGAATACCGGTTTGGACAGAGAACAGGCCTCGTACACGGTTTCTTCAGTGGCCGGTTCTTTCGTCTCGGCGTTCTTCACACCGAAGCCCTTGGCCCAGAGGATGTCTCCATCGCGAATGACGGCGATGGAAAGGCCGGGGATCATGGCTTTTTCCATGATTTCGGGTATGTGCGTTTCAAGGTCAGAGATCAACGTATGCTTGGCGATTCTCGTCTTCAAGGGTGTTTTGTTCGACGTTTGAGAGCACTGCAGCAACAGAAGAGAGATCGTGAAAAACAAGATTGCCTGACCAATAGCTGTCCAATTTGTTCCAAAGCGTTTTCTCATTTTCTGTCTCCTGTCATTTTTGACAAACCGTCGTCTCGGGGTATTCGGCCATTGTATCGATGAATTGCGGGAGGGTACGTCCCGCGGATTCTACCAGACGTGTAAAATTACCCGAACGGTTCACGGCTGCGATGCCTTCTTGGATGAATCGTCGGTTGATGTCCCATGTATAGTCCACAAAGTTTTTAGTCGCATCATCGTCGAGTATACGGAAGTTGATGTTCAAGATTCTGAGGTGGAACAGGCAAAGCCGGGGACTTCAGGAGATACAATGACACACATCGTCCAGATGAATATACGGACGTTATCCACACAGAAAAACCGTTTCGATGGTTGCATAATACGAGTCATAGGTGTCCGCCTATTTTAATTATCCACGGCCCATGGATAAAGCCGATTGAACGATGTGTTCCGGGATCATGGGGCAGTTGTCCAGCATATCCGGTTTTTGCGTTCGTGATCGGTTGTACAGATCGAACATCTTGCGGGGGTCGCGCATGGCTTCGTAGCACCCCTCCTTACCGAAGCCAAAATAGATGGCACCGAAGAGTTCCGATCCCACGAAATAATTCCTGCCGATCATCCCCGTGATCCAGTATTCCCGGATCTCCCGGTTCAGGTCATCCTGCTGCATCTTGCCCTGGAGTACATCCTGGAACGTTTCGACCATTCGGGCAAAAATGTTGTCTTCTTCAGACGTATACTCCTCCCAGAGGCTCTTGGTCATCTCGTTCGTGCTGGGGTCCATCATCGTATTTGCTCTTTCCAAATCGATGCGGGGCACCCGGCCCCCCGATGCGTTGTTGATGAATTTGGTGGCTGTGCCCTCGCCGACGAAGATGGATAGAAAATAGAAGGCCAGTGAATCCGAACTCGTCGGGAATCGAGGTTGTGGAATGTCCAATCCCAGATGATGACTTTCGTGCGCGGCGATTTCCCAGAGCACGTTCTTTTTGATTCTACCGTTGTCATCGCGGGCCAGCTGGAAAAAATCGTAACCCTGGGCTTCGCCGATGGCGAACGCCCCGCTGCCGCCGTTGGGATGGATGAAAAAATAAAAATCTTTGATCTTCATTTCGGGAGGCAGCCATGACTGGGCATGGGTGATGGCATCCCGGATGAGCCTGTCGAGGCCTGTTCTTTCCAGGTCCTGGACGTGGCTTTCGAACATGTCCAGGTCGTCGTAATATTTTTTCCATTTGGGCCACATCTGATCGGCCCGTTGATTCTCCCCTTTCTGGTACGTGCCGGGAAATTGCAGGCTGAGTATCATGCGTCGAAAAACATTTTCCGGTAGGTGATTCGGCCTCCACGATCGATTGTAATGCGTGAACATCGTTCGGTAGGGTTTGCTTTCCAGGAGCTGCACGAGTCTTGATTCGACGGCGTCTTGAGTCGCACCGTTCTTCATATACTGGCACAGTTGGAGGATGGCTCTGCAGGAGGAGATATCGACTTCCACGTTCTGGGAGATGACGGCACTGCTGTTTTGAAAAATGAGGGCGAGAAGTAAAAGCCATGGACGTCTCATGATGTTCCCTTTCATCTTGATTGTTATTCTACGGCTGTAGAGATTGGGTTGTTCCCTTGGCTTACATCATTAGACGGGAAACACAGCGATGAGGTTACAGGAATTCATGTATTTACCTTAATCATTTGATATTATCGGCGAATACAAATAGAAATTCTGTAACGGCGTTCGTTTTATGTCGTGTATCGACTGAATCGTCCTTTTCTTTCCATTCATAAGGATACGGAGAGCGTCATTCCGCCAAATACATGGGCTTGCTTTTGGGTCTTGAATTGTTTTGTCTGGAAGACGAAGGCATAGTTCAATCGGAGACGATGCCAATCGAATCCGAAGCCGCAGATCAGGTTGCCGTTGAACGGGTGCTTGTCCACCCGGTGACTGTCCTGAAACGTGTTCCCATCCAGAAAAATATCATGGAGCACGGCTTGTCCTTCGAGAGCTATATGGAGGTGAAATCCCCAGGAGGGGACTGGATTATTCATGGATGTTGGCGCTTCACACTCACCGTTGGGTTCAAACATGTACGTACCGTACGTGTACGGGAGGTTCCATCCCAGCCGAACCTGGGCGCCGCCTCCGGCATACGTCTTCATGTTCCCGAGACCGCCTCGCAGACTGGGGTGCACATCGATGCCAAAACCCGTGTGTCTTCCCGGTTGGGTGGCTCTCCATCGCCGCTGAATATGGAGGTTGACGATGGCTTCATCCTGAAGCTGGTTCTGCCATCCCTGGGGATAGGGAGAATCGATCCATCGATGCAGTCTCTTTTGAGTCACCTCGGCGTAGGAGTGAGGTCCGACGATGCCCAGGTTTAAGACGAGCGTGGAAATGCCTCTGTCGCTCTTTACATGAAACCCCAGAGCGATGGTGGTCACACCGGCATAGGGACGGTCGTCCTGGATCAGGGCTTTTTGGCGCAGGTCGTTGGGTGTGTACAGGTCTTGACGGAGAGCAACGGTCAAATTTCGATGGCTTGCAGATTTCTCAAGAACCGAGGGTAAGAGGAAGAAGGGCCGGCTCCACCTGGGTGGGGATGTATCGCACCTGGCATCCGCCGATATCCACGTCAGCCCGAAGCTGTGGGAGTATTGACGGTCGGTCTTCACGAATACATCGTTTTCGAAGTGGAAAATGAACCTGGACGACGAGGTTCTCTCCTGTACCGGTTGCATCGAGATGGCGGAAGACACGTTCAGAACATGGATGATTGCCAGAACATGAAAAAAACGATGAGACATGAGCACTCTGATGGACGGAGTTCGCAGTCCTGATTCAGCCATAGAAGGCTATTATACTTTTTCCATATTTATTCGGTCTTAAAAACGATCGTCCATCACGGTTGGGATTCCTTCTTTTTCGTGGACAGCTTCAGGGGAACGTAAGCCGGACAGAAACCGATAAAACTCGTGATAACAAAGACGATGGCAAGGATGCCGAGTATGATGGCGAGTGTCCCGGAAATGGTTCCTGTCAGGTAGAGGATCAATACCAGGACAGCCAGGACGAACCTGATGATACGATCTGCCGCACCCATGTTGTTTTTCATGATGCACCTCCCTGAATGGTGATCCCGTTATATGTGATTGGTAAATAGCCTAATATATATTAATGACTTTGATGCATCTTGTCAAGAGGATTCTGAACGATTGAGATTTTTCCGTAATATCGAATGTTTTCTTGAAATGCGTTCAAGGATTGAGTATATTCCATTGAAGGACCATACCGGAACCATCGAATATATCGGGTCGTCAAGTGTTTTATGAATGATACGTCTCCGTTTTCAGATAGTACAGAAACGATAGGAGGGTCTGTTCATGTCTAGCACATCATCGAAGTGGTTGATGGGCTGCGGTATCGGCTGCGGCGTCGTCATCCTGCTGATTGTCATCGTCGTGGGAGTGGGTTACTTCTTCATCAGAGATACCGTGAAGGATTTCAAGGAAACAGAAGCGTCGATGGACATGATGGAGGATAGATACGGTGATATTCGGGATTTTTCTCCGGATCCCCAAGGACGTATCGCGCCTGACCGTATGGAAGCATTCCTTTCCGTTCGGGACAGCACGGCCTGGCTCCGGGATGAGATGGAACGTTCCCTGCAAACGATTTCCGACGATATCCATGAAGTGACGGACGACAACCAGTCTTTCTGGCGTGTGCTGGGAATTATTCGAAGGGGTGTTGGCGCCATACCCCAGGTGGCGGAATACTACACGACACGGAATTATGCCCTCCTGGATAAAGACATGGCGTTGGGCGAGTATTATTATATTTATACCATTGCCTACTACGCCTGGCTGAAAAAGATGCCCGAGGACGGTCCGGATTTTCGCTTGATGGGCGACGACGAGAGAGGGCGGTATCGCTGGTACGAGGACGATGAATTTGAGGACGAGGGCGAAGCTGAGGCTGAGGCGGAAGAAGAGGATGTCAGGGATCGTCGTGAGGACGATGTGAGGGAGGAACGGCGGTACCGGATCATTCGCACGGTGCGGCGGATGGTGATTCCCATGATGCGTAACCAGTTGGCCAAGCTGGAGGAGGATCGTTCGATACGCTATTCGCGATCCTGGCGAAGATCTCTGGAGAATGAGCTCGAGACTCTGAGAGAGGATCGCGTCAGGCTGCCCTGGGAGGACGGACTGCCGGAGGTCATCGCATCCTCATTCCGTCCGTACCGCGATCGGTTGGAAGCCAGTTACAATCAAATGCTCAATCCTTTGGAACTCATGACAGAATAACGATAGGGCATAAACGAGAAAAATCGTTGTATCCGTTCACTGATGAAGAGATGGCCCCACCACGAAGAAACATATTCATCAGGACATCACCATAAGGCGGTAATATCTTCTCAATGACCGTAGTTGTAAATATTCTACGATAAACAAACCGAGGAGTGTTTAATAAAGAGACCTGTTATTCACTGAGGATTCTTAAATAATAACAATCTCGTATTTCCATTTTCTCTGTCCATGTATTAGACGCATGCCCTCCTTCCAGATTTTTCTATTAATGGGAGAAAGCCTCTCCATATTTATTCATGGGACGATTCATCCCGTCTTATTAATCGGAATTTTTATTCAATTCTCCCTTGTATAAAATTTCTTGAAACATTAGTACGGAAAATCAGTATATATTATTTGTAAGGAAATTCCGTATAAATTGTGTGAGGGAGATCGATGAAATATCTCACAAAATCAGAAGAGATCTTGTTGTTGGCCATCTGGCGGCTTAAGGAGAATGCGTACGGCGTGACCATTCGGAAGCAGGTCGTCAAGATGACGGGTGAAGAGATGACGTACGGCACGCTCTACAGTGCCCTGGATCAGCTGGTCCGGAAAGAGTACGTCTACAAAGACATCGGCGATCCTACTCCCGAGCGAGGAGGGCGGAGGAAAATTTTCTATTCCATTGCGCCAAAAGGATTCGAGGCGCTGAAAGAATCTCAAGAGTTGGCCAAAACACTCTGGGGGGGCATTCCCAATCTAGCGTTCGGGGAGGGAAAGACATCGTGAAAAAATCAGCGTACCGCGTGCCCCGGATGGCTCACTGGCTGCTCAAGCAAGCCACCAAATCCCATGATCGATTTTCCGTTCTCGGCGATTACGAGGAGGAGTTTGCTACGATTGCGAAAGACGACGGCCTGATAAAAGCGAAATTGTGGTATTGGCGGCAGTGCATACACTCTCTCTTTCCTTTTGTCATCAATAAGCTGTATTGGAATCTGGTTATGGGATATACCCATTTAAAGCTCACGTTTCGTAATCTCAAAAAACAAAAGAGATACTCGCTCATCAACCTGTCGGGCTTGACCGTCGGCATGGCCTGCTGCCTGATGATCCTGGTTTATGTATTCTCGGAGCTGAGTTACGATGGTTATCATGAACATGCGGATCGTATCTATCGTATGGGGACTTTCTTTGATGTCGGCACCAGGAGTCTCCGGGGTGCCATTAGTAATATTCCGGCGGGTCCGATCATCGTACAGGATTATCCGGAGGTTCAGAATGTCGTCCGAATCAAGAGGTACATGTACCGAACGCTGGTAGAATCGGAAGGACAAAAGTTTTTTGAAGATCGCATCTTCTATGCCGATGCCTCTTTGTTCGATGTGTTTAGTTTTCGATTGACGCGCGGAGACGAAAAAACAGCACTGAGGGCTCCTTATTCCATTGTCATCACCGAATCCACGGCACTCAAATATTTTGGACAGGAGGATCCTGTCGGAAAAATACTCAAGCTGGATCATCGGCAGACGTTTACCATAACCGGGGTGATGGAAGATGTTCCTCCCAACTCCCATTTCATGTTCGACATGCTCTGTTCGTTGGAGACCTATCTGACCAATAATCCCGAACGAAGGGTCGAATGGATGGGGGATTTTAACAATTATACTTACCTGCTCTTGCAGGAGAATGCAGACATCGATGCCCTGGAACAGAAATTCGACGAACTCATCGACCGGCATGTCGGTCGCGTGTTCGATACCCTCGGCGGAAAAATGGAATTTTTTCTCCAACCGCTGACACGTATTCACCTGTACTCTCGGGTGGAAGGGGAAATTGAGGGAAACAGCGATATCACCTATGTCTACGTATTCACGGCCATTGCCCTCTTCATCCTGCTGATTGCCTGCATCAATTTCATGAACCTGTCTACGGCCAGGTCAGCGACCCGTGCCAAAGAAGTGGGGATGAAGAAGGTTCTGGGTTGTCGAAGATATCAATTGATCAGGCAATTCCTTGCCGAATCGATGGTGTACAGCTTTTTCGCGTTCGTACTTGCCTTGATTCTCGTTCGGTTCACCCTGCCGATGTTTCGTTCGATCACCGGGGCTGCGATGAACGTCGGCTTTTCGGATATTCCCTGGCTTCTTCCCGGGCTGGTGGGCTTGATCTTTTTTGTGGGATGTATAGCTGGGAGTTATCCGGCCTTTTTCCTCTCGGCATTTCGACCGATTTACGTCCTGAAAAGACAGTCTGTTCCGGGCATATCGGCTTCCCGATTTCGCAGCACACTGGTTGTTTTTCAGTTCACGATATCCATCGTCCTCATCGCCGGAACAGGCATCATCATGAACCAAGTCGATTACATGAAAGAGAAACGCTTGGGTTTTGATAAAGAACACACGGTCGTATTACAAATCATGGATGAATCGGTTCTGCGTGCCCGAGAGTCGATCAAAGAAGAACTGAAAAGGCATCCGGATGTTGTCAGCATGGCGTTCGCCTCCCATGTGCCCGGACACGGTGCCCGGCACAACGCGTTTCTTCCCGAGGGATACGACCTGCAGGAATCTGTGATGATGGGGGCTATCAGTATCGACGATGATTTTTTGGCCACACTGGGCATGGAGCTCGTCTCCGGGAGAAATTTTTCTCAAGAATTTTCAACCGATCCTGGAGGCGCGGTCCTGATCAACGAAACCGCCATCCGAATATTTGGATGGGAGAAAGCTGTCGGGAGAACGATTCGAGAGCTCGATGGAGGAGGTATTAATAAACGTATCATCGGTGTCGTGAAAGATTTTCATGTTATGTCCCTTCGCACTCAGATAGAACCCCTGGTTATCGAAAATGATCCGGATCAGTTCGATTGTGTTGCCGTCCGGATTGATCCGAACGATATTCCAAGCACCATGGCTTTTCTCGAAAAAACCTGGAAACGCATCGATCCCGCGGGAACGTTCGATTATTTTTTCCTCGACAACACGTTCGACAGTCAGTATCGGGCCGAGGAGCGATTGCGAACGATTTTTTCGTATTTTACGATGTTTGCGATTTTCATTGCCTGTCTGGGTCTTTTTGGGCTGGCTTCCTTTACGGCAGAACAGCGGACCAAAGAGATTGGCATACGGAAAACACTGGGTGCGCGGGTGTCCGGTATTGTCCTTTTACTCACGAAACAGTTTACCCGATGGGTTTTGATTGCCAATCTTTTTGCCTGGCCCATCGGATGGTTTGCCATGGATCGATGGTTGCAGAATTTCGCCTACCGCACGTCGGTGGGTGTGGAGACCTTTGTCTTGTCCACGGTTTTGGCATTGGCTATTGCCCTTATCACCGTCAGTTTTCAGACGATAAAGGCAGCCCGGGCAAATCCTGTCGAAGCCTTGCGGTATGAATGAGTTGAATAGTCGTTCATCAGCCTGTTAGAAGATAGGCTATAGGATGGAATCAAAGGATGACAAAACGATAAAACCGCCGCGTCTTGCCGAGTGGATACTCCGGCGAACCCTGAAATCCATAGAACGATTTGCGGTTCTCGGCGATTACGAAGAAGAGTTTATAGAACGGATTGCCAAGGAGGGGACGACAAAGGCAAAAGCCTGGTATTGGCGGGCAGCGCTGAATTCCGTCATTCCGTTTTTATTCAATACATGGAGATGGAGGTTGAGCATGGTCAGCAACTATATGAAAGTTGCTTTACGAAACATCAGGAAGTATAAAGGTTATTCTTTTATAAACATTACTGGCCTTGCCGTGGGTATGGCATGTTTTATCCTGATACTACTCTGGGTTCAAAACGAGTTGAGTTATGACAAGCATCATGAAAAAACGGAACGTATTTATCGGGTCATATATGGTTTCGATGAACCTCTCGCACTCACACCGGCACCCATGGCAGAGGTGCTCATGGAGGCATTTCCTGAGGTCGAATATGCTGGCCGGTTCCGTGATTATGGTACCTTTCTGATAACACATGAAAACAGGCGCTTTAATGAATCCGATGTCTTTTTTGGGGATCCTACGTTATACGATATATTCACCATGCCATTCCTGAAAGGAGATCCCAATAAGGCCCTGACCGAGCCGAATTCCGTTGTATTAACGGCTCCCACCGCTTATAAATATTTCGGGAATCAAGATCCAATGGGAAAAATGTTGAAGTTAGACAATCAGGATATTTTATACAAGGTCACCGGCGTTGTTGAAGAGCCTCCCCCCACATCTCATTTTCATTTTAATGTCATGGCATCGTTGAATTCGCTGGATGAGAGTCGAGATCCATTCTGGGGCAATAACAATTTTCACACATACATTTTGTTGAAAGAAGGCGTTAAACCTTCCCAACTGGAGAGTAAATTCCCCGATCTTATTCAGAAACATGTGGCCCATCAGATAGAGGAATTGTTGGGATATCCCTTTGAGGAATACATTGCTGAAGGAAATCAGTGGACATACAGACTTCAACCAGTCACCGATATCCATTTGCATTCCCATTTGCGATTCGAAGTTGAACCCAATGGGGATATATCCTATGTTATAATTTTTATTGTTATTGCCATGTTTATTCTTGTGATTGCCTGTATTAATTTCATGAACTTGACAACGGCACGATCTGCGAACCGTGCCAATGAGGTGGGTATACGAAAGGTGATGGGGGCGAATGGAACGGCCCTCATTCCCCAATTCCTTTCCGAATCGATGTTGATAAGCTTATTCGCATTGATCTTAGCCATATTCATCGTGAGTGCTGCGTTACCCGCGTTTAACAACCTTACTGCGAAACAAATTGGTCTTTATTCCATATGGAGTCCGAAAGGCGCTCTTTTCTTGTTGGGCCTTGCTCTGACTGTGGGTTTGTTTGCCGGAAGCTATCCAGCATTTCTGCTTTCCTCTTTCCGCCCCATCGTTGTCCTTCGAGGCAAGTTCAGCTCCGGCTCCAAGAACAGCCGTTTTCGGAATATTCTCGTCGTCCTGCAGTTCATCATTTCCATGGTCATCCTTGTCGGCACATTTGTGGTTTACCGACAACTGGTATTCATGCAGAACAGTCGTTTGGGTTTTGACAAGGATCAAATCCTTGTCATGCGATGGACCTATCCGCCAGAAGGGGATAATAAAACATTCGTTCAAGAACTTCTTAAGCATCCCGATATCATGAATGTGTCGTTCGCTACGGGATATCCTGGGTTTCCGCGCTTTAGTTACAGTACCCATCACCTCGAGGGCGCTCTTCAATCCAGTGGCGTCAATTTAAATCTTGTATGGGCCGATTATCGGTTCTTAGAAACCTTGGGCCTGAAAATGAAATCGGGAAGATACTTTTCCGAAGCATTCTCAACGGACACATCGGGAATCATCATCAACGAAGCTGCTACTCGGGCATTCGGGTTGGAAGATCCCATCGGTAAACGACTCGTCGGCGGTGATAAATACGATTTTGATCGTCTTATCGCAAAACCGATTATCGGTGTTGTTGAAGATTTCCATTATACATCCCTGCACCAAAACATTGGACCGTTCATGATCGAGTTTTTACCCGAGTCATTTTTTGGATTCGCATTGGTGAAAATCAACACACGGAATATTCCGGGAACGATTGATTTTCTCAAATCGGAATTTGATGCCTATTCACCGGGCCAAATCTTCCGATATTCTTTCCTTGATGAGGAGTTTGATGCGCTGTATCGTGGCGAGGTTCGTACGGGGCGATTGTTTTCGGTATTTTCCGTTCTTGCAGTATTTATCGCATGTTTGGGACTGTTCGGTTTGATTTCTTTTGTAGCCCAGCAGAGAGCCAAGGAAATCGGCGTGCGGAAGGTTTTGGGTGCATCGGTACCCCAAATCATCGTGTTACTCTGCAGGGAGGTGATGCTGCTGGTCTTGCTGTCAGCAGTGATTGCATCACCCATTTCTTATTTCATGATGAAGCGGTGGCTGCAGAGTTTTGCCTTTCAAGCTGGGGTTTCACCGGTTTTATTCTTGGCAACCATTGTGTTAATCAGCCTGATTGCTCTTGTGACTGTGGGCTCTCAAGCGATTCGAGCGGCTCTGGCCAATCCTGTGGACTCGTTACGCGACCAGTAGATTTGTCATAAAGACGGTGTGAATATACTATCATGATACGAGTTCGTGTGTTTTCTCAAATAATGGATCATTGATCATGAAGAATGACACCTATCCTTCTCGGATCGCTCACTGGCTGCTCAAACGAGCTACCAAGTCCCATGATCAATTTTCCGTTCTCGGCGATTACGAAGAGGAGTTTTTCGAACGGGTCGCCGAGCAGGGGCCGACAAAGGCAAAAGCCTGGTATTGGCGGGCGGCGCTGAATTCTGTCATTCCGTTATTATTGAATACATGGAGATGGAGGTTAAGCATGATCGGTAACTACATGAAAGTTGCTTTTCGGAATATTCGGAAGCATAAGGTGTACTCGTTCATCAACGTCACCGGGCTGGCCATCGGTATGGCCTGCTGTATCCTTCTCGTCCTGTATATTCGTGCAGAGCTCTCCATCGATAACTATCACGAGCACAAGGACCGCATTTTCAGACTTTGCGTTTACGTGAATATCGGGGATACCGAGCATTGGCAGTCTTCCAGCAATGCATTGGCGGCCGGTGTCCTGCGCGATGAGTACCCCGAAGTTGTGGATGCGGTCCGCTTTCGGAGAATGGCCCGGGCTACTGCGATGTATAAGGAGAAACAGTTCGATATCAACAGGATTCGTTACGCAGATCCTTCTGTTTTTAACATTTTTACCTGGCCGGTATTGAAAGGAGATCCCGGTACGGCTCTGGAAGCTCCCCATTCCATCGTTATCTCTCGGGAAGTGGCCGAGAGAATTTTTGGCGACGAGGAGCCCGTCGGTCATATTCTTCAACTCAACGATGGCGTCGATTATACGGTTACCGGCGTGATGAAGAACGTTCCGGAAAACTCGCACTTTGTGGTGGATGCCTTGTGTTCGTTCAGCACCCTTTACACGATGGGGGCAGCCACGGAACCGATGCTGACGGACTGGATTTCCTTCAATTTCCGAACGTACGTACTCCTGGACGAGGGCGTGGATTATCGTGAATTTGAGAATAAGATTCGGGGCCTTTTAGTTCAACACGCCGGGGAAGATTTGGAGGCCAAGAGCGCCGTGGAGGAATTGTTTCTGCAGCCGTTAAAGGATATTTATCTGAGACCTCTGGGGCAGTCCGGTGGCCCCATCTTTTATGTTTATATTTTCTCGGCGGTTGCCCTTTTCATCCTTCTTATCGCGTGTGTAAACTTCATGAATCTTTCCACGGCCCGGTCGACAAACCGGGCCCTGGAGGTGGGCATGCGCAAGACCCTGGGCGCCCATCGCGGCAGGCTGATCCAGCAATTCCTGAGTGAAGCCTGGACGTTGAGTCTGATTTCCCTGATCATCGCCGTCGCCCTGGTACAAATCGTACTACCGTCGCTTCGGACGCTCACGGGTCAAGACCTCCCATTTCGAATACTTCAGGATCCTCAGCTTATCATCGGGCTTTTAGGTCTGGTCGTCTTTACGGGATTTCTTGCGGGGAGTTACCCGGCTTTTTTCCTCTCCGCGTTTCATCCGGTCCGGGTTCTCAAGGGCCGTATGGGAACCAGTACTATGAGCAACCGGTTCCGGCGCATCCTGGTCATCATCCAGTTCACGATTTCCATTGCGTTGATCATCGGTACGACGGTTATCATCGATCAGCTGGATTACATGCGGCAGAAAGATCCCGGTTTCGATAAGGAACACGTCGTTGTACTGCGGATGCCCGATGAGCATGTACGAAGCAAGCGTCTCGTCCTCAAGGAAGCGCTCCGATCTCATGCGGGTGTCTTAAGCGTTGCGGCATCTTCCATTCTACCCCCGTGGGGTTGCGCCAGCAACGACAAGCTTCCGGAAGGCTTCGCTCTGGCAGACATGCAGCTCATGGATGACATCAATGTGGATGAGGATTTTATCCCCACCATGGGCATGGAAATCATCGCCGGGCGTAACTTTTCGATGGAGCACACCAGTGACATGCAACACTCGGTTATTATTAATGAAACCGCCATCCGACGGTATGGCTGGGAGGAACCCATCGGGAAGATCATCTACGTGAGTGACATGCGTGAAGAAGAGGGATATGGGTCCCGCACGGTCATCGGCGTTATCCGGGATTTTTATATCCGGGGTCTGAGCCGGACCGTGGATCCGATGATCATCAATTGGGATCCAGAGTTTCCCTTCAGCTTTAACAGGTATTGGTACCTGTTGATACGGATCCGACCCGATGAAGTGGAAGAAACAGTGCGATTCCTGGAAGTCCAGTGGAAGGAACTCATCCCCGATAAACCGTTCGATTATTTTTTCTTGGACGAAACCTACGACGAACAGTTTCGGAGTATCGTACGGTCTCGCAATATCTTTTCGTACTTCACGTTCCTGGCTATCTTCATCGCCTGTCTTGGACTATTGGGCATGGCATCGTTTACGGTGGAAAAACGGACGAAGGAGATCGGCATCCGTAAGGTGATGGGTGCTACAACACAGGGAATGGTCGCACTGCTCAGCCGCGAGCTGCTGCTGTTGGTCCTGGCTGCCAACATCCTGGCCTGGCCAGTGGCTTATTTTATGCTCGACCGCTGGATCCAGGGATTTCCCTACCGGATCACCATGACCCTCGTTCCGTTCGTGCTCTCTGCCGTGCTCGTCGTCGTTATCGGATTTCTCACCATCGCGTACCAGTCCATCAAGGCGGCTCTGGCCAATCCGGTGGATTCGCTGCGATACGAATAGAAGTCAAAACTGATGTAGGTATTTTTTCGGAATGATTGCTCAAGGAATTAGAATGGGTAGAAAAATCATAATGTTTATAGCGTACAATATGATTACTGAAATATAGCCTTTATTAAAGATAAAGAAAATGGTTTAATAAAACAAAGGTTATTTTGGGTGTCTGTTGATGTCGTTGCTAAGTCTGTCCGGATTGATCTGAACCACTGCATCATATCGGGCTATACATATGGGACTCCGCAGAATATGATGTAACAATCTGCTTATT
>CAZTKR010000003.1:0-47592 GCA_964614115.1 uncultured bacterium | reverse complement strand
ACAGCGGCAGGAGCAGCAGTGTGTACGATCATTTCAGCTATCAGGACCTTCACCGATTTGAACTGGAGCTTGTACGCGTTGGATGTCGGAAGGTACACGCCCTGGGAAAGCCATCGGATTTCCGGAGGGATGTTGTTCAACGAAAACCGGGCGGTATAATCACCGGCCAGTTGTCCACCGAACACCGAAGGAAATCCTCTGGAAATCGTGATGGTATACTCCCGGCCTGGCAAAAAATCGCCCTCCACGATCAGATACTTCCCCTGGGTACGCATCTGATAATCGAGTGCCGGTGTGATGGACACATAACCCGATACGTCCGCGTCCTTCTTGATGGGATCGTTAAACCGGAAGCCGTAGGATGGATTCTCCGCCTCGGGATCGGTCATGTCCATGTGGGCCAGGACACGGAACACACCCACGGCCGGCAGAAAAAGTGCCTTCTCCCATTTATTCCGTTGGGCCGTGTACCGTCCGGGGAGCATCATCGTAAAATTCTGACCTTGCTGGGTTCGGACGATGGGGGACGACGTTATCTGAACCTGGGTGGCTTCGGCCCCCTGGATCAACGCAAGATTGACCCTCCCCCGGGGACCCCGCATCGCAACATCCCTTTTTAATCGAGGAAGATCCACGGACTGGGCGAACGTGAGGACACCTTCGTACACAACACGGTTCGTCTGCCCGGGTTCGGCCACAAAGTCACCTTCCAAGGACAGAACCTCCTGCTCGGCCACCTTGAAGGAAAACGTGAAATCG
This sequence comes from uncultured bacterium, assembly GCA_964614115.1. Taxonomy (GTDB): domain Bacteria; phylum Zhuqueibacterota; class QNDG01; order QNDG01; family DSAB01; genus CAZTKR01. The sequence goes on along the minus strand of CAZTKR010000003.1, from coordinate 46,833 downwards.
TTGACGCTTTTCTGCTGGCCAAAAGCCGTCTTCCCGTGGAGCACGCCCACGATTTTTTGACCTGCCGGCAGGTGGTCGTCTGGGATGAACCGGAGGAGCTTCGTGGAAATCCATCGGGCATGCCCTGACACGTCCGGATCGAAGCTGAACGGATTCTTGTCCAGAACGATTCCCTTAAAATGGTCCGGAACCACCGCTTCTCTGAATTCGATGTCTATAGGCGACGTGGTGGAAACCAATGCCGGCGGTGTCTGGATGATGACATCGTTGAGATCCAGCCTTGTCTCCAACTGTTCAGCAACGGCGGGACTGACCGATTCCGACACCTCATCCCCGGAATCTGTCTTTTTCTGACATCCCAGGAAGAGACCGATGATTAACAACGGTATTAAACGTTTCATGGAAACCTCCGCATGAATGACGATCAACCAATGTTCGTAATGATAGAAATGGCTTGTGAATTTTTTATTCGACGATTATTCTCGTTTTTTTATAATCGACACCTTCCCTCAGGCATCCCATGTTATAAAAATAAACGATTAATCGTATCCTTCGCAAACACTCACTTGTGTACAACGGGGACATCATTCCACCCAACATGTTGCGATACAAATTCAAAGCCGAAGATTTCTGATGGCTATTATCGGTTTACGCAAAATACGATCCAGAACAAAAAACGTCTCTTCCAAGGGGGCAAACAGCGATGATCATGATGAATTATTTTTTTCTGAAGGAACAGGCACCGGAAAGTTTTACTTGTATTTGAACCTAATATTTATTTTATTCGTAAATATAGATTAAAAGACAGTGAATGTCAAATTAAAAGAAGGAGGTCTGTAATGTGGTGCCGGAAATGTCGGGTAGCTCTGATTCTGATCGTCATCGTCGGTTGTATGTTTACTGCATTTTTATACGGCCAGGAAAACACCAACCAGAATAAATTCCGTCAACTCTACCAAGAACTGCCGACCCCCAACGCGTATCGAACAGCCTCCGGTGCGCCGGGTCATGCCTACTGGCAGCAGCGTGCCGATTACGATATGCAGGTGGAACTGGATGACGAGCATCAGCGGATTCGTGGATCGGAGACCATCACCTACTTCAACAATTCACCCGATGATCTCGACTATCTCTGGGTACAGCTCGATCAGAACATAAGGGCCAGGGACTCGGACAGAAAAAAAACACGGAGAGGGCACATCGGCAAGGAAATGCCATTCTACACCTTAAGACAGCTACTCGACGATTTCGACGGCGGGTTCAAGATCGAGGGTGTGAAGGATAAAAACGGAAACGACCTGTCCCATACCATCATCGGTACGATGATGCGGGTGGATTTGCCCCGAACGCTTCGTTCAAAATCTTCTGTATCCTTCAACATCGCCTGGTGGTACAATATCAACAATCGCGAGACTCAGGGCGGACGCTCGGGATACGAGTATTTTGAGGAAGACGACAATTATCTGTACGTCATCGCTCAGTTCTATCCGCGCATGGCCGTGTACAACGAAGTCGAGGGATGGCAGACCAAACCGTTCTACGGGAGTGGTGAGTTCACGCTGAATTTTGGCAACTTTAAGGTGGCCATCACGGCTCCCTCCGATCACGCCGTGACTGCCACGGGGATTCTTCAGAATGCCGATGACGTGCTGACATCACGTCAACGTCAGCGTCTTCGAGAGGCACGTTCGGCCTCGGAACCCGTGCTCATCATCACAGAGGACGAAGCCCTGGACAACGAGAAATCCCGATCCACGACGAAAAAGACCTGGATTCATCATGCCGAGAATGTGCGGGATTTCGCCTTTGCCAGCTCCCGCAAGTTCATCTGGGACGCCATGGGTGTAAAATTCGGAAACCGCACGGTCATGGCCATGTCCTATTATCCCAAGGAGGGCAATCCCCTCTGGAAACAGTATTCCACCAAGGCGGTCGCTCATACCATCACAACGTACTCCAAGTTCACGTTCGATTATCCTTACCCCGTGGCCATCTCCGTGCATACCGATCAAATCGGCATGGAGTATCCCATGGTTGCTTTTAACGGCGGTCGTCCCGAGACCGACGGCACGTATTCCAAGGGCACCAAGTACAGCATGATCGGCGTGGTCATCCATGAAGTCGGGCATAATTTTTTTCCGATGATCGTCAACTCTGACGAGCGGCAGTGGATGTGGATGGATGAGGGATTCAACACGTTCCTCGAATACCTGGCAGAGATGGAGTGGGAGCGCGATTTTCCCACATCGGGCGGGCCGACCAAGGACATCATCGAATACATGAAAGGGGATAAACAATTCATCTCGCCCATCATGACCAACTCCGATGCGGTCCATCAACTGGGCAATAACGCCTATGCCAAGACGGCGGCAGGCCTGAACATCCTGCGCGAGACACTCCTGGGACGCGAGCTGTTTGACTTTGCGTTCAAGACATACTCCCAACGCTGGATGTTCAAGCATCCTTCACCGGCCGATTTCTTCCGCACGATGGAGGACGCCTCGGGTGTGGACCTCGATTGGTTCTGGAGGGGCTGGTTTTTCACCACCGATCATGTCGACATGGCCATCGACAAGGTCGAATGGTATCAGGTCGATACACGGAATCCGGAAGTCGAAAAACCGTTTCAACGGGAGCAGGAAGAGAAAAAACCTCAGTATATCAGCGACATCCGAAACCGTGAAGACATTGCCGAGACGGCCGTGGAAAGAGACCCCTCGTTGGAGGATTTCTACAATAAGTACGATCCGTATGTGGTCACCCTCCTGGATAAGGAAGAATACGAGGAGTATCTCGCCACGCTCACCGATGAGGAAAAGGCCCTTCTGGATTCTGCTGTCCAGTATTACGTCGTCCATTTTTCCAACCTCGGCGGTATGGTCATGCCTCTGATCCTAGAGTTTGAGTACGACGACGGCACCAAGGAACTGAAGCGGATTCCGGCAGAAGTCTGGCGGAAGAACCAAGATCGCATCAGCAAAATATTCGTCACCGCCAAACAAATCCGATCCATCGTCCTCGACCCGTATCTCGAAACCGCCGACGTGGACATGAGCAACAACGACTGGCCGCCCCGCCTCATGCCGAATCGGTTTCGCGTCTCGAAAGAGGAAGAGGCAGGGGAGAATCCCATGCAGCGTCAGAAACGACTGGAGGAAAAAGAAGCCGAGATAGAAGAGCGATAAACGACAAACACCCATAAGCATGAGGAATCCAGCCATGGTCCGCTATCTTCGACAGTACAGAAACCATCATCTCTTACTCGTCCTGGTATGGGGCCTGCTTTCTCTGCTGGGGAATTATCATCACATTTTAAAGGCACAGAACACCGTGGATTGGGACACGCCGTCCAGCGCTCTGTGTCCGATCCTCCGGCGATACGCATCCGATTACGCCAACCTCGACTGGACGTACGACATTCCCATGTCCGAAGCGAGACTCACCCGATGGGGAGACTTCTTTCGAGACTGGCAGAATCGACTGGACGACATCGATTTCTCTGCGTTAAACCAGGACGGCCGTATCGATTACATCCTTTTCCGAAATCTTCTGGATTATGAGATGCACAGTCTGGCCCATCAGAAGAAACTGGAGCAGGAGATGCTGCCCTTCATTCCCTTTGCCCAAACTATCGTCCAACTGGAAGAGAATCGAAGAAACATGACGGCCATGGATATCCGGGAAACGGCCTCTCGGCTGCACGACCTCGGATGCGAAATTCAGGAGAGCCGTGATAAAATAAAAGCTGCTCTACAGGAGAGGGAACGCGATTCTGCCCATTTGGATAAAACCGTCGCCTATCGGGCGGAGGGCATGACACGTCGGTTGCGGGACATCCTGAAACGGTGGTTCGATTTCTACAACGGGTACGATCCTCTATTCACCTGGTGGGCGGACCTGCCCTACCGGAAAGTCGACAAGGCCTTGGAAGAATACGCTTCCTTTCTTCGACATGAAGTCGTGGGCATTGATGAGCAGGATATTGAAGGCCCCATCATCGGCGATCCCATCGGGCGGCAACGGCTGCTGGACGAGCTGGCCCATGAGATGATTCCCTACACACCCGAGCAGCTCATCGCTGCCGGGGAAAAAGCCTTTGCCTGTTGCGAGGCAGAAATGATCCGCGCATCCAGGGACATGGGCTTTGGCGACGACTGGCATAAGGCACTGGAGGAGGTGAAAACACGCCACGTTCCACCGGGTGAGCAGCCGTATCTCATACGGGACCAAGCCTGGGAGGCCATCGCATTCGTGGAGAAGCACAACCTGATCACCATCCCACCCCTGGCCAAGGAGACATGGAAAATCGAAATGATGTCTCCGGAACGCCAGAAAGTCAATCCCTTTTTCACCGGCGGACGCGTGATCTCCGTATCCTATCCGACGCATACCATGTCCCACGAAGACAAACGCATGAGCATGCGGGGGAACAACATCCATTTCGCCCGGGCGACCGTTCATCATGAGCTCATACCCGGACATCACCTTCAGTTCTTCATGACCCAGCGGTACAAAGCCTACCGCCGGCCGTTCGCCACGCCCTTCTGGCTGGAAGGCTGGGCCCTCCACTGGGAAATGTTGTTGTGGGACTTGGAATTCCCCCAATCACCTGAGAACCGCATCGGCATGCTGTTCTGGCGGATGCACCGATGCGCCCGGATCATCTTCTCCTTAAGCTACCATCTGGGGAAAATGTCGGCCCAGGAATGCATCGATCTTCTGGTGAACAAGGTGGGTCACGAACCGGCCAATGCCACGGCCGAAGTACGCCGGTCGTTTGCCGGCGACTATCCTCCCCTGTATCAGTGTGCGTATATGATCGGGGGCCTGCAGATGCGCGGACTGTATCATGAACTCGTCTCGTCGGGGAAAATGACGAGCCGTGCATTTCACGACGCCGTGCTGCGGGAAAACTCCATTCCCATCGTCATGCTGCGTGCCAAACTCACACAGATAGAGGTGCATGAGGATTTTAAACCCGACTGGACGTTTCTGGACGAATCAACGCAGTAGGGACAACCCCGCACCGATACGATTACTTCCAGGAAATCGACCTGAGGCGTCTTCTGGTTGACAAGGGGATATCTCCGGGATGACAGGATGCGCGTTCTGCCGGATTATGGACCTTTTCCCGACGCCAATGGAACCCAGAACCCCCTCCTGAAAGGACGCATACGCTGCCCATATCGTAAAACCCCGGATGGCCTATTCAACGATCATTCGCCGATCAGGGTACCATCCCCCGTCTGGATTGCCATCGGTATGCTGCCTCGTGATCGCGACGTAAATGCCCAGCATCGGGCTGTTGGATTCCACAGGTAATCCGGAACCGAAGGGAATCACCCGACCTTTTAATCGTTCCTTTGATAGACGATCTTACCGCCGACGATGGTCATCAGCACCTCCGTAGTCAGGATTTCCTCGGGCTCGATGGTAAGGATATCTTTGTCCAGCACCACCAGGTCGGCCAGCTTTCCCGCTTCGATGGATCCGATGACATCTTCCTGAAAAGCAGCGCGTGCTGCCCAGATAGTGTATCCCCGCAACGCTTCTTCACGCGTCATCCGCTGCCATGCCTGCCAGCCGCCTTCGGGAAAACCGTTCGCATCCTGCCGGGTGACTGCCGCATGAATGCCCGTCAACGGATTATGGGAGTAGATGGCAAAATCCGACCCGCACGGCAGGATGCAGCCGGCGTCTATGAACGAACGCCACGGGCTGGCGCAGGTTTCCACGCGCTCCCGACCGATGCGATCCTCCAGGAATTCCATATCGGAGGTATGATGAATCGGCTGGACGGACGGTATCACGCCCAGCGAAGCAAATCGTTTCACGTCCTGAGGTCGAACCACTTCGGCGTGCTCGCTCCGAAACCGGTGATCCACCCCGGGATACTCCCGGATCGCCTTCTCATACGCATCCAGAAGCACGCTGTTTCCCCGAATGCCGATGGCATGGGCGCACACCTGCATGCCCGTCTTTAAGGCCGCCCTGGCCACTTCCGTGACATGCTCCGGGGGTACTTCAAAAATTCCGATGTTGTCCGGATCGTCCTCATACGGTTCGAAGAAGGCGGCACCGCGCGAGCCCAGGGCCCCGTCGAAGAACACCTTCACGCTACGAACCGACAGGAAATGCTTCCCACGATAGTCGAGGATGCGATGTTTTCGGAAGTAGGCCGCCAGATCGCCTTCCCTGGGATTCTGCAGCATGGCGTATACGCGAACCGTCAGCTGATTCCTGTCGACGAGTCCCTTGTAAGCCTCGATGTATTCCGGCTCGATGCCCGCATCGTGCCAGCCCGTCAGTCCGACCTCGTTACACATCCTGGCTGCCTTGAGGTACGTTTCCCGGTACCACGACTGCGGTTTGTCTGGCTTGGGAAAATGCTTCTTGACCAGGTTATTCCCCATGTTGATCAAGAATCCCGTGGGCTCACCGTCGGGCTTTCGGATGATCTTGCCCCCGTAGGGATCCGGTGTGTTCCGGTCGATGCCGGCTATGTCCATGGCCCGCCGATTGACCATGGCCGAATTGCCCCCGCGACGATACAAAAACACGGGGTTTTCGGGCGACACCTGGCTGAGTGCGTCGTGAACCGGAAGGGTGTTGTCGGTCCAATCGTCCTGGTACCAGCCGCCTCCGATGAGCCACTGGCCGGGCTTCATCATTTTTACCTTCTTGGCGACACGATTCACCACATCCTGCCAGCTTGTCGTCCCGGTCACGCTGAACGTTTCCTCGTCTTCTGTCTTGCCCAGGTTGAACGGATGGCCGTGCGCATCGATCATGCCCGGTACCACCGTATTCCCATTCAGTTCGATGACCCGGACCTTCGGATGCATATACCACTCCACATCCGCGTCACTTCCCACGAAGAGGATTTTATTACCGCGGATGGCAACGGCTTCCAGTACGAAAGATTCGTCATTCAAGGTCACCACTTTGCCGCCTCGCAAAATCAAATCTGCCTTCTTAGGGCCCTGACAACCAATGATCAAGGACATACAACACACGATAAGGATAATAGATATTCGGACATTCATCTCTTCACCCCGATTCAGAGAAAAGGATTGCTCAAAATCAAGAATACGTATTTTCGGATGAAAAGTCAAGGATGAATCATTTTCTCCTTGCATATGTGGGATGAAATCATTATTATTTTCTAAGTTTCCCGCGCGACGTGTAAAATGCAGAGGCTGAAAATGACGAAAAAATCCATCCTTCTGATGATGGTGGTGCTGTTGCCGACGACGGTTGCTCTCCATGCCCAGGGCATCGGCATCGGTCCACAACTGGGGATTCACAAGGCCGTGGATGCCGAGGGGAGCGAACTCATGGGTGGTGTTGCACTGCGGATTAAACTGTCTCCGGCTATCGGATTCGAGGGATCCATCAGTTACCGCCAGGAAAAATACGCCAACGACCACCTGACCGTGAGAAGCTGGCCTGTGATGGTCAGTGGACTCATCTACCCGCTGCCCATCGTCTACGGGGCCGTCGGTGCAGGCTGGTACAACACGACCTTTGATTACGACCTGAGAGCCTTCAATCTCATCGAAGACCACACCGATCAATCGTTCGGCTGGCATTTTGGTGCGGGCATCGAACTGCCCGTAGGTCCGACGCTGAAACTCTCCGGGGACATTCGTTATGTTTTCCTGGATTATGAATTTGAAGAATTCCCAGGATCCGAAGACCTGGACAGCGACTTTTACGTCATTTCCATCGCACTATTCTTTGGAATATAAACGCGACGGGTACCATGGAGTCTGAACTTTTTCGAAACACCATTGAAACGCTCCCCGAAACGGTTCTTAGGAGGGCGGTTGTTCAAAAGGAACAATCCGCCCTTTTGATTATAGACATGCAGAACTACTTCTGGGGAATCGCCGAACCCATCCTTTCCAACCTAGTTGGTGCCGTCGGGGCCTGCCGGAAGGCGAAAGTGCCCGTCATCTACACGCAGCATGGGTACAACGACCCTAACACCGACTCGGGCATGCTGGGCCAGTGGTGGGACGACCCGATTGTCGTGGGAACGAAAAATTGGGAATTTATCCCGGAAGTCGCACCGCAGAAAGATGAGAAAATCATCCCAAAGATGCGATACAGTGCCTTCTACAAGACAGACCTGGAAGCCTATCTCAGAGATCGGGGGATTCAAAACATCATCATCGGTGGGGTGATGACCAACATCTGCTGCGATACCTCAGCCCGGGATGCGTTCGTTCGCGACTTCCGAGTCTTTTTCCTGACCGACGGCACAGCCACAGTCAGCAACGAATACCACAACGCAACCCTGCAGAATCTCGCCTACGGGTTCGCATACCTGAAACGGTGCCAGGATGTCATCGATGCCATGAACCCCATCACGTAACGCTATCCCTTCGACGTCACACATCCCCGGGGATAACCGCTTACTCCAATAATCCTTCTTCTTATGCCGATAGTGAAAAATGGATGGGGTGGAGATGGATCATTTGAAAAACATGCCGATGAATACGATTTCTAGCAATACCGTATGATCTGTCTGGACGTTCATATTATTTTTTTTGAATCAGTAATCCTTGCATTTTTGCTTTCCAATTCATACATTTTATTATCGTAAAAAAACCAGGGAGGAATCGATCGTATCTGCGTGTCTATCCAAGCAAGTCGAGTCCATCAGCAAGTGGCCGAAAAGTATCCACTTTGCCCTTGCTAAGTCATTCATTGCACGGCAGATGACTCAAAATATCACAAAACAGGCCGGTAACGAAATATCAAAGGGAGTATGCATGCCATCAAAAGTCGTATTGGCTCGTCTGGGGAATGACGAAAGTACAGAATCCATATCCGAAAAGATAAGGTTGCTATTCAACAAAGCAGAACTGGGACAATGTATCGGTCGGCAAGATCTCACAGCGATCAAGATCCACTTTGGAGAAAATGCCAACGACACACATATTTCCCCGGCCTGGGTAAGGCCCATCGTAGAAGAAATCAAAAAAAACGAAGGCAAACCCTTCCTGACGGACACCTGCGTCCTCTACAAAGGCACAAGGAGCAATGCCGTGGATCACCTTCTTCAGGCTCATGACCATGGTTTTACCGTTGAGCAGGTAGGCGCGCCCGTTGTCATTGCCGACGGCCTGTTAGGTAATATCGAAAGAGAGGTCCCCATACCTGGACAGTTATTCAAGAGCGTTTCCTTGTCATCCATGGCATTGGAGGCCAACGCACTCATCGTCCTGTCCCATGTCACGGGGCATCTGTCGACGGGTATCGGTGCTGCCGTAAAAAACATTGGCATGGGATTTGCGAGCCGTAAAGGCAAACTTCGCCAGCATTCTGTGATGAAGCCGGCTATCTCCGAAAAAAAATGCACGGGCTGTGAAGTGTGTCTCAAGTGGTGTCCCGAAGATGCCATTTCCATGAAGGACAATGTAGCGCAGATAGACGCAAAACGATGCATTGGCTGTGGTGAGTGCGTGACTGTCTGCCGCTTCGACGCCGTGAAGTACGACTGGAGAAGGAAAGATTTCGACCTTCAACAGAGAATGGCCGAACATGCCTTGGGAGTCGTCGTCGGAAGACAGGGAAAAGTGGGTTATATGAATTTTCTCACCTCGATAACCAAAGACTGTGACTGTTTTGACATCATCCAAAAACCCCTTTTCCCCGACATCGGCATCCTGGCCAGTAAAGACCCGGTTGCCATCGATGCCGCGAGTCTGGACCTGATTCGTCAGCATGCAGGCAAAGAACTCACCGATATGTCGTATCCTGATGTAGACCCGAGAGTTCAGCTGAAACACGGCGAAGCCATCGGACTGGGAAGCCTCGAATACGAGCTGGTGGAGATGTCGTGATATTTAGTAAATATGAAAAACGAAACAGAATCAAATCGGCCGCGGCGGAAGATAAAGAAAAAGCCTGTCCCGTCCGTATAGTGGCGTGGTTCCGCGTACTCCTCTGGTGGGGGGCCGAGATGGCCCGTCAAGTCTTCGTATACAAAAAACCCGGGGCACAAATCGTTCATGTCCGTTTATCGGAATCGCAGTTGCCTCTGTCCTCTTGGGCCTTCACACCCGATGAAGGCTATTGCCTCGTATCCGACCGCCAGGCACGGAATGTGGAGATTCACTCTGTATCGCAAATAAGTCAAAATTGATAAACAAAGGAGTCGGAACGTCTTTGTCCATCGTTTTTAAACCCATCGGCCTCATACATACGCCCTTCCAGGAGCCTGAAGGAGTCCCCATCCAGGGTGCCCTCCGGCCCGATCTGGAAGGTCGTGTAGACATCTTCTCGGAATTCGAAGAGGGTTTGAAAGACATCGAGGGCTTTTCTCATCTGATTCTCCTCTACCATTTTCACCTGGTCAAGGAACATACACTGGTAGCCCGCCCCTTTCTGGACGACACGCCACGAGGTATATTCGCCGTTCGCGGCCCCCGGCGGCCCAATCCCATCGGTATGACCGTGGTTCGGCTTATAAGAAGGGAGAGGAACATCCTGCACATCCGCGGCGTAGACATGGTGAACGGCACGCCCCTCCTGGACATCAAACCCTACTTTCCCGATATCGATGCTCACTCATCCGTCAAACTGGGATGGATGGGGAACAAGCTAAAGAAAACTGGAAAGACGACAAACGCCGATGATCGGTTTTTAAACGAGTGATGCCTATTCATGGAAAAACTGAAGCCATTTATAAAAATCAAGAAACGTCCTGGGCCGGTGGTACTGGTCATCATGGACGGCATCGGCATCAATCCCAACACCGCGGGCAACGCGGTAAAGGCGGCGTATACTCCGACCCTGGATTGGCTGATGAAAAATCACCCCAACACGCTTCTGCGGGCGCACGGGAAGGCCGTGGGGCTGCCGTCGGACAGCGATATGGGGAACTCCGAAGTCGGACACAACGCTATAGGGGCCGGCCGTGTATTCCACCAGGGTGCTCGTCTCGTCAACGAGGCCATCGAAACCGGACGGTTGTGGGAAGGCCAGACATGGCAAAAGCTCATCCAGAACTGCCTTTCGCACAAAAGCACTCTGCATTTCATCGGACTTTTTTCCTCAGGGAACATACACAGCCACATCAAACACCTCAAAGCCATGCTTCGACGGGCGAAACAGGAGGGCGTCAGGCGCTGCCGGATTCATATCCTCCTGGATGGACGGGATGTGGGACCACAGTCGGCACTGGAGTACGTGACTCCGTTTGAGGCCTTCCTGAAAGAACTGAACGACTCCGGCGTGGATTACGTCATCGCCAGCGGTGGTGGCCGGATGCTAGTGACCATGGACCGATACGAGGCAGACTGGAACATCGTCAAGCGGGGATGGGACGCTCATGTCCTGGGAGAAGGAGAACAGTTTGCATCGGCCGAGGCAGCGATTCAAACATTCCGGGAGCGGAATACGTCCGTGATAGATCAAGATCTCCCAGCCTTTGTCATCGAAAAAGACGGAAAGCCTGTTGGGCCCATTCAGGACGGTGATTCGGTCATCTTCTATAACTTCCGGGGAGATCGGGCCATCGAGATCAGTCGGGCTTTTGAGGAAGACGATTTCGACAAATTCGATCGTGTCAGAAGACCCCGAGTCGAGTACGCCGGGATGATGGAGTACGACGGCGACTGCCACATTCCCAAACAGTATCTCGTGGATCCTCCGGCCATCAAGCGAACCATGGGACAGCTCCTGGTCAACACGGGTGTGACCCAGCTGGCCATCAGTGAAACCCAGAAATACGGACACGTCACGTATTTCTACAACGGTAACTGGAGCGGCAAGTTCAACGAAAAATTGGAAGACTACGTCGAAATTCCATCCGACCGGATCCCTTTCGAGCAACGCCCCTGGATGAAGAGTGCTGAAATCACCGACCGTGTCATCCAAGAGCTGCGGTCCGGGAAATACCGGTTTGTGCGTCTCAACTATGCCAACGGGGATATGGTGGGACATACGGGTGTTTTTCGTGCAGCCGTCATCGCCGTGGAAGCCGTGGACTTGGCCCTGGAACGTCTTATCCGTGTCGTGGAAGAAACCGGCGGGATCGCACTGATCACGGCCGATCACGGCAACTCCGACGAGATGTTCGAACTGGATGAGAAGGGGAATCCCAAGCTGGACGAGGCCGGCCGGCCCAGTCCCAAGACAGCCCACACCCTCAATCCCGTGCCCTTCATCATCTACGATCCCGGATTCCAGGGGGAGTACCGGTTGGCTAAAATCGAGAATGCGGGTTTGAGCAACATCGCGGCGACCTGCGTTCAACTGTTAGGCTTTCAACCCCCGGAGGACTACGACCCGAGTCTCATCACATTTGATTGATGAACGGCAGGCAGATTCTTTCGAAGGATGATGAATGCATTTAGTCCGACCTGAAGACAATGCATGAAGAAATGGCTTAAAAAAATTTCCGGCTACATCCACAGAGCGGCCAAGCAGACTGGGGAGCTGGCCTATCTTTGGATAGACACCATCCGGTACGGATTTCGACGTCCCTATGAATTTGCGTCCCTGCTCCATCAGATGGAGGAAATCGGCGTCCGTTCCCTGGCTATCGTGGTCATCTCTTCCTTTTTCGTGGGCATGGTCATGGCCGTCCAGGTGGCCTATTCCGAGGCCAACTTCGCCGGACGCGTCATGGTGGGCATCGGTGTCGGCGTGGCCATCACACGGGAGTTCGGACCGCTCCTGACGGCGCTCCTCGTCGGAGGCAGGGTGAGCGCGGGGATTACCTCGGTCATCGGATCCATGCGTGTCACCGAGCAAGTGGATGCCATTCGCCTGATGGGGGCCAGCCCGGCTAAGAAACTGGTCTTTCCCCGTGTTTTTGCTGCACTCATCATGCTTCCCCTGCTCACGGCCGTGGCCGATTTTGTGGGTATCTTCGGGGGGCTGGTGGTCAGTATCGTGGACATCAGAATGACCTTCATGACCTATGTGTACCAGGTTCAGCGTGCCGTCTCGCTTTCCGATTTTTTTGGCGGTATTTTTAAGGCCCTTTTTTTCGGATTCTTTATCTCGCTCATCGGCTGTTATAATGGACTCAAGGTCAAGGGAGGTGCCGAAGGCGTCGGGAAGGCGACCACACGATCGGTCGTGGCAAGTTCGGTCTGTGTGATGATTTCGGATTATTTTCTGACAAAACTACTCATCATTCTTTGAGGAAAACGTGCCACCGTTTGCATTTTTCGACGAAGTCCACAAAAACTTCAACGGTAACGAGGTGTTGAGAGGAATCACCCTCCTCATCCGACAAGGGGAAGCCCTGGTCATTCTGGGGGGCAGCGGAACCGGTAAAACGGTCATCCTCAAGCATATCGTTGGATTGCTTGCGCCAGACCAGGGAAAAATTTTCGTCGATGGCCGGGACATTACCGATTGGGATGAAAATCAGATGCTCGAAGTCCGACGAAAAACGGGCTTTCTGTTCCAGGGAGGCGCTCTGTTTGATTCCATGTCTGTGTTCGATAACGTGGCATTCCCCCTAAGAGAACACACCCGGCTCTCCCAGGAGGGGATCGAAAAAAAGGTGCGGGAGAAACTGAAACTCGTGGGTCTGGAAGGCACCGAATGGATGATGCCCGATAACTTGAGCGGCGGCATGAGGAAGCGGGTCGCCCTGGCCAGGGCGATCGTTCTGGAGCCCTCTGCCCTGCTGTACGACGAGCCGACAACGGGGCTGGATCCCATCACCACACGATGGATCAGCAAATTGATGCGCAATATCCACGAGAGCCTGGGCATCACCTCCGTCATCGTCACCCACAACATTCAGAGTGCCCTGGCTGTGGCCGACCGAATCGCTTTCCTCTACCGGGGAAGGATCAAGTTCGTCGGCACGCCGGAAGAGATAAAAACGTGCGGTGATCATATCGTTGATGAATTTTTAAAAAGTTCGGATTTGATAGGATAAAACCAATGCGAAGAAGTCTGAAGGAATTACGCGTCGGAGGCGTCATCATCGTGGCTCTGTCCATCATGGTGGGAGCCGTCTTTTTCATCGGAGGAAAAGAAGCCCTTTTCGGTGGAAAGGTGAAGTACAAAATCCTTTTCGACTCCACCGGCGGATTGTATACGGGCGATCCAGTCCTTCTGGCCGGTGTGGAAGTGGGGAACGTCACCCGACTCTGGTTTCCCGAGGAGATCCAGCGAAGAAACATACTCGTGGAAATATCCGTGCTGGAAGAAATCTGTCCGAGGATTCGAAAGGACACGCGGGCCCGTATCGCCGCGGCCAGCCTTGTGTACGGAAAAGTCGTGGAACTGACTATGGGAAGTCCCGAGGAGCCGGAAATCCCGGAAGGTGGGTTTATCGAAGTTGCCGAGATGACCAGCTACGGAGCCATCGTGGACAGCGCCAACCTGATGGTAGACGACATCCGGCATATACTCCACAAGCTGAACCAAGGGGAAGGTGCCCTGGGCACGTTGCTCAACGAACCCGTGGAGATTCGCCAGACAATGCACAACTTGTCCGTTTCCACTAGGAACCTGTCCCGCCTTCTCGACAGGGTGGATCAGGGAGAGAGTCCACTGGGCTTATTGTTCTCCGACTCCGTTGAATTCAAACAAACCCTGGATGACTTTAAGAAAGCCACGTCGGACTTGGCTGCAATGTCGGAGAATCTCAAGGGCAAGAGCACCGTGGCCGGAAAGCTCATCAACGATCCGGAGTACGGCGACGCATTGATGAAGGACCTGCGCTCCGCCATCCATTCATTGGCCAACGTGGCTGCAAAAATCGACACGGGCAAGGGTACGCTGGGAAACCTCGTCAACGACCCCGGTATCTATTACGGCCTGCAGGATGTGGTCCTGGGAGTTCAGAGAAATAAAATAGCCAGATGGCTCATCCAGAACCGCCGGAAAGCCGGTGAAAAGGAACGGCTCAAACAAGCCAGAGAGGCCCAGCAACAGGAAGACAGGTGATTCTATCATGATAAACGCCATCCCCAAGATCATCATTCTTGTGTTTTCCATCGTATTTCATGAGGTCGCCCACGGATGGGTTGCCCTGCAGAGAGGGGATACCACGGCCCGGGACGCAGGGAGGTTGACGCTCAACCCCCTCCCCCATATCGATATTTTCGGGACAATCCTATTCCCCCTGTTTCTTATCCTAACGCGTGCCGGTTTTCTGTTCGGATGGGCCAAGCCCGTGCCCGTCAATCCTCTGCGACTCCGGGAGACAAAAAAAGACATGGCCCTCGTCGGTGCCTCGGGCCCGGTTAGCAATTTACTTTTGGCCGTAGCCGCCGGAATCCTGTTTCGTGTGCTGATGGGAAGTGTCGGACCCGCCCACGCCCTGACTCAGGCCGTGTTCTTTGCCGTTCTCATCAACCTGGTCCTGGCCGTATTCAACCTGATCCCCATCCCCCCCTTAGACGGTTCCAAGATCGTCATGGGCGTGCTGCCCGACGAGCTTGCGATTCAGTACAGTCGCCTCGGCCGCTTCGGATTTCTCATCATCTTCGTGCTCTTCTTTTCCGGTCTCATCCAGCGTATTCTGTTTCCCGTTGTGAACCTTTTACTCGTACTTATCATCGGAATTTCCCCCTTTTCATAAGGGCAAATCAAATCCAGCTTATAGGAGTCGTTGATCATGAAGGAAGTGTTCGATTTCCTCCGGGGGAACGCGTATATCACCAACGGGCTGACCGCCTTTCTCATCCTTGTGGCGACTTACTTGGCGAGTAAAATCCTGGCGAAGCTCGAGCTGGCCTTCCTGCGCAGGATGACCCGAAGGACAAAGACCGAACTGGACGACAAGATACTGGACGTCTTGGCCGGCGGGACGAGAAAAGTCGTATGGCTGGTGGGATGGTACTTCGCCCTTCACAGTCTCGAGTCCTTGCTCTCCGAGAAATTTTTCACGGTCGGCGATGGCATCCTCTACGTGCTGGCTGTATTCGTGTTTGCACACATCCTGAGCCGGACGCTTCAGATGCTCCTAGACTGGTACGGCCAGCGGTGGGGAAAAAGCGTGAAGGGCAGGATCCAGGATGAATTCAGCCCCCTGTTCAGGAGACTCATCGTCATCGTCGTCTACACCATCGCCATCGTCTTCATCCTGAATCATTTTCATCAGAACGTCAGTTCCATCATCGTCTCCCTGGGTGTCGGATCATTGGCCGTGGCCCTGGCAGCCAAGGATACCCTGGCCAACATGATCGCCGGTTTCATGATCATGACCGACCGCCCCTTCCGTCTCGGAGATCGCATTCTGTTGGAGTCGGGTGAGAAAGGGGACGTGTATGACATCGGGCTTCGAACCACCAAAATTCTCACGTTTGACAACACCCTCATCGTCGTGCCCAACCAGCAGATCATCAACGAAAAAGTGACCAACCTCTCGTATCCCGATCCGCAGATACGCGTCTCCGTGGAATTGGGCGTCGCCTATGGTACCAACTTGGACCGCGCGAAGCAACTGTTGATCGATATCTGCAATGCACATCCCAAAGTGCTGGAAAACCCGCCTCCCCAAGCCTACTTTACCAATTTTGGTGATTCTTCTCTGGACCTCAAGCTCGTATGCCGGGTGGCCAAGTGGGGTGAGCAGTGGAGCGTGGCCGAAGAGCTGCGGATGGAAATCAACCGTGTGTTCAAGAAGGAAGGTATTGAGATTCCGTTTCCCCAGAGGGTAGTAACGATGAAGAAGGAAAAATGATAGATTGTCCAAACTCCTGATTACGTTAGACCCCAGTCTTTTCTAAAAAGACAGGGATTTTTTGTTGGCAGGATTGGGGTTTGCTGTTCCGGGGGCTGTTATTGAGAAAATGATTGACATTGTCATTCATTTTCATTAATTTTCTGAAAATCAGCAAATCAGAAAGGCTGCATGATGTCAACAATTATCCAAATGCGCAAAAGAGGTTCCATTACCATACCCAGCAGTATTCGTGAACGGTATCAATTAGATGAAAACGATCCGATAACTCTCATCGATCTCGGTGAAGGCATCTTTTTAAGCCCAAAACGTTCCGTTCTGCCCAAACTTGTGAATGAAATCGAAAAACTGCGGGAGAAATACAAAGTCTCTCTGGAAGAGCTGATCCGGGGAGTTGCTAAGGAGAGAGAAGAGTAAAGAATGCTCCTTACCGTCTTTTTTGATTCGGATGCGCTGGTTGCAGGTTCTGCCTCCCGCTCGGGAGCTTCTTTCCTTCTGCTTCAACTTTGCGAATTGGGACTTCTGAAAGGCGTGACCTGTCAATGTGCTTTAGATGAGTGCCGGCGGAATCTTAAAAAGAAGCTGCCCGATGCTTTGCCCGTTTTTAACAGGATTATTGAAATGTCTGTAAAAGTTATTAACAATCCTTCAAAGGAGTCGATTCAACGAGTGAAGAATATGGCGCATTTAAAGGATTTATCCATTCTGGCTGCTGCCGTACAATGCGAAGCCAATTATCTTATTACCTTCAATATCAAGCATTTCCATCCCGCTCCTGCTTTCTCCCTCGAAGTTTGCAAGCCTGGGGATTTACTGAAAAAGATACGTATTCTTTTAAATACTATGGCAGTCTGATTTTTAGGGCTTTTTCAGCCGATTCTTATCGTCTCTGATCAACTTTCTAATTTTGAGAATATACTAACTCCCTGCCCAGCCACGTCTGCTCCACCTCCAGCGACAACAGCACATCCGATGGAATCGTCAGGATATCGTCGGACAGCACGATGAAATCGGCCAGGAATCCCGGCGCAATCTTTCCCTTAATGTCTTCCTCAAAACCGGAATAGGCTGCCTCGACAGTATAGGCTCTCAGAACCTCCTGCCGCGATAGACACTGCTCTGAATACCATCCGCCTTCCGGTTTCCCGTCGGGCGTTTGCCGGGTTTCGGCCGCGTACATCCCGTAAAACGGATTCAACGTCTCGCCTGGAAAATCAGAGTTTAGCGTGAGATGAGTACCCGTTTCCAGGAACGACCGCCACGCATAGGCGCCCTTGATGCGCTCCGGCCCTACCCTCGTCTCGGCCCATGGCATATCCGATGTGGCATGCGGCGGTTGCATGCTGAGGACGATGCCCAGAGGTGAAAACCGGGGTATGTCTTCCAAGGCCGTCACCTGGGCGTGCTCCAATCGCAGACGATGATCCTCAGCGGACGGAACGGCTTCGATTGCGCGCCGGTAGGCGTTCAACGTGATTCGATTGGCTCGGTCGCCGATGGCGTGGGTGGCCACCTGGAGCCCTGCCCTGAGGGATCGAACAGTGATATCGTAGAGTTCATCCTCGGAGGTGACGATGACGCCCTTGGTGTTGGGTGCATCGCTGTACGGTTCCAGGAAAGCCGCACCCCTCGAGCCCAACGCCCCGTCCACGAACACCTTGATGCAGCGAACCGTCAGCAAATGATCCTGATCGATCTCGGGCCCATTTTCCATGTAGGGCTGGATCAATTCCTCATCGGGCACGTCCAGCATACACCAGACACGGATGGCGAGCTTTTCCTTCTTTTTCAGAGAACGGAAGGCTTCCAGCATGTTTGTGGTGGTCCTGGCCTCGTGTACCGATGTCAAGCCGTTCCGCAGACACTCCTCGTGGGCCAACATCAACGCCCGTTCCGTCTGATCCTGCGTCAACGGGGGAATGTGGCTCGTGAGCAACGCCTGCGCCTCATTGGTCAGGATGCCCGTGTGTCGTCCCGTGACAGGATCTTTCAGGATTTTTCCGTTGGGCGGATCGGGCGTATCGTTGCCGATGCCGGCGATCTCCAGGGCCTTCTCATTAGCCCAACAGGCAAACCCGTGCAAACCCCGCAGGTAAACGGGGTGTTCCAGTGAAACCCGGCTGAGGGCTTCGTTATCCGGGTACGCTTTCGCCCAAGCGCCCTCGTCCCACCCCCATCCGGTGATCCACTCCCCGGGCGGTGTTTCCCCAACGCGCTGTCTGACCTTTTCGACCACGTCGGCCGGAGACTCGACACCAACCACGTTCAGTTCCAAAAAGCTCTGTCCCAGGGAAAGGAGATGCCCGTGGGACTCGACGATACCGGGCATCACGGTTTTGCCACCCAGGTCAACGACTTCCGCGCCCTCATGAGCGGTTAAAACGTCCGCCTCTGTACTCACCGATAAAAATCTCCCGCCTCCCACGGCCATGGCTTCGGCAACGGGCCGGTCTTCATCCATGGTCACGATATGACCGTTCACAAAGACCTTATCGGCTTTTGTGCCCCTGCCGTAAGGGCCGCAGCTTACGAAGCAGACACCCGTCACAAAAATCAAAAGACCCATGACGAGTCGATCCAGACGAATGGGAAAAGATACCATCGTTCGATCTCCCTATACGTTGATGTTTTCCTTCGGCACCAAATCTTCATGCGCTGCGAGCAGCCGACGACGAATCGAAACGCCGTACGGACAATGGTTCTCGCAGACACCCGAACATGTAAAGCAGAAAGTTGCCTTGCGAGCCCTGCTCAGTTCCGCGTACCGCTGGACAGCCAATTCCTCCTGCCGATAATTCGTGTAATACGCATGGATACGGAGGATATCGTTCACGGCCACGCCGTGGGGACAGAAGGGCTCGCACACTCCGCACGCATGACGGCAGTACCGATGATGCAGACGCCCGCCGTATCGATTCAGGACGCTCCGATCATGATGGGAAAACCGTTTCCCAGACACAGTCAGATAATCGTCGGCTTGATCAAACGTCCGGATGCTGGTTACCACACAGTCCACGTTTGGATTCTTCAAAACCCAGGCTATGGCAGCACGATAGTATGCCTCTCCTTCCAAGCCATATTTTTTCCGGAACTGCCGCGTTCGTTCATCCGCCTCTTCCTGCAGTCGGAGACGTTCTTCGTCGGACACCGTCCGCAACTGTTCCGGATGCTCGCTGGCATGCACCTTCATGATGGTCGTACCCACGCCTTTCTGTGCGGCGTGCTTCAAGACGCTCTCTGCCTTCTCCTGCATAAAATTGTACACAAATAGAAGCACGTCAAACCGGCCGTCCTCGATGGCCGCGTTGCAGATGTCCACCATCTTTGGCTCATGACAAGACAGCCCCAGGAACCGGACATTGCCGTCGGATTTCAGTCTCTGGAAGGCCTCGTGGACGAACGGTAATGCCAGTTCCTCCGTCTTCGTTACACCGTGAATCATCAGCACATCCGCGTAATCGGTCTGGAGCCGATCCAGACACCGATGGAACCGGTCGATCCACTCCTGTGCCGTCGTGTTGTCCCGAATGGCCAGCTTCGTGGTGATGAAGACCTCCTTGCGGCGTCCCTTGACGGCCTCTCCCACAACCTGCTCGCTCTGCCCGTTCAGATACCGCTCCGCCGTGTCGATGTAGTTCACGCCTCTATCGAGAAGATACCGGATCAAGTCCATATCCTGCGGTACGGCTGCTCCCAGGCTGACATCCGACACACGCATGCCCGTTCTGCCCAGGGTTCGGTACGATTTTATCCTGGGCTTCTCTTCGAATACAGGCATAACCGGCATCCTGCGGTATACGGCCGTTCCCGCAACTCCCATAACACCCGAACGAATGAAATCCCTTCGTGTCATGTCTTTTTTCATTATTGCTCCTGCATTCTATTCATACGTCGCTAATTATGAGCAACCTTCCTTTTTATAAATTTTATCCCTGGCCTGGTTGAGTGACTCGACGAGATCACGAATATCATCTTCATTCGTCAGGCAATTCGTGATGCACGCCCTGAGAACAGGCGTTTTCCTTCCCAGACGGGTGGCAGAAATCCACGCCTTTCCCGAAGAAACGATCTCCTGAGCCACGGCCTGGATAAATGCCTGCGTTTTCCCCCGTGGTTGCTGTCCATCCACAAAACAGACCAGGGGCAACGGGCTTCGATTGATCACTTCCCATCCTGCTTGGCCCAACTCCTTGCGCAGCAGATCACCCATAGCCGTCTGATGCCGGATAGACGATCCGTATCCCTCCCAGCCCGCCACGGCCAGGGACAGAAACACCTTGAGACCGATGAACCGCCGGGAACACTGGATGGAATGCTTGTACGGATCGACTACTTCCTGAGCGAGTGGCCTGGGCGGCATATAATCCGCCGTTATTCGGAACGTCTGATCCAGGATTCCAGGATGCCGGGTCAGGTAGAGTCCGGCCCCCATGGGCACGGAGAGCCATTTGTGGGAGTCGAAGGTCATGGAATCAGACGTCTCGATGCCATCCAAAAAAGGACGGAGCTCGTCCACAAACGCGGCCGCACCCCCCCACGCAGCGTCCACATGATACCAGACGTTCTCCCGATTCGCCACACCGGCGATGTCTTCAATGGGATCGATCACGCCCCCGTTCGTCGTGCCCGCATTGGCCACGATCAGAAACGGCGCCGCACCCGCCTTCCGATCCGATTCCATCCGTGCGGTAAGGGCTTTCACGTCCATCCTGTATTCACCGTCCACAGGGATTTCTCGCACGGCATCGGTACCCAGGCCGCAGAATCGTGCGGCCCTGAGAAACGAATGGTGCCCCTCGACGGATACATACATCGTGGGCTGTTTTTCCAAACACCGGAGTCCTCTCTCCGCGTATTCGGGAAAAACATGGACGAGGGCCGTCAGCAGAGCTGTCATGTTCGCTTCGGCTCCCCCGGTGGTAAACGTACCGTCGGCCCGTTCCGCATCGTACCCGAATCGTCCGGCCAGGACGCGCATGACATGGCATTCCACTTCAACTCCAAATGGGCTGTGATTCCACGATGCGAGCTGGGGATTGAAGGCGGCCGCCAGCGTGTCGGCGGCAATACCCATCGTCGTGGGGGCCGGATTGAACAGTCCGTAATACCGAGGATGGGCCACATGAACCTGATGATCCCATAAGCCTTTGATGACAACATCCACGACTCCGATGGGATCCCGAGGCTCATCGAACGTGAACGGACGGAGCATCTGGCGAACATTCTCCGGCTCCGACAGGGGAGACACGCGCGCCCGATGAACGCCGGTGATATACGCTTCCACACCCTTCTGGACTCGCTGCCATACGCTCGTCCTGGCTTTTTTATCCAGACAGAGTTTATCCCATGGGTTCATCGAATGACCTCAAAAGTGATTTTATCGGATGAACAACATCAAAGTGCGCTCCTGATCTGCACCAGTGTCTTTTCGGCAGAAGGAACCATTTGGAAGAACGCTTTTAACTTGTCGCAGGCGAACGCATCGCAGTGGGCGCAGTTGATGACACCTTTCTCCCTGGCGCATTTCCGAATCTCGCACACGCTGCAGTGTTGAAAATGATAGCCGCCTTCCGGCAGACATCCATCACAGTAAATATCTTCGGGCTTAATATCGGCATTGTACTGCTTGGCCCACGTCTCCGCCACTTCCTTCCTCTTCGCATCATCGTTTGTTTTCGTGGCGATGAAAGCACCGCACTCATGACAGGGAATACCGCAACAGGCAATCATCTCATCCATTATCAGCTCCTTTCACATGGGGTTTCAGATGCTTCATGAACATTCATTTGTAGAGCGCTCGACACGCATCATGCAGCACATCGCTGATGACCTCCACCATAACCGAAGACCGGTTAATGATCTCCCGTGAACTCACCCGAATCCGGGACTTGCCCATTCGTGCCGTCTCGTCGATGGACACGCCGTATACGATGGAGGTCAGGTTGGCCCAAACCGCCAGGGACGAACACATCGGGCAGGGCTCACACGTCGAGAAAAGAACGGCCCCGCACAGATTGCTGTCACCCAGGGTGTCAACGGCCCGCCGGATCGCGTTCACTTCGGCATGCTGACTGGGGTCGTTTTCCGTAACGGCGGTATCGTGCGCCTTAGCCAGTATACGATCGCCCAGAGCGACCACAGCGCCGTAACCCTTATTCCCCTCTGCCAAGGATAAGCCGGCCTCTTCGAGGGCTATATGCATCATAGCCTCAAAATCCATCCGAAGAATCGTTTCCTTGCAATGAATGGCATGGGGCCGGATCTCCTCATAGCTCCGGAGGAATCGCAACTGGGGATCGATCCGGGAAACAAAGGCCTGGGTCGCCTTCTCGTTCACGGCCCGGCACACCTGCCTCGTGTCCAGCCCCAGGACTCCGCAAGCCTCCAGCGTGGGGCATCGATTCACCGACGACCAAATGATGGCCGACTCGCTCTCGGACAAGACCGGCAGGTCTCTTTCTGTCAGTCCCATGTAATCAAAGAACAGCAGTTCGTAGGCGACTCGTGGCGACGGCACCGTCCATGTATGATCCGGATATCGGTCGTCGAGCCAGGCAAGCCGTTTCCGTATGAACCCTTTCTCGAGCTTCCGGTACTCCTTCTTCCTGAGTCGCTGAACCTGCCTGTTTACTTCCTTGTCAAACGAACGGCTCACTCTCCATCCATTCAACGCTTTTTGATTCACGGGGGATGATGATCATCGATCTGCGAAAGTTAGATGTATTCATACTTCCGACTGTTATGAATAAATACAACTTATGTCGAATCGTTCAAGACTTTTTGGATATTCTTAAGCCCGACCTCCAATTCATCGGTACTGCCGCCGTATCCCAGTCGGAAGCAGTGGTTGTCCAACTCAAAACAACGGCCTGGGATGACGAACGTTTTATGCTTCTCGGCCAGCGTGCGATACACTGCCTCGCGATCGGCCACCGCATCGTCCACGATTCGGGGCAATGCGACCACCCCCGCTCTGGGCGGAATCCACTCCAATGCTTCCTGATCCTCCATCCACCGGTTGACGATCTGAAAATTATGCTTCACGTGTGCTCTGGCTTTTCCCAGGAAGTCTTCTTTTCTCTGAAGGACCGACAGGGCGATCTCCTCGCTGATGGCACCGTTGGTGATGGTCACCTGTTCCCGGATAGCCAGGACGGCATCGGTGATAACCTTGGCCCGAGCGGCCAGCCAGCCGATGCGGATGCCCGGAAGGCCGTACGATTTAGACATACTGGAAATGCTGATGACCTTCTGACTCAGTGACGCCGCCCACGGCAGGGGTTTGTCATAAGCCAGTTCCCGGTACGTCTCGTCGAAAAGGAGAAAAATGTTCTGGGATTCGGCAAATGCGACCACCTCGTGCAGGAACGCTTCCGAGATCATAGCACCCGTGGGATTGTTGGGATACGTCAGGCTGATAAGCTTTGTCTTGACGGTGATGAGACGCTTCAGTTCGTCCAGGTTCAACGCAAAGTTGTCCTCATGCCGCAGGCTTAAGAAACTCACATCACATCCCAGGGAGCGGGGGACCTCATAGAGCGATGGATAGTTGGGATGAAGGATGATAACATGATCTCCGGGTTTCACCAGGGCCGACACTGCGGCGAAGTTCGCTTCACTGGCACCTGTCGTGACGATGACATCGTCCGCCGTTAGTCCTTCGTACTGATGGGCGATGACTTCCCGTAGGTCGGGCCTTCCCCGATGGTACCCGTACCGGATGGGTAGCCTGCCCAAATCGATGTTCAGTTCATCAAAGGTATGAAACTTGACCGCGCTCTCCCCCACATCATAGGCGATCTCGTACTGGTATGTATCGAACCAGTCTTCCAAAGGCATGCGTTTGAACCACATGGGACGTATCTCCTTTTAAACGAGGTGCTATCCTTTCATGAAAGTGTCAGGCACTTTTTTCCCGATTTATCTTTCTTCAATAGTGTCTTACAACGGTTGATTACTCTTGAGCTATTCAAGGATCTGATCCGTACGAATCAAAACGTCAAACCCGTCAAAATAGTACCGCCGCAGGCCCTCATTCTCGTCGTACCTGCCACCACCGCTAAAAATCATCTCGAAGGCCTCGTCCACGCGGATCAGCACATCACTCTTCACCCAGGGATCGTTATGGCCCGAACAGAGGTAATCGAACTCATCCAGACGTTCCACCAGCTTCTTGTTGGAAACGATGTAGTCGTCGATATTCACGTCCTGGGCATGGGCGTAAAGTGGGCCCGGGAAGAAGTGATCCCCGGTAAAGAGAATCCGATGTGTCCTGTCCAGCAGGCACATCTGGCCCGGGCAGTGTCCGGGCGTGTATATCACCTCGAGTTGACGGCCTCCCAGGTCGATGACATCGCCCTCATGAACGAGTTTTGTGGGTTCCATCGAAGGAACCACCCACGTGTCGGGATCGAATCCCTCGGGCAGGGGCTTCCACAGAAAATCCCCGGTCACGTACCTTTGGAGCGAGGCGTTGTCCCTGCCCGCCTTGAGGACTTGGAGGGCGTCTTCGTTGTCATACATGACGATCTCATCCCACCGGTATGCTCCGGCAACGTGATCGTAATGCTCATGGGTGAGTACGACGGTGATGGGAAGATCGGTTAGCTCCTCCACGACCTGACGGACATTCCCGATTCCCGTCCCCGTATCGACGATGATACCCCGATCCTCACCCAGAACGAGATAACTGATGGCCTCCTCGAACTGATTGGGCTCGTAAATGGCGTACGTGCCATCGGTCAGCTTGTACACATCGAACCAATCCTGGTACGTCCCGACCTTCTCCAGCGTTGCATACACGGGCCGTGGATGCACCGACCACCACTTATCCGGCTGAACCAGGTCCTCCTTTTGCTGCTTGGAGCCGCAGCCAAAAAACACCATCATCAGGCAAGCTGTTATAAAAATGCAAAGTCTGTCACTCATTGTGCTCTCCTCCCGTACATGATATCCAGGTCAATCAAGATAAACACAACATACTAAAATTCAACCGGATTTGCAAAAGAGAACCGGCCTTATTCCACAAACATCGATGGAATCGTTTCTGTGATCGCGGCAGGACAATTCTTTATCCCCGCTCTACCGGCAGGATGAGACAGGTCGGTCCGCCCGCCCCTTTCCGGAATTCCGACAGATCGATGGCGTGCACGGTGAGACCGTGAGCATCCAAGATGTCGGCGGCCTCCCTGTTCTCGGCGACATTGACGATGACCTCGTCCCCGGCCAGACAGATGACATTGCCGTTGGACGGCCCTCGACAGGGAATCTCAACAGTATCGAAACCCTCGAAGAATCCGTCGGGAAAGGCGCCCTGACAGCAGAGAATTCGTTCCGGTCCGATGGCGCTCATCAGCCCTCCGATGTGCAGGGATGTACTTTTTACGGAGGCGACACGCACGTCGTAGTCCATGGGTTCGAGTAACTCGGTTAGTTGACGGATTCCTGCGTCATTCGTTCTCGAGGATCGCCCTACAAAAGCCACCGACCCGGCCAGGATCACATCGCCCCCCTCCACAGTACCCGGTGCCTCAATAGCTCCGGCGCAAGGTTCCCCCAGCGATTCGAGAATCCCAGCCATCCACGTCTCCTCGCCCTGCCGGGCATGAAGACCCATGCGAAGTCGAATATACCCGTTGGGTGTATTCAGGGCCACATCCCGGGTGAACACGGAGTTGGGATGGCCGGCCAGCTCGGGAACATCCATCACTCCAGCACCAAAAGACTCCATAATCGATACGAATTGTTGGAACTGGGATCGTGTCCTTTCAGGATCGGCAACCTCGTTCATGTTCTGAGCAGCCAGGTCCTGGACGTTGAAATACTCCTTTCCTGGAGTGCAGACCACCACGCTCTTCAAGCGGTCGCCTTCATTCCTTAACATGCGTATTTTCTCCTGTTCGTTGTTCTCTATGTTTTAGAAGTGAGACGGTCGAGTAAACAATGATAATCAATGCAAAGGCATAGAATCCCCAAGTGAGGTCACCTATTCTGGACAATCCCCCGAACAACAGCGTCAATCCGATGGCCGATCCGCCGAACAGAAAGTTGTTCATCGACAGGATGGTGGCCCGCTGGCCCGACGGAATTAGTCGCTGCAGCCTTGCCTCTGTGATTACCTCACCCATGGCTCCCAAGAAAAACACCAGGGCAAACACGGGAATCAAGAGGACGGTCTTAGCGGTCAGGGATATGATGAGCAGAAGGCCCGATAGAATCGACAACCCATGGATGTTGTTCTCGCTTTGAACGATCCGCTCAAACCGGAAGGCCCACCGACTACCCAGGGCCTCGAATCCCATCCGCATGACCATCATCACACCGAAGAATGCGATGGGCAGACCGGCCCAGTGAAAATAGAGCTGCTCATACTCATCCAGGATACCGACAACGGCCAGGAACACGGCCGAATACAGGAACAATCGCAGAATGGATGTGTTCCTTAAGGCCAGGGAGAAGGCGTCCTTTAACACACGTGTATACGTTACATGCCCACTGGAATTACTGTCATACCGAATCTCGCGAAAGAACAGAATCGGGATGGTGCCCACCATCATGGAGATGGATGAAAGAACGAGGACCAGGTTCATGCTGTACGCGGCCATGAATCCTCCCAGGAACACGGCCATGGCCGTGCCCAGCCTCGCATAGAAATGCCCCCGGCCGGCGATCCTCTCATAGTCCTTCTCTCTTTGAAAATGTCTCAGGTTGTCGTACAACAGGGCTTCCTGCGTGCCCGAACTGAATGTCTCTTGTATCCCCCAGAACAAAAAGCCCAGGGCAAACAGTCCGAATCCCCGGGCGAACAGCCAGCAGCCGAAGCCCATAGCCTTGGAAACCATTCCCAGGCCCAGCATGGCTTTCCGGTTCCACTTGTCGGCCAGGGCTCCCGTAGGAATCTCGAAAAGGATAAAAAAGGCACACCAAAGGGACAACAAGAGGGAGATCTCCAGAACTGATAGCCCGTTCTGCTGGAAAAGGATGATGTAGACGGCGTATACGAACGCAAAATCAGCGAAAAAACGATACACGTAAAAGCTTCTTATGAAAGTACGATAACGCGCGTCCATGGGATATGTCATTATTTTTTATGTGGTGGACAGGCGATCTCCGACTTCTTTGATATGTTCGACGGTCAGCCGGATATCTTCTTCCGTCGTACGCGGGTTGATGGTACACATCCGGAGTACCTTGCGCCCTTTCAGCGTCGTCGATGTGATCATGGCAAACCCATCGTGAATGACCCGCTCGACGATGCGTTCGTTCAGCGTATCGATTTCTTCATCCCGTTGCCCTGGAACCGTGTAACGGAACGTGATGACAGCCATTTCCGGCTGGGTGATGATTTTAAAACACGGATGATCCTTTAATATATCGTATGCAAAATCGGCCAGGGTGAATCCCCTGTCCACAGCGCTACGGAACGCTTCCACCCCGAACACATTCAGGGACATCCACAGCTTCAGCGCCCGGAAGGAACGGGTCAGTTGAATGCCGTAATCGCAAAAGTTCACCTCTGCTTCCGAGAGATCGGCGTCCTTCAAGTATTCGGGCATCACCCGGAAAGCCGCCTTCAAATCCCGCCTGTCACGGACCAGTACGCAGCCCATCTCGTACGGCTGGAACATCCACTTATGGGGATCGACCGACAGGGAATCGACCCGGTCCAAACCCTGAAGGAGCGCCTTTCCCCTGTTGCAGAGCATGGCTCCTGCGCCGAAGGCTCCGTCCACATGAAGCCAGATGCCCTCCTTCCCGCAAAAATCGGCCAGGGCCGGCAACGGATCGATGGCACCCGTGTTGGTCGTGCCCGCGTTGGCGATGACGCAGAATGGGGCTCGCCCATTCGTCCTATCTTCTTCCACAGCACTCTGCAATTCGCTCGTGCTCAACCGGAAAGCATCATCGGATGGTATTTTCCGTATCTGATCTTGACGGAATCCCAGCACGGACAGCCCTTTGTCCACGGAATAATGTGTCTGGTCGGAGAAGTAAACGACTCCCTTGCCAAAGTCTTCGCCCAGACGGACGTGCCTGGCCGCAGCCAGGGCCGTCAGGTTGGCCATGGACCCGCCGCTCACGAAGAGTCCGCCCGCTGACTCCGGCAGCCCCATTTCACGAACCAGCCAGGCAATGGTATTCAGCTCGATCTGCGCCGGGCCGGACCCTTCTAACCACAGACCGGCGTAGGGATTGAATCCCGATATCAGAGCCGCCGCTACGGCGCTCACAAAATTGTTGGGACTGGGAATATAGGCAAAAAACCGCGGATGACCGGAAAGAATGAGACGGTTGAATACGTGCTCCCGGATTTCCTCCAGGATGTCCTCAGCCGGTCTTCCGGTCTTGGGAAACGTCCTGGAGAGCGTCTGTTCCATCTGCCGGCGGTCGGCCGTGCGGGCAACTTTCTTATCCGCCAATGCCGTCCAATGATCGACGAGCATGTCGATGACTCTGTACCCCAGGTCGCGCATCTCGTCTTCTGTCATTGTCAACGTGTCTGGCTCCATCTTCCTCCATGATGTCTATGATGATTCGTCCTTTCGGATCATCTGTTGATCACCTTATGAATAGTCGGGATTGTACCGGCGAATCTTGCTCGTGGATACACCGTACCTGACCAAACCCGAAGCGATGATGAGCGCGCAGATCACACCGTCCAGGACCGGCACACTCAGTTTTGCTTGCATCCGTTTATCCAACCCGGCCATGCCTGCGCAGCCCAGCACGATAACTTCTGCCATGTCTTCTTCCACGGCTGCCGTGGCCGCCTGGAGCGTTTTTTCCTCATCACCACATCCACCCATATCCTCGGGCGGGGCCTTGACCGAAGCCAGTGTGCCTTCGAGATGGTACTTCCGGACCAGTGCCTCCTTGTTGGGAATCGAGTGTTTGGCCGTGGATACGACGGAGAACCGGTGCCCCAGCATGGACGCCATTTTCATCGACGCTTCTCCGATACCCACCACGGGCTTTGCCGTGATCTCCTTGATGACGTCCAGGTTGGGGTCGCAGTGGCAGGCCACGATGAACGCATCGAACACATCCTCGTTCTCCCGGACGAGCCGAATCATCCCCGGTGCAACCCTGACTTGATCCTCGTACGTTTCGATGAACTCCGGTGCGTCGGGCGTGAGCCGGGTTTCGACCTCATACGCACCGCCCGCGAATGCCTGGGCTGCGTTCTGGATGGCCGATGTCATGGCCTGGCTGCTGTTGGGATTGATGATCAAAATTCTCATGAACTATCTCCTTGAACTGCTGGCGCCGGAAAAGGATTGGGTACGATCTCCGTCTATAACCGCAATCCCATAGATGTCACATGCTGTTCGAGTCTTTTTTCCCCAGAGCATATTCGATTTTCCCTTTGACACCTGACGATATGGAAGACGTCTAGGTGAACTCCTGTACCAATCGCCTGGCCCGGGAAACCGTGTCCATCATGGCATCGACGGTTACACCGGGTGAAATGGCCACGAACCGGAGAACCATCGTTCCGTCCAGGCTTGTCATGGAAATCTGCCGATTCCCCTCTTTTTTAATGGATTCGTAGATGAATTTTTGCAGATCATTCAATCGATCCTGGGGAAAGCCCTCTGGAATCACCCGCATGCAGAGTATCGCCGTGTCTGGACTGTGGCACAATGCGATATCGGACGTATCCGCCAGGCGTTCTGCCAGGGTCGCGATGGCTCTCAACGGTTTACGTAATTCTTCGATGACGTTTTTCATTCCCCGATGCCGGATGGACGTAACCAGGGGCAGTGCCGAGAGAGGCCGCGTCGTGGGCGGGGATTTCAGGCCCGGATTAGGTTCGGGATCGTCCTTACGGTTGAAGTACTCACCGTAAATCGCCATCCGCTCGAACTCTTTTTTCCGGCTGACGAAAAGGAGTGAACTGGGAATGGGCGCACCAAATGCCTTGTGCGGGTCCCAACACGCAGAATCGGCACGCTCGATGCCCTGAAACCGCTCCCGCATCTCTGGGATCAGGCGAAAAGCCAGCCCGTAAGCGCCGTCGACGTGCGACCAGGCACCGATTTCCCGGCACAGATCGTTGACAGCGTCGATGGGATCGATACTGCCCGTGGACGTCGTGCCTGCCGTGGACACGATGCAAAAAACCTCTTTGCCCTCCTTCTGAAGGTCCTGGACGACGTTCCACAACCGATCCGCGTCCATCCGACGATTCGAATCCACGGATGCGGAAATCAGGCTCCTTTCCCCCAGTCCCAGGAAACGCATGGCATGCTTCAGGGAAAAATGAGCATCCTGAGAGCAGACAGCGATAAGACGGGAAGGATCGTCGAATCCCGCCAGTCCCTCCCGGCCGAGATCGAACCCGTGCTGTTCCGCCTTTCGGTGTAGAGCCATGTACATGGCCTGCTGATTCGCATAGGTTCCGCAGTACATGAACGTGGCATCGGCCTGGGGGGCGAGACCGAACAGTCGGCACATGGCCTGACAGCAAAGCTCCTCCAGCATTACACCACCGGGCGAGACCTGCCAGTTGGTGACGCCCTGGTTGTAATGAAGAGCAATCGCACCGCCGAACTCGGCTCCTTCTTCGGGATAGCAGTTGTAAAATGAATGGAATTCGGGCCGGTCGTATTTTGTCAGGTGAGGTATCAATCTCTTATCGACGATTTTGCCCAAGTCCTCCAAAGACAGACCCTGCTCCTGAAAATCCATCAGGATTTCCAGGTCTGCCGCGACTTGCTCCGGCGTTGCACTGGAATAAATCATGTCTCGTTCCATGCTTCCCTTCATCCTTTCGGCAGAATACAGATTTCAGGCTCCGCCCGATTTTTGTGCCAGCATCAGAGCCGTGTGCAAGAGCACGTTGGCGCCGTTCTCACAATCCTCCCACTCCGTGAACTCCCGGGCCGAATGACTGAAGCCTTCCACGGATGGGATAAAAATCATCCCCGCCGGACAGACAGAAGCCAGCACCTGGGCATCGTGACCCGCACCCGACGGCAGGTCGGCATGGGATAATCCCCGCCTGTCGCATGCTTCGGCGATGGAAGCCCGAACATCGGCATCCATACGAACGGGCGTGCTTCGCTCCACGGGCTCGGCGTCCATTCGGAGTCCCAAGCGATTCGCTTCTGCCGAGGCACGTTCCAGCAAGACCTCTTCCATGGCGTTCAATGTCACGTCGTCATCAACCCGGAATTCCAGGAACACGGTCACGGACTGGGGAACCACGTTGAACGCCCCCGGCTCAAAAATCATATTCCCCACCGTGGCGACGCTTCCGGGGAATCGTTCCATGACCAGTTCCCGGACACCCAGCGCAAAGGCACTGGCGCCCTGGGACGCATCCAGCCTGGAGCCCATGGCCGTGGTACCGGCATGATCGGCCCTGCCCTGGAAACGTATCTTGAACGACCGGATGCCCACGATACTCGTCACGACGCCAATGGAAACCCCTTCCTCCATCAAACGTCGCCCCTGTTCCACATGCAGTTCCAGGTATCCCCCCAGCATGGCAGGATCTCTTCCGGCCGTCAGGATGGACGGAACACTTAATCCGGCTTCCGATAGTGCCCTCTCGAAAGCGTTCATGTCTTTGCCAGGATGCTTCAACTGTTCTTCCCCAAGACGACCCGTGAGCGCCAGACTTCCCATCAATCCCACGAAACGCCCCTCCTCGTCGGTGAAGTCGATGGCTTCGAGATCCTTCTTCAACGGGATGCCGCTTTCTTTGACGGTAAGAAGTGCTTCCAGCGCAGAAACCACGCCCAGTGCGCCGTCAAACCGGCCGCCGTACGGGACCGAATCCAGATGGCTTCCCAGCAGTATTGTCGGGGCATTCTCTACGCCGCAGCGAAGAACGGCCGAATGGTTCCCGGCCTCGTCGACACGGGTCTCCAGACCGGCCGCCCGGGACTGCTGGAGGAACCACTGTCTGGCTGCCCCATGGGCTTTGCTGAAGGCGGGACGGTGTACGCCCCCTTCTTTTGTGGCTCCGTACGCGGACAACGCGTTAAAATGGCGACGCAGGCGTTCCGCATCGACGCGGAGTGAAACAAATGACGTCATCATAGGCGAAATCCCATCGTGCTGAATCAAGGACTTTCTGTATCATGGATCTTCAGATACTTGAACACCGGGTAGACGACGCTGTGTTTTTCGACATCCAGCGAGTCGAGATAGTCGTTGAACAAATTCCAGCCGACGAATCCGTCCCCGACCTCCGGTTCCAGGCAGTAAAAAATCATGTTCGCCCTGGGCTGAGCCATATCGATCCTGACCGTTCCTGCTGGAAATTCCTTTCGCTGGGACTGTAAAAAGCCGCCTTCCAGCCGTGTCATGTCGTAACCGCCCTTCTTTGTGCGAACCCTCTTGTCGATGACGTACTCCTCTCCGCTGAAGACCGTCGGCCGATTCAGCGTATCGATCTGGATACCGTGAACGACCAGCCTGTCGACGATGGACTTCAACTCGCCAGGAATCAGATACCCTCTGGGAACCGTGGCCTCCTTCGTGCCCACCGGCTTTGCCAGATGATCCACACCCTGGCAAACGTCGGGCGGGCCTTCCGCCATCCCCGGCACGGTTTGACGCACACTCTTTCCTGGAATGTATTCGGCTTCATTCTTCGGATAGGCAAGAAGGTCGATTTTCCCCCAGGACTCGTACTTTCCTTCCACATAATTCGTGAGTTGCCCGGAGGCTCCTTTCGTGCGGATTCGATGGACGACATCGGCGTCTGCTTCCCGACAGATACGCAGCATCTCTCCGCCTTCCCGGTTTGTATACTTCAAGAGTTCCATGATGAATGCATATTGGGCGTATATCTTCCTCTCGAAGGACGGATGGCCCGGCGTCTCCACCAGGATGGACATCCGGTTTCGCAACCCGTAGGCATTGGCCACAAATTTCCCTTCCACCGTCCACCAGGCCAGGTCATGACTCCACACGGTGGGCGGCCAGTTCTGCTCGTCGAATAGGCAATGGGAAAATATTTCCAGGCCGTAGTTTTTCCGGACGGATGTGCGCAGAGCAGGAAACAACGTCTCCCATACGTATCCGCGGGGTTCCGGATGTGCCGCCGGAACGGTGGACGTGGCATACACGATGGCATAACCGTGCTTCACCCGCCCCATGGCATGGGCATCGAACAAGAGCACTGGATCCCACGTGTTCAAGACATTCTGGTACAGTCCCCTCACGTTCGTGGTTTCCAGTTTTACGGCATCCCGGTTCAAATCATAGTCCGAAGCATCATGACGCGTGCCGATAATGTGAGGGGTTCCGTCACGAGTGGCCCACGTATCATTCCCGTCCGGGTTGAAATTCGGGCAGCAGATGATGATTTGATTGTCCAGCAAATGTTTTTGATCGCCCAGGAGGATGTTGCGCATAACCATGAGTATCGCTTCCTTGCCTTCGGCCTCCGGCGGATGGATGTTCCCCTGAAGGTAGATGACAGGCTTCCCCGACTCTCGGGCTTCTTCGGGCGATGTAATCCGCGGATTCGCCATGACCACGGCAGGACATACCTTTCTCAAATCGGTTATGAACATTTGAAAGACAAACATGTTCTCGCTGTGCCATTTCAGCTCATCGATGAATTCATGAACTTGGTACGACGATGTCGTCCTTTCGTAGTTTGTCTTTTCGGGCACTACCTGGAATTCGGCCGGCCAGGAGCCGTTCCAACCCTCCGGAACATCATCGCCCCAGTAGATGCGACCGGCCTTGTCCTGTCCGAATACGAAAAATGCGAATCCGATGATGATGATCACCACAAATCTGCCGATATGTTTCATGACTGAATCTCCCTTATACGCCTAATCTGTTTGGAGCGCATTCGTGATCTTGAACACGAACGCATCCAGCGACGGCACTTCCGAGGGGGACATCACGGGTAGTGTAATGACAATCCCATTGCCCTCTGCTTTCCACGTGATGGCTTTGGCATAGCCTAGAAGCCGAACCGTCACGTCTGCGCCGTTTCGAACATTCGCCACTTGCAGCCGATCCTCCGGCCACCGGGTACAAAGAACATACAGGTCAGCGCCTTTCCGAGTGTAATAGACAGTACTTTCCGCTTCCGTCGGATAGTCACATTTTGCCTGCCGGACAATTCCGGATACGCCGATCCAAGACCGCGTTCCATAAATCGCTTCGCCGTGGATTCGGAACCAGGCGCCGATATCCCGCAGCCGTTGCTGCATGATTACGGGTATCCGGCCGTCGGCTGTGGGACCCACGTTGAGAAGCAGGTTTCCTCCCCGGCTGACGATCTCGATCAACTCGTGGATAAGCTCTCGAGAGGTGTTGTAATGATTAATCGTCTCGGCACGGTTAAAGCCGTACGAACGGCCCATACCCCGGCTTTCCTCCCATGGATGCCCGGTTCCCACGGCATCCGTATCCCGGTACTCACTGGAAAAGTAATCGCCGTGCTTGCCAGGCATGCTCTTGGCCCAGCGATCATTCACCACGACTTCTTCGCGGTTGGGTGCCTCGTTGTACAGCCAGGCCAGGAACTCTTTCGTCTTCCAGTAATCCTCATCTTCATCCCATTCGCCGCCGTCGGCAAAGATGAGGGCGGGCCGGTAATTCATGACCAATTCCTTGAGCTGGGGCAGGACATGGTCATCCACATACGTATCGGCTGGAATGCCGTAACGATCCATCATCTCCTGGGCGATGTATCGTCCCGAGGGTGTGCGGTGTGTACGGCTGGTTTCCCACTCGATCATGGAATAATACAGGCCCATCCTCAACCCCTTCTTCCGGACCGCTCTCGTCAAATCGCCCACCAAATCCCGCTTCGGCCCCACATCCCCGCTGTTCCAGTCCTTCTTGTACTCGCTCTTGGTCGGCCAGAGGCAGAACCCGTCGTGATGCTTCGAGGTGAGGACGACATACCGGGCCCCCGATTCCGCGAACATCCGTGCCCAGAAATCCGGATCGAAGAGTTCTGCCTTGAACATCGGTGCAAAATCGCGGTACTCGAAATCCTTGCCAAAGGTTTGCTCATGAAAATCCTCATCCCCCTTGAGCTCACCCATCACCCGCGCCTCGTACCACTCGGCATACGACGCATACCGTCCTTCCCGAACCCGTATCCAAGCGGGCACGGAATAAACGCCCCAGTGGATGAAGATGCCGAACTTGGCATCCACGAACCATCGGGGTATGGGCCGAGAATCCAGAGACGCCCAGGTGGGCTCGTAGCGGATCGGCTTCTCCTCGGTCTGACCAAAGACCGATCCCTGACGGTTTGGCGCTGCGAGGACGCAAAACGAAAATAATATGATCCAGCCGTCACGGTAAAACAACTGCCGCATTCCGGTGTTCCTCCATTGGATCATCGATGATTGGTTTAGGTGAATTCATACGACATCCTCAAATATCGTTCACCCCTTCTGCCGGCACGTTAAATGATCCTTCGTCTCGTTCACGATATCCCAATGGCCCGATTGGATAATTTTTTCTTTTGTCACGCGCCTGGGCTGATGGCCGTCATCGATGATCAGCATGCCGTTCTTTTTCGTGATTCGTTTGAGTTCGCCCAAAAACACCGTGGGCTCTCGGATGATAAAAAACATATCGATGGCACAGACGACGTCGGCCGCGTCGTCGGACAGAGTGCTGTCGTAGCCCTGTATCAGTATGGGCTCGATGTTGGAAAGCCCTTGCTTCTGGATTCGTTTTTTCACGCCCTGAATGGCCAGTTCATGAATGTCCAGGGCATACACCTTTCCTTTGTCCCCGACGAGTTTCGAGAAATGAACCGCATACCGTCCCGGCCCGCATCCGTAATCCACGACTGTCATCCCTTCCCGGAGTCCAAACGTCTGAACCCGTCTTTTAATATACGGATAGAAAAAATCGATAACATGAAACATCGCTATCATCACCTTGAAATGCAAGTCGGGCATTCGTTCCTTGTTTCTTTTTTTGACTCGTCCTTGAACTCCCATGATGTTCCTTCCCGTGTGGTTTATCGTGTTGTCCGATAACGATCAACGGCCCTGATACCGTCTGACCTTACTCGTGGAAATCCGATACCTCACAAATCCTTCTGCCAACAACAGTGCACAGACAATCCCATCCACGACAGGAGCACCGAGCTTGGATTGCAAATGCTTATCCAGTCCTGCCATACCCGCACATCCCAAAACGATGACCTCTGCCATATCCTGTTCTATGGCAAGCCGGGATAAACGATAGAACCTCTCTGTCTCAGACGGATTAAGGGCACCCTCCTCCGGAGCTCGTACCGATGCCAGCATATCGTATAGATGGTATTTTCGAACGCGTTCTTCATGAATCGGAATCGAATGGGCATCCGTCGTGATGATGGAGAATCGATGGCCCAGCATGGATGCTGTGATCATGGAAGCTTCGCCCATGCCGACCACGGGTTTTTCAGTGATTTCCTTGATAGCATCCAGATTGGGATCGTAATGACAGGCGATGATAAAGGCATCCCAATCCGAATCCTGCTCACCAACGAGACGCATCATGCCCGGCCCTGCCCGGAGGATATCCTCATACGTTTCGATGAAATCCGGTGCGTCGGGCGTCGGCATGCAGGAGACCTCGTACCTTCCTTGCACAAAGCCCTCGGCTGTCCTCTGGATGGCCGAGCACATTTTCGGACTGCTGTTCGGATTGATGATCAGGATTCTCAACGACTCCCTCGATATTACCTATGCCAGAATACGATAGCCGATTCTTATAATTCGATCAGCATGAACGGATCGACCGACCGTCCCCTCAATTTTTTTTGGATAGTATCCGGCGGATAACTGAGCAGTTCCATGAATGTCCGGGAGATGTGCCCTCGGCATTCTGCATTGTATGACCCTTCCTCTTCACGCTTCTCCTTCATCGCCTTCAGGTCCATGTATTTTTGGAGGACATCGTCTGTTCGAAAGTACAGAATCGACCATTTACCGCTGGTGAACGCTTCGGATTGTAGATCCGTGATGAGGAGCGATTTTTCCAAGTAGGATCGGATGCCGAACTCCCGCACGATTCGATCCGACACCGACCGTATCTTTTCATAATCATCGGGCGTCACCGGCGGACTCAGGGCCAGCCGTTTGACACCCACGGCCACCATCTCGACAAAACAATTGATCATTCCTAGGAGAAACGAAATGCGGTCGATTCCACCGGGAACTTGTGGCTGATTCATCGTACTCCTTTTTTGGATGGCATTTTCAGATTTAGGCGGATACGTTCTCCTGTAATTCCAGAGACGTCTTTGCCTTCTCAACCCCGTTCACGACGACGGTAATCTCATGCCTGCCTGCATGATGTTTCCGGGTCGTCATGTCGACAAACGCGTGCTTCCTCTTGAACGTATACTTCCCCGGACTGTAGCCGTTCTCCGTGATCTGGAAGACTTTTTTCGATAATTTTCCGTTCGCCTTCATGAAGTAGATAAGGTATTCCAGCCGAACCTTGCTGTCTGTCTCCCCGCCTACGACCAGTTCGAAGGAGAAATGCACCGTATCGCCGATAAAGATCGCATTTTGATCCAGCGTGAACTGTTCGATACGCATGTGAGCTGGATCGCCAAGCCAAACAGTCTCATTGCCCGTGTATGGCCGGCCTTGAGCACCCCCCGGCAGGCATGCTTGACGATATCGTCCGTTTGTTTCGTTCGTCCCATCCAGCGTTCACAGATATCCAGCACCCATTCCGTATGGTCTTTGGAGATATCGTTCAAGTTGTTGGCCACGCTTCTTCGAACAAACTCGGATGCATCGTCTTTAAGCTTCTCCAGTATCGGTCGTATCGGACTGGGGTCTTTCTTGAACGCGGGCAGCGCCATGGCCCATGGGAGCCGGGGACGGCAACCCTCGCTGGCCAGGCGTCGTACGTTGGGGTCCGGGTCCTCTGCCCATGTGCGCATATATGCCATGACCCGTTCCGGGTCCTTGGCCAGAAACGGACGCACGGCCAGTTCCGATGTGGCGTATTTCGTGAGATAGCCCAATGCCGGGAGTGATGCATCCCAGTCGTCCATTCCGTACAACGCCACATAATCCGGGAGGGTCAATGCTTCGAATCCCTTCACGTGAGGTGCCGCCTGCATCAAGATATCCAGGGCGTCTTTATACGATTCCGGCAACGTGGCGTGGAGGCATTCGGTCGTATGGCGCATCATTTCCTTGAGTTCTTTCGATTCCCACGTGCTGTCGAATACGAGACCGATGAGTTTTTCCTTATCAAAATCCGGATGAATTTTTTTAATCGTGTCGGCTAACGCGTTCACAGAAGAACGCGTGAAAAATTGATCCTTCAACCGCTCTGCCATAATTCATCCCTTAAATAATCCCGACCCGATGCATTACTAATCATGATTTCGCAGACCTGACATACTTTTTACTTACATCCACAATGGCAGTGGCCCATTCATTCTTATTCGTCAGGAAGTCCTTCATCAGAATGAAGAAAACCCCGCTGAGGGAAAAAACGGCGATTAAATTCGGGATGGCGCATACGCCCACGGCGATATTGGCGAAAACCCAGACTTTGTCCACATCGGCAACGCCGGCAAAAATGACGGCCGGGATGAAGTAGAACCACTTCAGGAACTTCATCGTGCTTCTGCCGAACAGGGTGACGACCGCTGTCTCGTAGTAGATAAAAAACCCGATCTGGGTTGTCAGGCAAAACGTCAGGATAGAGAAGGAGATCAGCGTACTCGCCAGGTTGGGTGGATAGATGGACGAAAACGCCCGTATCACCAACTCGATGCCCGACTCCCCGCTGGACAAGACACCCGTGGAGAGGATCGCAAACGACGTGATGGTGCAGATGAGAATCGTATCCACGAATACCTCGAAAGCGCCCCAAATCCCCTGCTGGAACGGGTGCTTCGTGTCGGCAGTGGCATGAACCATCGGCGCCGTACCCAGACCCGCCTCGTTGGACAGCATGCCCCGGGCCATTCCATTCTTGATGGCCGCAGCCACGGCCGCACCCGCGAATCCTCCCACGGCCGGCATGGGCGTGAATGCGTGTTTCACGATCATACCGAATACACTGGGAATCTGTGCATAATTGACGACGAAGAGGATGAGACCTCCCAGAAAATAAACCACAGACATCAGGGGAACGAGCTTCTCGCAGAACTGGCCGATGCGTCTAATGCCCCCGATGACCACAACGGCCGTTATCGCCCCCATCGCGGCTGTCACCAGGTAGGGATTCAGGTTATACGATGAAAGGAAGGCCCTGCCTACCGTATGGGCCTGGAGAAGAGAGGCCGTAAACACCGCATTCACAAACACGCCCGCGCTGAAAAGCTTGGCTAGAAAGGTCCACCCCAATCCCTTGTTGATGTAATACATCGGCCCGCCGTGAAGTGTGCCGTCCTCATCCGCATCCCGGTAATGAACGGCCAGGGTGATCTCCGCCGTCTTGGACATCATGCCCATGAGTGCCAGTATCCACATCCAGAAAATGGCCCCGGCGCCTCCCACGGACAGGGCTGTGGCCACACCGGCGATGTTACCCATGCCCACCGTGCTGGCCAGGGCCGTCGTGGTCGCCTGGAACGGTGTCATCCGCCCTTTTCCGCTGATGTCACCCTTGACGAAAATCTTGCCCAGTGTGTTGGACAGAATGTACCGAAACCTTCGGAACTGAAAAAATCGGGATTTCACGGTCAGGAACAAGGCCACCGAGGCGATGAAAACCATGGTCCAGGGTCCCCAGAGCACCGTATCGATTCTGGAAATCACATCCAGGATGTTCTCTAACAACAGGAAGACTCCTTTCTAATCACAAATTCCCATCGATATGAATCTTAGCGTGATACCTCAGAGTCAAGATCGACAGAACCGGGATGTCATAAATATGTCTCTGTTCTCTCATCTCGATGGATGATTATGCGAGTCGCCGGTGCAGATACCTCCCCCTCCCCTTCTCCGCCAGACAGGTCTCGCCGTCGACAATCAACTCACCCCTGGAAAAGACCTTGACGACCTTGCCTTTGATCTTCGTATCATCGAAAGCCGACCAGTCCGTTGCCATGTGGAGCGATGTCGCGTTCAATCGCCACTCGGCCTCTGGATCGAACAGAACGACGTCCGCGTCGGATCCGGGTGCGAGACAGCCCTTCTTCGGATAAAGCCCAAACAATCTCGCCGGTTGTGTCGAAATCAGGCCCACAAACCGGGACAGGGAGATTCGTCCTGTGGCTACGCCCTGGGAAT
This sequence comes from uncultured bacterium, assembly GCA_964614115.1. Lineage (GTDB taxonomy): Bacteria > Zhuqueibacterota > QNDG01 > QNDG01 > DSAB01 > CAZTKR01. The sequence goes on along the minus strand of CAZTKR010000003.1, from coordinate 5,955 downwards.
AGAGCACGGGAAGCCGGGTCTCGATCCCGGGGATGCCGTTGGGACACCGATCAAACCGGTCCTTGCCCATGAGCTTGGCCTCCCACGAATAGGCCGCATCGTCGGATGACACCTGGCGGATTCGGCCGTCCTGCAGGCCTTTCCACAATTCGTCCTGGATAGCCTTGCTCCTCAACGGCGGCGAACAGATCCACTTGATGCCGTCCTCTCGCTCCAGGTATTCCTCGGTAAAGACCAGATAATGCGTGCACGTCTCGGCCAGCACATCCACGCCCTGGGCTCGGGCTTCCGCGATCATCCGCATCCCTTTATCCGAGGCCAGATGCACGATAAACAACCTGCCGCCCGTCTCCCGTGCCATGGCGATACCCTGACCGATGGCCCTCTCCTCACATTCCGGGGGTTTGCTCCGGGCATGGTAGATGGCTTGCGTCTTTCCCTCGGCAATCAGGCACGGAATGTTGTCTTCGGCCATATCGTTGTCCTCGGCATGGATCATCAGCATACCGCCGGAATCCCGAAGACGGGCCAGTATCTTTTTTAAGTCCCTGGCCTCCGTCATGATCCCTTCCTCGCGGTACGTCATATAACATTTAATGGTCGGAGCGCCGTGCTCAACGACGAGAGGAATTTCGTTCAGCGTGTCCGGTGTGGGCTGCGTGATCACCGGATGCACGCCCCAGTCGACCAGGGCCTGTCCGTCGGCTTCATTGTGCTTTTTGTCCAGCGCCTCCTTCAACGTGCCGCCCGGCCATTGATTCGAAAAATCGATCACACTGGTCGTTCCCCCGTAGGCCGCGGCCAACGTGCCCGTGTAGAAGTCGTGTACGCTGACCGTGCCCATGAATTCGTCGTTGAAATGAACATGCGTATCCACTCCGCCTGGCAGTACCAGCAGGCCGCTGGCATCGATCATGCGATCGGCTTTGATATCCGACAAATCACCCACGGCAACGATAGTGTCTCCTCGAATGAGAACATCCTGCCGAGATGCGCTTTGATCCGAAACAACGGTTCCCCATCGAATGAGTATGGATTTTTCTTTTGTCATCGTCAATATCCCGTTATTCTAATCCGAGGAATGCACGCACACCCGACGTTTAAAACGGGTGTCTACTTTTTACCCGAGACACACACAAATTCCCGCCATCGATCCCGGCTCCGAATCATCCGCATGTCGTGAAACCCCGACGATTCCATTCGCTGCTCGACTTCCTCGGTTTCATACAGTCTGAGACCGTGGGCGGCAAACGGTTTGGGCGCCAGGCATTCCCGATCCGTGAAGCATACAGCCAGCGTGCCCCCTTCATCCAGAACACGCCAGAGTTCCGACAAGGCTTTCTCCAGATCCTCGATGTAGAAAATCGTATTCACGGTGCACGCCTTCGAGAAGCCGCCATCGGGATACGGCAATGCTTCGGCCGGACAGCAACGAATTTCCACTCGGCCGTCATTTATCCATCGTTTGAAGCGTCTGCTGCAGAAATCGGCCATGGGCTGAGATCGGTCGATACCCACGATCCACCCGATGGTAACCTTTTGGGCAATCCGGCCGATGAGGTATCCGCCACCACATCCCACGTCGAGGACGCGATCGTCGGGCCGCAGCTCTAAGCTCTGAAGCGTCACATCGTTCAGCGCCGCGTTCCTCCGGTTCCATACGCGCGGCAGCAGAAACCGACCGATAGGCCCGGAGGGATTCTGAAGTTGTCTGGCAAGAGCTTTGGCCGGAATCATACGATCCTGTTCTGGATGTCACCGTTCAATATTATTCGGACGACAGGTAGCCATCTGTGCCATACTGTCCGTATTATCCCGATGGAATCAGGATACGATTTATACACTTTACAAATAGGCAGGAGTAGGCTCCTGCCGAGAACGCATGCTTTGATCCGCTAGCCGTGCTCACGAGGATGGCTATCAGGGCTTCTTGATGACCTTTCCGTCCTTCATCACGAACTGAACGGCCTTGAGCGCGGCGATATTTTCCAGGGGATTCTCCGTCGTGGCAATCACATCGGCTGCAAACCCTTCCTTGATCTGACCGCGCTCATCCTGAGTACCCAGAAGATGGGCGCCGCTGACGGTCATGGCTCGAAGAATTTCCAGGGGAGATATCCCGGCATCCACCCAGGTATCGATCAGAGACATGGAGGCACTTCCCCGTGTATGCCCTGGAATAGTCGCTATGACGTCGGAGCCAAATACCACGGGAATACCGATGGCATAGGCGCGCTTCAATCGATCGACGATATCCGCGTAGGTTGCCGTAAAAAAGTTATAGATATCCATGACCTCCTGCGTCAAATCGGTGGCACAGAGTACGACACCGTTTGCCTTGGCCAGCTTAATCGTCTCGTCGCTCATTTCAAACCCGTGTTCGATGGACGCAAGGCCCCCTTCTGCCGCGCTGCGCGCTCCCTGCTCGGTCACACAATGGGCCGCCACCTTCAACCCGGCCTTGGCCGCTTCTTCGACGATGAACCGAACGTCATCTGCCGAATAGATGTAGGGATAATCATCGATGACGATCTTGATCCAATCGGCGCCAAAATGGATGTTCTCACGGATGGCCTTGAGCAACTCATCCCGCGTGTCGGCGTACAGATAATCGTGCCTGCCGATGTCTGGAAATTCGGGATCGAGGATGAACTGACCGCCGAACGGAGCGATGATCTTGCCGGACACGAAATACGTGGGTCCTGGAACGATGCCCTGTTCGATGGCACGGCGAAGGGCCACATCGGCATAATTTCCGGCGTTTCCCATGTCCCGAACCGTGGTGAATCCGGCCTCCAGCATCGATCGGGCGTTGAACACGCCCTGTAAAGCCCGGTCTGCCGTGGTGGCGATCATCGTGTACAGCAACAGCTCGTTACCTACATCTCCCTTGGCCTCGAACGTATTGCACAGATGCGTATGGCAGTCGATGAGGCCGGGCAGAACCGTCATGTCCGACAGATCGATTACCCTCGCATCCGCAGGAATGTCGACATCCCTTCCCACGGATTTAATACTGGCACCATCGACGAGGATAGTCACATCGGTTTGAACCTTTCCCGATACCGGATCGATCACCCGTCCGGCCTGGATGGCCGTGACCTGGGCATGCACCGAGATGCCCAGGAAAACCACCGCAACCAAGAGGGTGGCCATTCGTAATACACTATGACGTTTCATAGTTTCTCCCCTTCCCAATTTTAACGACGATAATACTGTGATGAACTTCATGGCTCCCGCACACAACGGAAACCCTGAATCGGATTTCGGTTTTCAGGAAAACTGCTGTTCCGGTTGGCCGCACGTTGATAATAGGCACTGTCGACCCATCCCCCGGCCCGAAGGATCCGGCTGCTGCCCGATTCAGGGCCTCGCGGATTCTTGGGCGGCGAGTTCTGATAATACGTGCTGCCCCCGTACCAGTCAGAGCACCACTCCCAGACATTACCGATCATATCATAGGCCCCGTAGGGAGAGGCGTTGTCGTGGGTGACAAAACCGTCGTGAACGCCTCTGTCGTAAAAACCTACAGGTGTCATGCCCCGCTCGTACGGATCGTCGCTGTGTTCGTAATTGGCATAGCTGCCGTCTATACGATCTCCCCAGGCGTATCTTCTCTGGTCCGTACCCCGGGCCGCCTTTTCCCACTCTGCTTCTGTGGGCAGGCGGTACGTGTGTCCTGTCCTGGCGGACAGCCATCGGCAGTAGGCCACGGCCTCGTACCAGCTCACACCCACCACGGAAAAACGTTCGTTCCCCTGCAGACCGCCACCGTGAAACCGTTCATCACGCCAGTGCCTGGGCTCGGATCCGTATTCACCCAATCCGCCCGCCTCCCAGTACTCGGGCTTGCTGTATCCGCCGTCATCGACGAACTTTTTGTACTCACCGTTGGTGATCTTGTATTTTCCGATGTAATAGGCATCCAGGGTCACGGAATGGACGGGCACCTCATCGGGGTCTCCCTCGTCGAAGTTGTCCCCCATGAGAAAGCGCCCGGCGGGTACAAAAACGTAGTCTCCGTAACCGTCATTGACAACCGTTTGCCCTGCTAAAAAAGCGATGCCGAAGACGAATATTAAAATCGTCGTCATGACCATCGTGCGAATCAAACGCCACCGAACCATAACACCTCCAGAATCATGCTATAAGTACTACGAGCGTCTCACAACCTCACAACTCCCGGATACATCGGAATCCCGTCTTGTAGCTCTTGAAATGGGCACCCATCTTGTGGCGGCCCGCAGCCCTCTGGTAGTAGGCACTGTCTACGTACCCGCCGGAGCGAAGCGCGCGGCTGTCCCCCGTCTCCGGACCCGTGGGATTCCTCCGTGGAGAACGGTCATAGTACGTTGCATCGTACCAGTCGGCGCACCATTCCGACACGTTACCGATCATGTCATACGCCCCGTAGGGAGACGCGTTGTCATGGGTTTGCAAACCGTCCCGCATCGACCCATCGTAGTACCCGACGGGCGTCAAGTGCATGTCTTGTCGATTCTGTCCATGATCAAAATTCGCATATCCGGCGTCGATCTCATCGCCCCAGGCATATCGCCTCTGGTCTTTACCCCGGGCTGCCTTCTCCCACTCCGCTTCCGTGGGCAAACGGTACGTGTGTCCTGTCTTGGTCGACAGCCACCGGCAGTAGGCCACGGCTTCAAACCAGCTCACACCCACCACGGGATACGCCTCGTTCCTCGGAAGACCACCGCCCTTGTCTTTCGCGCTATTCCAGGACGGCGGCGCGCTCCCGAATTCACCCCATCCGCCGGCCTCCCAGTACGCCTGCTCGTTGTACCCTCCGTCATCGATGAATGCCTTGTATGCGCTGTTGGTAATTTTAAACTTGCCGATATAGTAGGCATCCAGGATCACTTCATGAACAGGTATTTCATCGGAGTTTCCCTCGTCAAAATTATCGCCCATCAGGAATGCGCCCGCAGGTACGAGGACGTAATCCCCGTATCCGTCGTTGATGATTTTTGGAAGACGAGAGCATTCCAAGCACAACGCGCACATGAAGAGCAATGGGATGTGTTTTGTCAACTGCCATACAGACTTCGTCATCCTGCCTCCGTAACATTTACTCCTCTTCCTTCTCGATTTCTGGCGGCTGGTCGAACTCAAATTCCCGTTCCATGATATACTTCTCCAGCCACTGGAATTCCTTATTCATTCTGTACAGCCGGTGCCGGAGTTCCCGGGGGCCGTGACCGGATCGGGGAAAGACCACGAGTTCCGTAGGCACTCCGTTGGCCTTAAGACCGCGATACATTTCAACACTCTGGGGCATGGGAACCCGTTTATCATTCTCGCCGACCAAAATCAAGGTGGGCGTCTTGGCACGATGAATGCGGAAAATGGCCGAATGCTCTCGGTAGGTCTGCAGCGGAGAATCCGCATGCCAGGGATCGCCCAGGAACCACGGCGTTCGGTAGATACGCACATCGCTCTGGGAATACATCGAGATCCAGTTGGAAGCCCCGGCTCCTGATGAGGCTGCCTTGAAACGGATTGTTTCCGTAACCAGCCAGTTGGTCATGTGACCACCAGCGCTCCAGCCCAGTGTTCCGAGTCTTGCGGGATCGGCGATTCCCTTTTCAATGAGGTAATCAACACCCGTGAGTACATCGTCATCCGCATTGAGAAAATAATGGCCCACCATGTCTCGGAGCATCTCGTTTCCGTAGCCTGTGCTGCCTCTGTAATTCGGCTTGAGGATCGCGTACCCCCGACCCACCCGGGCGTGTGCATATCCGTCGAACGTCATTTTATCGGAGGATGCCGGCCCGCCGTGAGTATGCGCCAGAAGGGGATAACGATTCCCCTCTTCGTAATCCAGGGGATAAATGAGTATGCCTTCCACAGTATGGCCGTCGTTGCTCGTCCATTGAACAGCCTCGTATTTTGCCAGTTTGAATTGTCTCAGATCCTCCACATATGGATCGTGCA
>CAZTKR010000002.1:0-49117 GCA_964614115.1 uncultured bacterium | reverse complement strand
CGTGTGCGATGCGATACGTACCGTCCTGTTTGACGTAAACGAACGTAAACGGGCCCTGCTGCACCTTGCCTTCGGTGTCGCCTCCCCTTTGAAAGTACCAGACGCCCGCAACCACGGCCGCCCCACCGAATGGTTCTGCATGGATATCGTCGACCCAGAGCCGGTTGGGCTGCTCTTTTCCTCCGGCCACAAAACCGAACGCTTCGTGATGTTTGCGAACCGCATCGATGCCTGTGATGATTCCTGTTTTTTCCGATGAGATATACGTCAGCCGCGCATCGGTGAGAAAGAGCTCATCGACACGGGAAAGGTCGTATGCATTCCACATCGCCACCCAGCGATCCAGGTATGCCTTGACATCAAAATCCGATTCCCCCCGCCCGCATTCCAGACAAAAAACAGGGATGATTAGGAGGTGAAAAACGAGTATCCTGCGTGCTCTCATGGACAACTCCTTTGAGAATGTATCTTCTCGTTTAACCCGATCCTTGAGAGGTGATATGATTGCTCCTCGATAAAGGTTCTTGTTCGGCGAAGATGGATGAGTTGGGCGATTCACGCATCCGCCTCGTAGATTTGTACGTCGATGGTGTTGTAATAAATCGTGGTCGTGGCTTCAAACCCCGAATCCGTTCCGACGATCAACCAGAGCTCTCCGTTCCCGTTACTCTGAACCTGAATCGGCTGGTCTTCATTGTCTCGTTGAATCAACGTATACACAAAGTCATCGCCCGCGATACCGATGGAACCGACCATGGCCATGTCCTCCCCTCCGCCCGCCTGATTGCCCTTGTCGATATTCATCCGGTAAAAACCGCCCTGAACAACAGGCAGGGGTTCCGTCTGGTCCCCGCCGACTTTGACCCATACCGAACACCCCGGCCCGCCACCAACACCCATGGCACTCTCGGGATACTGGGATGCCACCTCCACTCGGATGACCACGCGATACATCGTGCTGGGCTCGACGCCCGTGATGTGCTTCTTCAGAAACATGAACAGGTCGTCGCTGTGGTTGTTGCCCGATATCATCATGGCGTGTATGTTCTGATCCAGGGGCTCGGGGAGGTTGGATCGCTCCGACGACAGCTCATGAAACGCCTCTTCGCCCACTGGATAATCGGCAAACCCGGCCGTCCATCCCTCCTCGCCCTGGCTGAAATCGAACGTAAAAGTATACTCGGCCGGTTGAGTGGGAGACGTCCCATTGTCTTTCTTGCACACCACCATCATCAAGACAATCAGGAATGCTGCGTACAGGTCACGTCGTCTCATGGTCTGTCCCTTTTTCTTTTTCGATGATTGAGGCCGTCTCCTCAAGAGTCGGACTCTTTCCGCATTCGATTATCAGGTGTCCGATGCATACGCCTTCCGCAGCCCCGTCCTCTCGTTGAACTCCCGTATGCTTTCATCCCATTCATGATACGCCTTCAGACGACTCGACCAGTAATCCGCGTCGTACCACTGAGCGTTCAACTCCTCCACGCGCTTCCCCTGCTGCTCGATCCATGTAAAATACTTCAGGTTGTGCATTCGTTTCTTATCCCAGTAGGTAAGCTCCTGCATCCAATCCACGGACTGTGCCATCAGGCATCTCTCAAACGTCATCCCGGCCTGCATGTCCGTGTAATCACCGTCTCGGTCTCGAGCCTCCTGGAGACGGGACCCGTACAGTTCCATGGAATCCGTGGCCACGGTCATGATGACGTCGTTTTCGTCCATTTCATAGTACTTGGCCATCTTGATGCAGCCCAAAAGATTGGCGATTCCCGATATCCCCAGAAGGTCCAGTCGGCCGACACATTCGGAGTCAACACCTTGTTTTTTCAGATAACCACAGCCCTTGGGTTCGTTGAACAGGCGAAGCAGACGCATGCAGTCTTCGTCGTCCACATCGATCACCATGTCCATGTTTTTCAGGTTGTGAATCCAGGGCACGTGCTTGTCGCCGATTCCCTCGATGCGGTGCTCCCCGTACCCGTTGTACAGGAGCGTGGGACACTGCCTGGCCTCCGCTGCTCCAATTCGGATGGTGGGAAATTTTTCCCTCAGATACTCGCCACATCCCAGCGTACCGGCCGAACCCTGAGTCAAACAGAGGGCCGTCAATCGTTGCCGTCCGGTCTTGACGTGGAGGAACACGTCCTCCATGGCCGGGCCCGTGCAGGCATAGTGCCATACGGCATTCCCGATTTCGTCGAACTGGTTCAGGACAACGATCTCATCGGGACGTTCCGCCTTGAGCGCGTGGGTCTTGTCGTAAACCTCTTTCACGTTGCTCTCGGTGCCGGGCGTGGCATGAATCTCCGCTCCGACCTTCTCCAGCCATTGGAACCGTTCCCTGGACATGCCCTCGGGAAGCACGGCAATGCAAGGGCAGGCCAGAAGGTGAGAATTAAAGGCTCCGCCCCGGCAGTAGTTGCCCGTCGACGGCCAGAGCGCCTTCTGCGAAGTGGGATCAAACTCGCCCCTGACCAACTTTTCCACCAGAGGGCCGAATGTAGCGCCCACCTTGTGGGAGCCCGTGGGAAAGTACTTGCCGATGAGCACCAGGATGCGGGCCCGAACGCCCGATAATTCACAAGGAATCTCCATCACATTCACGTCACCAAAACCGCCGCCTGAGTCGACGGGTTCGTTCTTCCAGGAGATGCGGTACAAATTTCTCGGGTGGAGGTCCCAGAGGCCGATATCCCGCAATTCATCCTTGATGCCCTGGGGGATTTTTTCTGGAGAAGCCATCTCTTCGTACGTCGGAATGATGATGTTCCGCTCACGGCATCGTTGAATCGTATGTTCCAGTACCTTTTGGGTATCTTTCATATCATCGCCTGTGCGACTTTGGAGTTATAACGTAATACAGTGAACATCTCGATTAGTAAGCATGCGACATCGGGGACTCTGAACACCCGAAGGATTCACTCGCCCATCAGCCGGTTGTATTTCTTCAGGACGGCCTTCAAAGCCTGGTGGGAAAGGGCGTATACCGTATGCCCGTCCGCTCCCTCCATCGTCTCGGCTGCCACCAGGGCGTTGAGAATGGCTTCTTCTGTGGCCAGCACCGTGGCGTTGAACAAAGGGCTCATTCGCTGGTTGGGAAGCATTTGCAATTCGGCAAGACCGCCTTCGGGAATGGCGGCTCCCGGGTTGGCCGTAGAGAAGGCGATAAAAATGTCCCCGGAACCGTTGCCCGATGTGCTCCCCGTCCTGGCCAGACCCAGTGGTACCCGACGGATCAGCCGTTTCAATTGATGGGGAAGCAAGGGTGCATCCGTGGCCACGACGACGATGATGGAGCCTGTTTCGTTATACATATCTCTGCCCCGACTGTAAGGCGCGTTATCGGGCAGCTCTTTGCCCACGGGAACGCCGGCTACCATCAACTGATGCCGCAGTCCGAAATTGGCCTGGACGAGCACACCCACAGTGTAGCCTCCCCATTTATCGGGCAGCTTCCGGGATGACGTACCGATGCCCCCCTTGAATTCATAACAGACCATGCCCGTTCCTCCGCCCACGTTCCCTTCCTCCACAGAACCCGCTTTCGCGTTCTCCAGGGCCTGGAACACATGCTCTTCTTTGACGTGGAATCCGTTGATATCGTTCAGGTATCCGTCCCAAGTCTCCGCTACAACGGGCAGCGACCACCCCGACGCACCCCTTTGAACGCGCCATGCCACAACAGCATCCCGTACGATACCCACGCTGTGTGTATTCGTGATGAGGATGGGCCCTTCCAGAAAACCCGACTCTTCCACCCAGGTTGTGCCCGTCATCTCGCCGTTTCCGTTCAGGGAAAACCATCCTGCAAACACGAGATCATCGGACGCCTTGCCCCGCGGCAGGATCGCCGTCACACCCGTGCGTACCGGACCGGTGCCGACGTTCAACGCACCCTTGCCGGAGATGAGCGTGGTGTGTCCGACTTCGACGCCTTCCACGTCGGTGATGGCATTCAGCGGTCCCTGTGTGCCGTCAAGAGGAATACCCAGGTCTCGAGCCCTGGGCTTATCCTGAGCCACGCTCGTCTGAAGCGCAACAGCCAGAATCCAAGCCACCAGCCAAAGGCCCCCGCTTTTTGCATGGACTATTCCGTTCATATTCAATTCCCCTCGTTTAAACGACGGTTTTTGTATCAATGCCCCGTACTCGGATGAAACAGGGATAACACTGTGTTTACGTCTTGTACGTTAAAAGAACGGTTCCCTCGTACCAGCCTCATCTACACATCTGCTGGATAAAACCTGGCGTGACGTATGTTCAGTCGTACGATATATCCCCGACCGTACAGGGTTCAAATCCGAATATACACTCTGCATAGGACATGTTTCATCCCACATGGATGGATAATGATTTCCTGAGTCGCCCTCTGACAACGAAGCTGATGGATGATGATGGAAATCCCTGCTGCAATCACGTCCTGTGCGGCGCTAAAGCTCAGATACTAAAGTGGATATTCATTGACGAAAGCCTGTTGGATCGTCGATCTATACCAAGGCTGACTTTCTCTTTCGAACCAATACCAGGAGCAAGGCGCTGAAACAGACAAAAAGGGTATTCTCACCTATTTTCATCAGGCCAATCGTCGAATCACCCTCCACGAAAAAACAGCCGCATCGGATGTCCAGTCCCCGCAGATAGGCCTGGGTGACCATACTGAAAAAAACACCCATCAGAAAAAAGTTCATCAGAACCGCCTCATCCAGCCAAATCCCCAGAATCAGGAGTGCGCCAACGATGGCCTCAAGGTACGGCACCCACACGGCCACCCATCTGGAGAGTCCTTCGCCCAGTACGCGATAATTCTCCACGACATCGGCAAAAGGATACGGATGGCGAATTTTATCGATGGAAGCGACGACGAATAAAAGCCCAAAGCCCAGGCGGAGCATCATGATCAGCCATTTCTGCCATCCGGATGTCATGTGTCTCCCCCCTCCACCGGATACTTCCTGTCCAGCCATTCGATATAACCGCCTTGCATGACGTAGATGTGTCGGAATCCCTCCTTGACCAGCCGTTTGGCCACCAGACGAACCGATTTCGAGTGCCTTTTGAAATCATACAAGATATAAGCAGATTCTCTATCTCGCCCGTTCATCAGGTCTGTGTTCTCAAAGTAGTCAAAAAACGGGAGCGATATCGAGCCCGGAATACGGTCGATCTCAAACTCGTCCTGTCGGCGAATATCGATAAAACACGCCTCCTGCTGGAGAAAAAGAAAGAACGCGGAATCCGTCGATACGGCCGTCCATTCCGACGTACCGGAGAACTCCGGCAGAGAGAGGAGAAGGATGTTCCACCGGATCCCCTGGTTGTGAAACTGATTGACCAGGATTCCGACGATCAGAGCACCCAGGGCAATGGCGATGATTCGAAGAAGCGTCCGCCTTGCCCTATTCTTGAACAGCAACAAAAATGGGGACATTGATTCGGGGTTTCATTTTATTGTTCGTCTGGATATGTACATAGAACGTATGACGACCAGGGTCTTCCGGCTTGAGCGTGATGTTCATCACGTATTTCTTGCTGGGCTGGATGACCATCGATGCGGCGGAGACGTGAAGCCGTTCATCACTCGTGTAGACCTTGTGGCAATGGATGGGCTCCTTGGAATTGTTCTCCAGAGTAATATATTCTGATAGGACACTATCGGCGTTCTTTTTTACGGCTCCAAAATTGATGAATCGCGGTTCGACATCCAGGTCGCTGAACACATCGGCCTGAACGACAAACTTACCCTCGGGAATATCCCTGTCTTCATACATTACCGTGATCACCTTACGTACCACGCCGTGATAGCCCCTGGGATTGAACGTGAAGCCGATAAAGGCCGTATCGCCGGACGAGACTACCTTCTCGACGATTTGAACCGCCGTGCATGCACATGTTGTCCGCACCTGATCGATCGTAATGGGCTTATTTCCCACATTCACGAAACGTATCGTTTCTTCGATGACCTGGGGCTCCTGCACGCGACCCAGGTCGATCAACCTGGAGGTCAGATACTCGATCTGCTGGGCATGAATGGGTGTGAACAGGAATGGCACCCATCCACATGTTATCCAAACGCGCCTCAGCGGGATATGAATTTTTAACCTCCCAACGACTCTTATCACCATCGGGTGGCCTGCTTCTGTATGTGAACTCGACTGTTTTTTCGATTCATGAACGACCGATCTATCTTGACGTCCATCCTTCCACACGAAAATTGAACTCATACGCCAGGGCGCCGCTCCATTGCTCATCGTACACGCCCTTGTATCGCGTGCCATCCACGGGCCCCACAGGCTTTCCGTAGGTGTAGAACCAGTTGACGATGGGGCTTCCGGTGAATCCCAAGCCGACCCAGTATTTTCCCGGCGAGAGAACGGGCTGCTCCCTGGAAAAATCAAAATCCACCCAGTCATAGCCCGGCTTTGTCGGGAGTTGAGACAGGGGAATGAAATCGCTGGTTGCCAACACACGACCCGGCCGGCCACCGGAATCCTCCATCAGGTCTATCCAAAGTTGACCGCTCCCACCAAACTTATGGAGGGCAAGACTCACGGTGTTCAATTTAACGGGTTTTTCCAAAACAATGATCTGGGCGTACTGAGTCAATTTGGTGGTCACGTACTCGGCGGTTTCCACGAGAAAATTCTTCCTCATCTCGTACTCATCTTCAGCACCCTCCTGAGCCGGTCCCCGGGTGAATATGAAATCCACGTTCCGGGGAAAATCGAGGTTGCCGAACAGAAACCGCTTGTCGTACCTCATCTGTTTCAGCTCATCTTCAGGAACCTCCACAGGAGGAGGCGGCGGTGGGACGACCACTGGCTGGAAAGATGCCCGCACGTCAGGGCAGAGGAGCATGTTTTTTGGCCCGTAATTCTGTTTCTCGATGGCCAGCTGGACTTGATCCGATGCGAACTCGGCCTCGATGACTTCCCGGAACTTCGGCCGACCCTTCACTCCCTTGGCCTGTCGCCACCGGACCATGCCGTCGTTAATCGTCTCTTCATTGTCCGTGCCCACTTCGATACGGACGAATCTGTTGGACACGAATAGTTCGCTCTGCTGGGGATCAAAAGGCACCCAATCAAGGTCGGGATAATAAACCTCGATCCAGGAATGGCGACCCTGGCCCATCTTGAACGTAAAATCGCCGTCGGGTGTTTTCACGGTGTAGGGCTGCTTCAGCGTCACGCCGTTGACGATGCGTACCGGGATACCCACGGCTCGCATCAACGCCGCCGTCAGGTGGGAGTAATTCTGACAGTTCCCCTTGCCGTTGTTGAACGAATACAGGGCGTCAAACTGTTGGGGCGGTGTGACGTACCGCATGTGGTCGACCACCCAGGTTAAAATCCGCTGAACCGCGTCGAATTCCGTCTTCACACCGCTCACCAGTTCTTTCGCTTTGCTCTGAATACGCGCATCGTCGGATTGAACTTGATCCGTGGCTTTTAGGTAATCCTTCATGCTTTTGGGAAGGTCGGATAACGGGAAGGCAGCCTGCGATTCAATGGTCTTCAGAACAGTCCGGTTGATGGCCGTGAACCGCATCGCCACATCCACATTGCGGGTAGGATCGTTCCAGGAAACACGGATGATCTGATTTCCCCGCTTGTCCTGTTCGTCCTTCCGTTCTGAGGGCGGGATGGAGAACGTGAGGTCGAACTCCTCGATCCGCTGGTTATACGTCGGTGACTGGAAAGACACGGGCACGACAAAACTCAGTCTGAGGTACTTGGTCTTGCCCGCAGGCTCGATCCGCTGGGTAAGGGCGTAGAGAATTCGGGAATCCTGCCCGCCGTTGATCAGATAATTCTCTCCCCGTGATGAAACCACGATGCAGAGTAACGAAAAGATGGTGATCAGCCGTTTCATGGCAACCCCCACGTTTTATCATTCATACTTCATAGGACACGACAAAACAGCGTAACAACCTGTCCCGATAACGAGTGGGACAACCACGCGCTCCCGGTCACAGGTTCTCTAAAAAGAATGCCGTGATCTTGTTGAACAGATGCACCTGCGTATCCTCTCCCCGGATTCCGTGGAGCTTTCTGGGATACACCATTATATCGAAGGGCTTCCGGGCGTTCTGGAGGGCATAGGCCATCTGTATGGTGTTGGACAGGTGCACGTTATCGTCGGCGTCGCCGTGAATCAGAAAGAGCCCGCCTTTGTAGTTGTCGATATAACTCATGGGATTGCTGGCGTCGTAGCCGTCGGGATTATCCTGGGGCTGATCCATGTAGCGCTCTGTCCAGATGGTATCGTAATTCCGAAAGTCGGTGACCGGTGCCACAGACACGCCTGCACGAAAGTAATCGGCCCCCTTGGTCATGGCCATGCTGGTCATCCACCCACCGCCGCTCCATCCCCAGATACCGATCCGGTCGCCGTCCACGTAGGGCAGGCTCCTCAGATACTTGGCCCCGTTGATCTGATCGAGGACACCCAGACCCATGTTTCGATACACGATGTTCATAAAGTCATTTCCCTTGTATCCCGTGCCCCGGTTATCCACGCTGAAGACCAGGTACCCCTTGTCCACCATCATTTGATGCCAGAGCCCACGGCTTCCTCCCCAACCGTTCCGCACGATCTGAGAGCTGGGCCCACCGTACGTGTAGATCAACACGGGATATGTTTTCGATGCATCGAAGTCCGATGGCTTCATGATAGAGGCGTTGAGTTCGAAACCGTCATCGGTGGTCAGCGTGAAGAACTCCGGTACGGCCATTCGGATATCTTTTAACGCCTCGATCTCCCCCGATTCCATCACCCGGATTTCCTTTCCCTTGTTGTTGTACAGCGTCGTCTTGGGAGGCGTGGTGACGCTGGAAAATACGTCCAGATAATAGTTGCCCCTAGGCGACATTTGCACGGAATGCGTCCCATCCTCCTTTGTCAGCCTGCGAAATCCTTTTCCGTTCAGTCCCACTTTGTAAAAATGCCTCTCGATGGCGCTCTTCTCCGTACTCATAAAATAGACGGTCTTTTTACTCTCGTCGATGTCCACGATTTCCGTCACATCCCAGGGTCCCTGAGTAAGTTGTTGGACGAGTTTCCCGTCCACGTCGTAGAGGTAGAGATGCACCCAATTGGATCGCTCCGACATCCAGAGGAAGCGTTTTCCATCCTGCAGAAACAGGAGGTCGTCGTTGTGATCGACCCAGCCGTCGGGATCTTCCTCTGTGAGAACCACGTGAGAAGCCCCGGTGGCTGCATCGGCAATCAGGAGCTCCAGCCGGTTCTGGTCCCGGTTGAGCCGCTGCATGGCCAACCGCCGGCTATCCGGGAGCCATTGGATTCTCGGGATATAGATGTCGTCTTCCTCACCGATATCCATCCAGACGGTTTCACCCCCGCTTGCAGGAACGATGCCGATCTGTACGACGGCATTGGCATCGCCGGCCTTGGGATAACGCATCCAGTCACAGGTATTATGGATGGGGATAAAATCCACGATGGGGAACTCGTTTTCAGCGGATTGATCTAACACAAAATAGGCCAGATACTTGGAATCCGGCGACCAGAAAAAACCGGTGCGAATGCCGAACTCTTCTTCGTACACCCAGTCAAACCGGCCGATGAGCAGGTCCTTCCAGCCTTGTTCCGTGAGCTGTATTTCCTCACCCGTATCGACGTCCAGGACGAATAGATTATAGTACTTCAGGTAGGCAATCTTCTGACCGTCGGGCGAAAACGTCGGGTCCCGCTCTTCGGCATCGTCCTCGGTCAACCGTCTCACAGACTCGGTTTTCACATCAAAAAGAAAAAGATCATCCCCGGAGGGCAGGAGTATGTTTTCCCCCGTGGGCGACCAGTGGTAGTTGGGTATGGTAAACCGTTTCTCCCTGCCCGGGTCTTCCAGTACGTCCGCGCTCTCCGAATCGATGAGAATCTCCACCCGACCGGATTTCAGGTCGTGCCGTTTGATGATGCGTCGGCCCGTCTCGTCCTCCGTCTCGTAGTACGTGAATGCCTTCCCGTCGGGCGTCCACCGGACTTGGTCGAGGGTTCTTGAAGAGAACGTGGATGTTCCATAAATCTCCTCCACGGTGAGCTTTTTTTGTCCGAAGCACAGGACGCAGGGGAAGCAAAGCATCATAACAATCCAGACTGCCGTTCTATTTTGCATGAGACACCTCCAACGCCTTAAGGTGACGACGATCGTCTTGAAAACCGCACAAATACCATGTAATCACAAAGAATATAACAAAATCTCCGTCGAAAGGCGAGAAATTTTTTACCCAAACACGGCATGTGGAGGGATTTTCATGAGCAGAATGGGGTCTTTGACCGTTTACCATACCTGTCCGAAAAACAGGACAGGATAACCTGCAACCGTCATTACGCGGCCCTTCTACTTGAAGAGACGGCCGTGATACCATGGATACACAAGAACGCCCCCCACTCTGAAAGCATGCACACACTAATGGAATTCTTTGATCTTGTTCGGAGCTAATATATCGATACTATCGAAGTCGAAGCTGTGGACGTGTATCCGATTCTCCGCATCTGATGGATGGATAAGGTTACATCAGCCTTAAAGTAGGACGGCTGGTGTGATGTATTAGTTCGTGCGTCCTCCCCGATCTCCCCTCAGCATGAAATTCAACCCAAAAACGATGAGAACCATGCTGCCTATCATCACAGGCGTAATCGGCTGCCGGAAAAAAAGGAACGCCTGTACGGCAACCAGGATGGGAACCACACTGTAAACAAAGCTGGAAGTGCGCGTCGGGCCGATTTCCCGAATGCTGAGATTGTAGAAAAGATACCCCAGGCCGGAAGCGAAAACACCCATGTAGAGCACGGCGACCATGGACGACATGGATACGGCTCGGAGTTGACCGAGGATGTCTTCGCTGAGTGCCAGGACAAAGAGGAACAGGACTCCGAAGAGTGACGCATAAAACGTGATGGTGAAGCCCGAATACCGTGGAATCAACGTCTTGACGATCAAGGCGTACACCACCCAGCTCAGCGTAGCCAGAAGCATGATGGCGTCGCCGGCGTTGATGTTCATCCCCAGGATATTCTGAACATTTCCCTGCGCCAGTAAGACGATCACACCCAGGAACGCGATTCCCACACCCGTATAATGCCTGACTCGTAACCGCTCGTGGACGAACGCAGCCGCCAGAATACCCGTCAGGATGGGACTCGTGGCATTGATGATGGCCGTGTTGGCAACGGCCGTATACCGCAAGGCCAGAAGAAAGAAATAATGATAGCCCACGATGCCCGACAGGCCCAGGAGTGCGAGTCGAAAAAGATCGCTCCTGGCAACGCGTAACGAGCCGGTCTTCTGCCAGATGAGGAAAAACGTTAAAAAAATCAGGGCGGTCAGATACCTGAGCAGGGATGTCGTCAGGGGCCCTAGGTCGCTGGTGGTGTATTGGGCTGCAATGTAACTTCCGCTAAAGAGCAGACCGGTGGCCAACGGGTATAAAACGCTTCGGGACATCATTGCCCCTCCCCTGTTGAGGCGTACGATAGACCTGTGTGCTCTAACTGCTGTAATACATCCTGAGGCGTTGTTTCGACACCCATATCGATCCTTTCGATACGGACATTTTGTGACCGATAATAATCTAAAAGCGGCAGAATCCGCTGATGGAAGATGCGCAGTTTATTCTCGATGGCCGGGAGAGAGTCGTCCTTCCGTCCCGATCGGTCGCCTCCCGTGTTCCTCCCGATGCGCTCCATCACGACAGTGGGTGCACAGTCCAGATAAATCACCATCTTAATCCGGACGATGCGGCCCATGTCTCTGGCCTGGCCGGTATGCCTGGGCAGGCCGTTGAGAATCACGAAATCACCGGTCCGAAGGGATTCCGTTTCGATGAATCGCCGGAGAATCTTGGCTGCGATGGGAAAGTGTTCGTCTTCCAGCAGTGCGCCGGTTTTCAGGGAGTGTCGGATGACATCGATCTCGCTCGTTGTGATACCGGGGAATGCATCCGACTCACGACCAATCCGGCGCAACTGGGCTCCGAAATCGAAATGAACGCACCGTTTCCCCCAGAGCCCCCGGCTTTCCAGACACGCTCCCAGCGGTGTCTTGCCACTGCCCGTGGGGCCGATCAAAAGAATGGCGTCACATGGTTTCATTGTCGAGTGGATTCATTTCAATTCGCCGGACTGTCGTTGGATGTTGTCCATGAGCCTCTGTCTCAAGCCCGACGATCTATCACAAAATACACCTTCTACGAGAAAGTCAGTGTGCATGAGGATGGATTTCAGGAGGAGATTTCCTGTCTTCACGATCCAACCTCTTGAAGAAGCGACACACAAATCGTCCCACGGAATATAAAAAAAAGTGATGTAAAATTCTACACAGGAGCATCGAACCTCATTGCTTATTAGGACAACCCATCATTCACAATGTATTCGTATCGATGGCCTTCTATGAGACCGTATAGCTACAAAAAAGCCTGAACCATCCGCACATCCCATGGTTCAGGCCCTTGAATTGAGATACATTCGTGATCCTGAGTATTTTCTGGCCAAATCAATAGGCGACTATGAAAAGTATGCTTCCATCCGGTCGAAAGCCTTATCGATCATCGCCTCTGGAACGCAAAAAGAGAGGCGCAGGTGGCTCTCTCCCGTGGGCCCGAAAGCCGAACCCGGTGTCGTGGAAACCTTGGCCTCCTGGAGCAGCTTTTTGCAGAAGGACACGGAATCTTGACCTTCCTTAAGCTTGATCCTCGGGAACATCAGGTACGATCCTTCGGGCTTGTGATAATCGAATACCGAGGACAGCGCATCGAGGCGTTGGCACATCAGGTTGCGGGTTTTCAAGTAGTGCGCATGGAATTCATCCACGCAATCCTGAGAACCCTCCAGAGCGGCCAGGGCAGCGTACTGCGAGACCACGGGCGCACAGATGGCAAACGGAATGTGCGCCTTGGCGATCTGCGGAATCATCGTCTCATCGGCGTGTATATAACCGATGCGCCAGCCCGTCATGGCATACGTCTTGGTAAACGTGAAGCAGCTGATGACCTGTGTCCTCACGTCCGGGATAGACCCGATGCTAAAATGCCGATGACCGTCGAACACGAAGTATTCGTAGGCTTCGTCGGTGATGATGACCAGGTTATGCTCCAGGGCGATCTCGGCAAGCGCTTTGAGGTGGGGTTCGGAAAAGACCGTGCCCGTGGGATTGCTGGGCGAACAGTACAGGATCGCCCGTGTCCTGGATGTAATGGCCTTCTTGACGGCATCCAGATCCCAGGTGAAGCCGTCGTCCTCGACCGTGGGGATAAGGATCGGACGACCCGAGGCCATGACGACCTGCCTGATATGCGTCGAGTACGTGGGCGTAGGGAGTATGACTTCATCACCGGGATCGATAACCGCCATGATGGCAGCCGAAAGCCCTTCGATGGCTCCGACGGTAACCAGAATCTCCGAGGCGCTGGCCTGAATACGATTATCGCGAATCAGTTTCTTGGCGATGGCTTCCCTGAGGGCCGGGAGACCCGACGTCTCGGAATACCCGCCGACCAACCCGTCCCGAATCGCTTTTACGGCCGCTTCCTTGATATGCTCCGGTGTGCCGGATGTGGGTTTTGCCCAGGACAGAAAGGCCACGTCCTCGATCTGTTTCGAAAGACGCGTCATCTCATGGATAGCTGACTTCTTCAACCGCCCTACTCGGCCGGATACTCTCCAATCGGCATCCTTCAATTGTACGCCTCCATGATCTTTTGATCTTCCTTCATCAAATCACCGGCCAATTCATCCATCCTCATATTCTTCCAGAATGATAACTTTTTATGATTATCGAGATATTTCAGCGGTATGGGATGCGTTCCGATGACGACCGGGATGTTGTAGCATTTTTCGATGAATTCCTTGAAATGCCGAATTCGCGGGCAGGGCGGGTATCCCACCACAAGACCCGTGGCCAGATGGATCACTTCGGCTCCGTTTTTAATCATCTCCTCGGGCACGTATTCCACGTTCCCACCGGGACAGTCCCCGCAGTACGAATACCCCACCAGCTGCAGTTCCTCGTCTTTGGGATAAACGGCGAACCCTCCCACGTGCTCCCGCATGGATCGTAGGCATTTCCCCCCGCCGCAGTCCTTGTATCGTCCGCATATGATAATACCGATCTTCTTCATGATGTTCTCCTTTCAGTCTTCCAGATCCACAATCTCCACGTCGGGATCAGAAAAAAGGTAGTCCTTCAACTCTTTGGCAAAAGCAGGGTCCCTGCGCCGGAGGTATTCGATGAGCATGGCGGCATGTTCTTTCTCTTCATCCCGGTTGTGCTCCAATATCTTTTTAAGTGATTCGTCCTTGGTGACGTCGATTCGTTGTTGATACCAATCCACGGCTTCCAACTCTTCGTTGAGAGAAACAAGCGCTCTATGATAATCCTTGGTTTCTTCGCTTAAATGAGCGTCGGATTCATGATAGCCCTCGTGCGCCATTTTTACCTCCTGTTATTAATCTCGTCGTTGATGATACTTGGTAATGTACAATTCGATATCGCTCATATGAAAATGCATGCGCCGGCGAAGCTGCCCTAGTTTTTCCTGGCCGGACACGGCCAAAGGAATGCCCAGAGCCGCTTTCAGAGAGTCCACCGGCACGTGATACGTCCTTGCAACCTGATACAGTGTCATGCGCCCGTTTATGTCGATGTCGTCTGTGTGGTGATGGTTATGCGCTTCTTCTTCCCGCTGGACCGGTTGGGAGACGGGCTTCGGTGTCTCCGTCGATTCTACCGAAGGTTCGGTAGCTGCCCTTTCCATCCGGTGATGCCCCTCTCCCTGGCCTTGGGGAACCACATCGTAAGGTACAAAAAAGGCAAAGAACAGCAGCACCAGGCTCGCCAACGCAAACAAGATGAATAGACCGACTCTCGTCTTTTTACCCGTAAAGAGCAGACCGAAATATATTTTGATAAGTTTCCAATGCAAAACAATATGTAAGAGCAACAGGCCCAATAAAACCAGTCCCAGTACCAAATGAACCGCTCCCCATTAGTGCCTGTCCATTCCCCAAAAGTAAAGCTCCACGTTCTCCCCGTAACGTATCCAACGCGCACTCCCGGGAATAAGGATAAACTTAATCAGGAATCCGATGCCACCGATAGCCATCATCAGCAGGAACATGAATACATCGATGATCAGATTCAATTTGGGTTTGATCTTCATGTTTTTGCTCCGATCTTTCTCGTATAAAATGTTCGTCCCCTGTACTGTGTGGAAACGAGTTTTTTCTCTGCGACCAGTCTTTCAACGGTTGACCAATCGGTCTGGGTACGTCCCAACAAATCGTTCACAGCCTCTTCCCGCATCGGGTGTACGGCCGTGATACTCAACAAATCGTCTTCCACATCCCCCGTGGAGGCAAAGGCATTGCCCTCGTACCCGATGAGGTATTCAACACATTCCACATGCTCGCTCACGATCTGATACGCACGTGTGATGGTATCTTCGTCTGGGGGATGGACCCACGTCTCGGCCGGCGGCCGTGTGGGAACGGACAGATACGCTTTCGAGGGACACAACCGACCCAAAAATTCAGCCAGTTTCGAAAGATGGGTCTCGTCGTCGTTCACGCCGGCCACGAGCATCGTCTCTGTCACCAGTTCGCCGGAAAATGTCTCGGCAAATTGGTGCATCCCTTTTTTGATTTCTTCCAGACGAAGTACACCATGAGGCCGATTAATCTTCTTCCAGATGGCCGTTTCCACGGCATCTACTTTCAGGGAAACCCAGTCGGCCTTTGCCAGTTGCCGCCTAACCTCGTCCTGCCAGATTAACGATCCGTTGGTAATCACCGCTATCTTGATATCCAACCGCCGAAAATAGTCGAGTTCGCGGCCCAGGGCGCTGTCCAGAGTCGGCTCGCCATCGGGAACGATGGTCAGGTAATCGATGGATTCCCCTGCCGTCCGTGCCTCCTCCACTCGACGCTGGACATCCCTGAACAGGGCTGCCGGGGAGTAGAACGGCCCTCGCTCCATGCGCAGCCGCTTCGTACGGCCTACCTGGCAGTACACGCAGGAATAACTGCACACCTTGGGAGGGATCGTGTTGATTCCCAGGCTCCTACCCAACCGCCGTGACGGCACAGGGCCAAATGTTTTCTTCAAAAGCCATCTCCTCTCACAAGGACGAAGGGTGCCGTTAACAGGCTCACGCCTCGTCTTTATCGATACGCTTCCGAAGGTACCGGCAATAAAGAGACGCGGCCGGGTTGTGTCCCAGAACGCGGTCCTTCACGATAAACGTCGTCACCGGTGCCTTGGAATTCTGTGTGAACTGAATGTCATGACCGATGCACAGCCCGCAGATTAAATTCAAGTCCGTCTTCGCGTGGTTTAAAAGCGCTGCCTGTCCGATGGGATTGCACATCGTTTCCGTCTTTTTGGGAACAATCTTCTCCAGATCGAGAACATCCTTTTCGATTCCGCACACTTTACAGCACACCGATACCACATCGAATTCCTTCCGTAGAAACCGGCAGAGAATCTGTGCCTCCTGGGCAAGACCAATACAGAACGCCACGCCCAGCTTCTTATATCCCATCTCGTGGGCAAAAAGCATGACTTCCTCCAGACGTGTCTTCTGCATGTAGTACTTCCCCTCAATGCGACTCGCCGCCTGGGCGAGTGTCAGGGCTTCACCGGTATATTCGGATAGTATCTGATCGGCGATGCCGAAACAGTCATGTTCCTTCCGACATTTCTTGCTTTTACATGAATCACAGACCAGCGCTTTCTTCTTTTTCGGTTGAATCCAATGATCGCTCATTCCGTAATCTCCCGATAATCAAGACGACAGAAGCGTGATGACATTCTCTGCAATCGTGGTAAATGCCTGAGCCGTTTTGCTCTCCTCATTGACCAGCACGATGGGCGATCCGGTATCCCCTCCCTCTCGGGTCTCCATTTCCATGGGGATCCGCCCCAAGAAAATCGCACTCATTTCATCGGCCATTTTCTCGCCGCCCCCGGTTCCAAAAATTTCGATTTCACGACCGCAATGGGGACAAACAAGTCCAGACATGTTTTCGACTACACCGACCTTCGCAATGTTCAGCTTCTTTGCCATGTTCACCGCCCTCCGGCAGTCGGTCAGTGAAATTTCTTGCGGTGTCGTCACCACGATGGCCATCTGGGGTAGCATTCTCTGAGCCGTGGTCAGCACCTCGTCTCCGGTGCCCGGTGGCAGGTCGGCCAGGAGAAAATCCAGGTCTCCCCAGATCACATCGGAGAGAAATTGCGTGATGGCACCGGACCGTAGAGGCCCTCGCCAGATAACCGGCGCATCGGCCGGAATCAGGGGCGCAATCGAGATGACGTTGAGTCCATGCTTCACCTGAGGTGCTATGGCACGACTGTCACCATCCACGCCCGGAGAGCCTTCCAGGCCGATCATCTTGGGAACGTTAGGCCCCGTGATGTCCGCATCAAGAAGACCGACCTTCTTTTCTCTTGCAACGAGGGCGTAAGCAAGGTTGACGGCCACGGTGGTTTTCCCAACGCCGCCTTTACCACTGAACACGACGATGCGGTTCTTGATGCGATCGAGAGTCTGCTGAATGCGCCTGTTCTGTTCCTCCATCTGCTGCGTTCTATCTTTAGGTTGATTCATACAGCGATCCTTTCCACAATACCACGGAAACGTTATTAACACGACTCATGCTTGCAGGGTTCCGATCCTTTAATGGTACCCTGGAGATATCCCTCCACGCAGTCCTTCACTTTTCCGATAGGGGCCGTGACGACTTCGATTCCGAACTCGTTGAAAAATCCCACGGCTCGAGGTCCCATGCCACCGGCAATAATCACACGAGCGCCTTGATCCCGGATAAATCCCGGAACCTGTCCCGGATGACCGTGCGCACCGTAAAAGGGATTCTCAACCTTAAAACTCAAGCTGATCTTGTCCCCTTCCACGTCGACGATGGTGTAATACGGACATCTCCCGAAATGAGCACTGACGTTGGAATCCAGACCTTGGTCACCCTCGGAAGCCACGGCGATACGTTTTTTACCGGATGACCCTGCGGATGTGTCCGAAACCGTCTGAATACCATGATGGGATTCTACGGACGGCGCGTTGTAAGGCTTCAACACACCTTGCTTCAATCCATCGATGGCGTCCAGCACGCGACCCGGTACGCCCGCATACACGGTGATCCCTGCGGCAGAAAGGGTCCGAAAAGCATTGGGGCCGACATTCCCCGTCAGGACGGCCTCCACTCCTTTCTCCGCCACGGTTTGAGCAGCCTGAATGCCGGCTCCGCCCCCCGCACTGATGTTGGGATTCTCCAGGACTTCCAGTTCTTCGGACTCGGTATCGTATATCAGGAAATACTGGCAGCGACCGAAACGGGGATCGAGATTCGCATTCAGATCCTTCCCTTGTGATGTGATGGCAATTTTCATACACCCACTCCTCTGTTATTTCCTCATCATTTGCGATCCGCATTGCGGACAGATCGTTTCATAGCACGGCTTACCCGCCTGATGCGGTACCGTTTTCCCACACTGGGGACAGAGGCATTCGCCTCCGGGGCCGGAATCGGGACGGTTACCCCCTCCACGGCCCCTTCCCTTTCCTTGTCCTCCACCCATTCCTCGTTGCATGATAAAACCTCCTTCTTGACAGAACACACCGATTCAAAGATGGTTCATCCCGATAGTTTAAAACGATGTTCACTGACCGCAACATCGCTTCGGATTGTCACAACCACCGGATTCCCCACAGCAGGGCCCCGAATCTCCCGAACCGCGACGATAATCCGTAGCATGAAATCCCGATCCCTTGAACACCACACCGGCGCCGCCTGAGATCAGGCGTCGAACCGATCCCGAACATTCGGGACATACTTGAACCGGCGATTCCGTGATGTTCTGGAACTTCGTAAAGCGATGGCCGCAATCGGTGCATTCATACTCGTACGTTGGCATCTGTATTTTCCTTAATTGATTGATGCACGCTGTTCTCTGAATCCTGATTACTTCCAGAAGGCTGTCAAAGAAGCCCTGAACGTCTTGCATTATATGCAGGACTTGATCTGGAATTTTTGATGAGTCCTGCCATCGGTGATTCTTTATCCCGCAAGGCATTCACATCGGTTTTTTTAACAGCCTCCTGGGTTCAGTCTACTTGCGTTCCTTCTTAACCTCTTTCTCCAGGTCTGCGATACGTTTCTGAACATCGGTCAGTTGATCGCCCAAGACCTTGGCCTGATTCTGAAGGAACTCCAACTCATTTTCCGGTGCGTAGGCCGTTCCATACGGAACAGCACCGTAAGCCGGCATGACGTTAGGATAACCCATGGGGTAGCCCATGGCGTAGCCACCCCATCGTCCCCACCGACCACCGCGTCCCCAGCCCATGCCTCGGCCAAACCGGCCGCCGTAGGGACTCATATATCCCGGCGTGGCATAGCCGGCACAATAACCGGCTGCGCGTCCTGTCATAGGACCCATACCCATGGGCCCCGTTCTGTCTCCTCTTGGCATGATAGGATCCTCCTTTATTTGGTTAAATGGATCACTCTTTATTTTATTTCAAATTCCGTATTCAACGATTCCCTTACTCAGAATCCCGTCGATCGTTTTCGGTATTCCTTAGATGCGGTTGCGTTCCCTCTTTCTCAGGCGACGACTTCAACGACTTTAATGCCTCCTTCAGCGCCTGTACGGCCAAAACAGCACAATGCATATGCGATGCGGGAAGTCCATCCAGGTATCGGATGACCGTCTGCGGATAGATCTTTATCGCTTCCCACTGCGACCTTCCCCTGACCAATTCGGTTACAGCACTGCCACAGGCCATGGTAGCTCCACATCCGTCGGTTAAAAATCGCGCTTCCGATATCGTATCACTCGTTATCTTTAAATAAATTTGCATCCAATCCCCGCATTCCCCCATCACTCTGGCAATACCGTCGGGATTCTCGATTTCGCCCACATTCACTGGTTCGTAGGCCAGAGTCAACACTTTATCTGAATAGGGCTCAGAAGCATCCCCAACGATATATTTCTGAATATTCTCGAATACTTTCTCAAAATTGTCCGGCATCTACTGTTGATTCCTTTGCAGTAAAATCGTTGTTTGGGTCATTCCATCTCCGACAGGGTTCCTATCTGATTAATACAGTCGCAGATCGTGTATGGACCTATTGCCACCCCCCTCTCCTGCGACCGCGCGGACCGTGGGGCCCGCCGAAGGGCGGTAGAGGAGGCCGCAGCTCCACCTCGCCTCCTTCGATCCGGATCGCTTTACCGTTAACCAGTGCATCGGCCACCTTTTTCCGTCCCAGAGCCACGATCCTTCCGAAGGTGGCCCTGGACACATTCATCCTCTGAGCAGCGTCTTCATGACTGAGAGACTCCAGGTCGGCCAGACGCATGGCCTCCAACTCGTCCACCTCCAGATACACCTGATTCAGCATCCTCAGAGGGATGCCCTGGGGTTTAAAGAAAGATACACCGGGATGACAACTGATCCACCGGCTTTTTTTAGGACGTGGCATATAGACCCTCTACGCTTTCACTTTTTGCCAAAGTTTTTGACCGATCTCTTCGATAGCCTGTGCAACCGCCCCATCCTGGAATTCCACCACCGTCTTGCCCTGCACCATGGCCCGGGTAACCACGGGATCGTAAGGAATCCGTCCTAAAACCGGAGCAACGTATTCCTTAGCGCGAGCCTCCGTGATTTGCGTCATTTCTTCGTTCAGGTCGTATTTATTGATAACCATCACGGCCGGGATCTGGAAGTGTTTGGCCAAACCCAACACCCGATCCATGTCGTGCACGCCGGAGACGGTCGGTTCGGTCACGATGACGACAAGCGACGCACCCGTGATGGAGCTGATGACGGGACATCCGATACCCGGCGAGCCATCGGCGAGTATCAAATCCAGCCCTCGCTGTTCGGCCAGCTCTTTGGCTTTTTTCCGTATCAGGCTCACCAGTTTTCCCGAGTTCTCCTCTGCGATGCCCAGCCGGGCGTGGACCATCGGGCCGAATCGGGTTTCCGAAACGTACCACTCGCCCGAATGCCGTTCCACCAGGGATATGGCATCCATCGGACAGAAATAAGGACACACACCGCACCCCTCACAGGCCAGTGAATCGACCACAAAGTCAGGTGTGATAGCATGAAATCGGCACACATCCAGGCACTTGCCGCACTGGGTGCATCGATCGCCGTCAATAACAGCCTCCACACCGCTGTAAAAATCGGATTTCTGCTGGATTGTCGGGTCGAGAAGCAGATGCATATCCGCTGCATCCACGTCGCAGTCGGCAATCACCTTGTCTTTCCACAGAGCCGCCAGGGACGCCGTTATCGTCGTCTTTCCCGTCCCCCCTTTTCCGCTGATGACGACCACTTCCTTCATCGTGCCACCTTCTCTTCCATGGGGATATGCGATAGAATACGCTGGTAGAGACCTTCAAAATGCGTTCGGTACTCTGGCAGTGCGTCGACGAGCAATGTCCCCTGAGAATAAGCCACGGCAATGTCCCGATCGTCGGGTATCTCCATGAGAATGGGGATACCCTCATCATCGCAGTATTGCCACACGTTCCGGTCGCCCACTGTCGACCGATTAATCACCACGCCAAAAGGAATCCCGAGTACACGGACCATCTCTACGGCCAGTTTCAGATCGTGGAGTCCAAACGGCGTCGGCTCTGTGACCAGAACCACAAAATCGCATCCTTCCACGGCAGAGATAACGGGACAGGACGTACCAGGCGGCGCGTCGATAAGGACGATACGGGAATCGTTGGCGGAAAGACCCACGCGCTTCACCTCGCGTATCAGCGGCGGGGACATGACCTCCCCGATACGAAGCCGCCCGTGGGCAAACCGGATTTTCCCAGCCGATCCTTCGGCGATGACACCCACTTCTTTCTGGCCGTCGGAAATCGCATCCTCGGGACAAATGAGTTTACAGCCCTCGCAGGCGTGGCATAGCTCGGGGAAGACCAGCACCTTGTCTTTGATGGTGGCGATGGCGTTAAACTGGCAGAGTTCCGAGCACTTGCCGCATGCCGTGCATTTTACAGGATCGACCACCGGGATGAATGTATGATACGGTCTTTCTTTATCCATTGCCGGTTTTAGGAAAAGGTGTCCGTTGGGCTCCTCCACATCGCAGTCGATGAAGATCACGCCTCGATCTTCCAGTACCCGGGCCAGGTTCGTGGCCAGGGTTGTTTTCCCGGTCCCGCCCTTTCCGCTGGCCATGGCGATTATCATACGTTGATTTCTATTCTCATCCATTCTCATACCTATGTTTTGAGCATATGCTCATAATAAGATACAAAAAGGAATCCCATTTGTCAAGCATTTTATTGCCGGTTATTTGAGAAAAATTTCTGCCAGAACAGGCATGTGGTCGGAAGGAAACCGCCCGTCGAATATGTCGGACAAGGTGCCGTGGAACCTAACCTGCCACTCCCGGCTGACGAAAATGTAATCGATGGGCTGGCCGGTAACAGCCTGAATATCAAACCCGGTAAACGTTCCCGTCGGCCCATGATGGCCTATACCAGATATCCGGCGCGCGTCATAGTACGTTCTAGTCTCTTCTTCAGACTCACCTCGCGTTAGGATTTCATAGGGCTCGGAATCGGTTGTGCAGTTGAAATCTCCGGTAATCACCACTGGCGTATCTTCTGGAGCCAGTGCATCTATCTTGCTCAGGAGCAAATGGGCGCTCTCTACGCGGGCCCTCTGTCCTCGATGATCGAAGTGGGTATTGAAAAAGAAGAATGACTTTCGGGTGGATACATCGACGAACCGGCTCCAGGTCACTGTCCGGTTACAGGCCGCATCCCACCCAAGACCGGGCCGGTCGGGCGTTTCGGACAACCAGAACGTCGAACGGTCTTCACTCCTCAAGCGATGAAGCCTGTAGAACACGGCCGTGAACTCCCCTTCCGCCTTCCCGTCATCGCGCCCGATCCCGAACCAATCGAACCCGGGCAGTCTTGTTGCCAAGTCGTCGATTTGATGCGCCAGGGCCTCCTGCACACCCACCACATCAGCCTTATGAAACCGGATCATGCTGGCCACAGCGTCCCTTCGATGAATCCAGGCATTCTCGCCGTCATCGGGATTATCGTATCGGATGTTGTAGCTCATCACACGTATGGCCCGTCCCGGACGATCTGCGCATGCGCTGACGATGATCAAAATCAGGACGATCATCCCAGCTGCTGATAAGACAATGGCTTTGTTCTTGTTTTTAAACGTGTTTTTCACCACAGGAAGTTACCTTATGTTTACATGCGTGGTATGGAATGGGACATTTTACAGACGAAGGGATTCACAAAACCTGCATGTGTTGACATCCACGGATACGCATTGAGATTCTACTGCATAGAAGCATCTTATATCTTCCCTTCGATGAGGACTCCCCATTTATCAACAGCCGGTAAGTCTCTCCTCCTCTCGTCAGGCTGATTGAGACGAGGCATGAATCATTCCCACCCCCGGGGCTGGCGAGGATTCCTAAAAACGATAAAATAAACCGATTGTTGATGCTATTCTTGATGCGTACGTTAAAACCGATTTCATCACGACATTTAAAAGGGGCTTATTCGTATCTCAAGGAATCTACAGGATTTGCCCGTACCGTTTTCCATGTCTGCGACATCACAGCCAGCGCTGCCGTAAACATCGAGATGAATACGACAAACGCGTACGTACTCATACGGATATCCGTCATGAAGAGTAAACCCGTCTGCAGAATCCGTCGCCATCCAAAAAAGATCAACGAAAGACCGATGACGTTCGATACAACAACGAGCACCAGAAATTCCCGGATGATAGTCCACATCACCCGTGTCAGTGAAGCGCCCAGCACCTTCCGGATTCCGATCTCTTTGGTTCGCCGCTCTACCATGTATGAGGCCAAACCCAGCAATCCCAGACCCGAGAAGAACACAGCGGTCAAACCGACGATGTTTAAAAAACCGGCAAAACGGTTCATGAGACCGAACACTCTGTAAAAGGCATCGTCCAGTGTAAAGCAGTCGAAGGGCAATTCGGGCTCGACAGCGAGCCACTTTGTTTTTATGATTTCGCGAATTTCCTCAAAACGATCTGCGGATGAAAATGCAATCAACATGAAGTTAAGCTTCTCCTGCTCCAGATACAAGACCGACGGAGGCATTTCAAATCCCACGTCGCTGAACACAAAATCTTCGACAACACCGATCACTGTACCCGTTTGTTCTCCCACCGTAATCTGTTTTCCCACGGCATCGTCCAAACGAAGCTTCTTAACAGCGGCCTCGCTGATGACGAAGCTGTTTTTATCGCCGCGAGTCCGGGAAAAATCTCTTCCGCGTCGTACATCCATACCGAGGGCGTCCGTAAATTCATAGTCCACGCCATACGCGTGAACGGTCACCGCCTCTTTTTCCTCTGTACCCAGTAAACGGGCCGGCCGGGGAGACTCCCATACGATGGGCAGGTCCGCCGACGCGGAAACTGCTACCACGTCCGGGTGTCGGGTCAATTCTGTTCGGATCAACTCCTGGGATGCCCGCGAAGCACCGGAAAGCCGTACCACAGCGACATTGTCCCGGGCATACCCGAAATCGGCCTTGATAAGATGATCGAACTGCTGCTTGGTAACACCGGCAAAGGCGATGAATAGTATGGAAAACGTAAACTGTATCACGATCATGACCTTACTACCCCGCCTCTTCTTTCTCCCCGTCTGTACGCTGCCCTGAAGCATCTGAATCGGTCGGAATTTGGACAGATAGAGTGCAGGATAGCCACCCGAAAACAGGCCCACCAGCAGAGCCGTAACTGCAAGGTATTTGACGAGAAATGGATAATTCCAAATCGAATTCGATGTTTTCGACACGAAGGTCAGGCTGGCAAATCCTCCGAGATAAGCCGTTAAAATCGGATGAATACATTCATAAATGAGTAAAGCCAAGGGCAACGCTAAAAACGCCATCAGAACGGATTCTCCCAGGAACTGGGCCACAAGCTGAGAGCGCCGGGCGCCGATCACCTTCCTCATGCCCACCTCACGGGTTCGCTGCATGTACCGCGCCGTGGACAGGTTGATAAAATTGATGCAAACCACCAGCAGCAGGATCGCTCCAAAGGCAAGAACGATGATCACACTGGCCGGTATACTGGCCGGCAAGAACGACGTGATGTGCTGAGATTTTAACCGAAAATCCAGGAATGGAAACAAGTACATTTTCTTCGGAGACAGAGGTGAATCGGGAACGTACTTTTTCAGTATGGTCGTGAGCTTCTCATTCAATCCCGCGCCGTCAGAATCCTCGGATAAAAGGACGAACGTGGCATGCTTGTTGACGTTCCAGCTTTCCAGGTCATCGGACAATAAACGGAGCGTTTCCATCGAGACCAGGAATTCAAACCGGATAGAAGATGTCCTGGGTACATCCTTGGTGATTCCGGTTACGGTCACGTCAACGCGATTGTTCAGCGTCAGGACTTTCCCGATGGGATCTTGATCCCCGAAATACTTGAACGCAGCTGCCTCGGACATCACGATGGTGTAGGGTCTGGAAAGCGATTCTTCAGAATTCCCCGATACCAGGTCAAACGAAAACACAGTAAAGAAACTCGGGTCTATGAAAAGAACATGATCCTCGTAAAAACTCATATCTCCATGCCTGATCGTCATCCGGCCCGACGGACACACCCGAACGCCATCCTCGATCTCGGGTATCTCACTTCTCAGAGCCGACAACAGTGGCCCGGGTGTGAAGGCCGTATGCTCCTCGTCTTTATTCTCCACCGGAACCACTTGCACGACACCGTAAATCCGGCGGGCGTTTTTATGGAACCGATCGGCATTCAGTTTAACACCGGCGGTCAGGGCAAAAAGGGCAAATCCGGCCATCCCCAGGGCCATGCCCAGGATATTGACGAAGGAAAATATCTTCTGGGATTTCAGATTTCTCCAGGCAACCAAAAAATAATTCTTGATCATGACCGACCTCCGGTAAGCAGTTCACTCACACATAACATACGGAAAAAGACAGGAAAAAGTTGTAGAGCTCGGGTCTTATTTAAAAAGATTTTTAATATTATTCATGCAAGCCGATAAAAAACGTCTGCCTACTCGGAAAAGGCGGACATCATCTCCGAAGGGTGTGTCGTATTCACTCGTGGGTTGATTTTGACCGATGAACGTCTTTCGTGAAGCGGATAGTTGGGATGGATCCGGCTGCATTTATACTGTTCTGGCCTGAGCCCGGCAGACCTCGGCGGTTCTCACGTCCGCAAGTACGACGCCCCGTTGATGTCCACGATACTGCCCGTCATAAACTCCGGCGCTGTCGATGCCAGAAACAGCACGGTACGAGCCACCTCCTCGGGCCTGGCCACTCGGCCCATGGGGCTCTGGCCGCGGATCGAATCGCCTTCCGGACCTTCCAGATAAGGAGCCGCCATCTCGGTCTCCACGAAACCCGGCGCCACGGCGTACACAAATATGTTGTGCGGCGCCAGGGCTTTGGCCATCGACTGGCTCATGGCGTTCATCCCGGCCTTGCTGGCCCCGTAAGCCGGTGCATGGGGTTCTCCCCGAAAAGCCCCCCGTGATGACACGTTGACGATACGCCCGCCTCCCTTTTCCATCATGTGACGGGCGATGAGATACGACACATTGGCCGCGCCAATTAGATTCGTCCCCAGGGTTCGCCTCCACCAGTCCTGCCATTCCGCGTAATCAGTATCCGGTATGGGATGGTACCCGTAAACGCCGGCATTGTTGACCAGAACGTCGATCCGCCCCATCGTTTCGGCGACAGTGTCGACCATGGCCTTGACCGACGCTGAATCCATCATGTCTGCCTGGACGAGGAAGTGCGAATTGCCCTCCAGAGAATCCCTCGTCTCCTGGGCCGCCTGCTTATTCTGATTGTAGTGAATCGCCACGGTCGCTCCTTTTTCGGCAAACTGGTGTGCGATCTCCCGGCCTATCCCCCGCGAAGCTCCAGTGACAAGAACGCCTTTGTGGAAAAATTCCATGCCATTCCTTCTATTTATGGATGCGCCTTTTTAATTTATTTACATCCGACGTCTTTGTGTCGACGGGATTCTCGATGTATCGTCCACATATCCGATCCGTATACATAGAAATCCACGATCCCGTCATTTCTTCTTCAGGACGACTTGTCGTAAATCCCGCTCGTTCTTCTCATCCACGAAATCACGGAATTCCGCATACCGATCCGGCGGAATATCCTCTCCCTCGAGACGGAGTACGGACTGTATGTGATATCGTGTGGAGTCGGACTGCCACGACCATGCGGCCGACCCGAAGGGTGAGGTGAGTGAATCGGACCAGGCCGGTTCCTCTGCTGTCCATCTGTCGGGCAAATCAACCGTCAGGTGAAGCTCGTTCTTATGGCCGTACATGAACTGGATAGGATGCACACGCTCATCGGCACGAAAATATGCCGAGAGGTCGAGGGACGATATCGTACCCGGAGAAAACACCAACTCCCCGGGACGCCTGATCGCGAATTGCTGTGCACGAAACGTGTAGATGACCTGCAATGGATCCTCGACAGGATCGATACTTTCTATCCGGAAGGAATCCAGAGTCACGCCCGGGCACCTGCGCGCCAGCCACCTCTCGAGCCATTCTCTACGCTCTTCCATGGATGACGCAATGAATTCCTCCCGCATCTCCACGGCCGGTGCTCCCGACACGATAGACATACCGTTGATACGAGCCATCCCCGTCGAATCCAAGGCCACATGCCAGTTCACTGCCGAATGGTTGCTGTCCGGCGGCAACCGTGGCGTCGTGGGAAGGCTGGCCTTGCCTCCATCACCAACGACCAGGACAGGAAGCCCCTGATCATACCAGGGAAGCTGTCCGAAGGGACAACCCTTCGCCGTGGCATCCATCCATACGCCGCTATCCCCTACAGTCGGACAGTAGGCAATGGCATGGTTAAAAACGAGCTGGGAGGGTAGCGTCGTATCCGGTACGCCGTTCTGCCGGGTACTGATGAGCACCTCGTAGGCATCGATGCCCGCTTCCCGGACCATGGCACAAAGCAGGGTGGTCATGTCCTTGCAGTCCCCGTACCGGTTCTTCAGGATTTCCTCGGCCGGATGCGGCTGAAAACCCCCGATACCGATGGAGACGGCGATGTACCGGATGTGATCCCGCACCCATTCGTAAATACGCCTCAGCTTCTCTTTTTCTGTCGCGACGCCCTCTGTGAGCTGTAAGACACGTTCTTTAATCCCCGATCCCGCCGCGATTTTAGGTTCTGCAAGACGGTAATACCACGCAGCCACGTCATCCCACGTCTCTATCCCGATAGGGGACATGATAAGATGGGCCGCGGTCTTACGTATCGGTGGCATGCCAATTTCAGTTTTCAGTGGCGGTACATCCCGGACTTCCCAGATATAGGTGTTTTTAAAAGATGGAGGATTTATGTCTGTCTGAGGTTCCAGTTCCATACCGTAAACACGATAATGGACATCCCATTCCGAGGGTTCCACCAGAGTAAAACGGGAGAGAAGTGTGGGGGCCGTGTCCTGAAACTGCCAGCCATGCGAGAACGTGTACGTGCGGACATTTACCCGGTAGCGGTACTCGATAATAGACCCATCCTCCACGGCCGGAAGAGTAAACAGTTTGGCACGCCTGTCGGAGTAGAATACGTAAAACGGATAGAAGGTGATGTCGAATATATCCTCTTTATCCAGAACCGTGATCTTGCCGTCGGGTGATATGGTTCGTGCCATGATATTATCCACCCTGGAAGCCGGGCTGTAAGGGATGACCACATTCAAGTATCGATGGCCCTGGGGATTCAGAATCTTGACGATACGGTGCCGCTGGAACACGCTCAATCCATCCCGGCCGGCATTGTAGATCTCCATGCTCCCATCATCCAGAAGTATGATGGCTCCGGCGCCGGGGTATTCCTTCTCTCCAGGCAGATGCCTAAAATCGATTTCTTTCCAGTCGATGCGTTTGCCCCATTCCCCCATATGGGAACATCCAAAAAAGGAGAGCACGAGTATAACTACGATGAGTCTGATAATTGCTCTCGAAGGTTGTCCTGCATGTATCCACATCGTTGCAGACTCCGATGGAATGAAGAGCATGGGATGTAAATCATAAAATCAGACGACGATTATCTGAACATTCTCTCTCTGCGATAGCAAAAGGACAATCATCCATCAGACGGAAAAAGCTGAGCTTCTATATCTGACGGATTCTCATAATGACCATCATCCATCCGTATCATCAACAATATAACGAGGATACGTCTTCTTAGCACGATCCGCTAGCCCCAAATCGATATCCCTCGTAATAAACGGTTCCTGCCGGGAGGTCAAGCCCAGTACATCCCCGTCGGGTGCGATAATCCAGCCCATGCCTCCCAATTCCGGGTGCGTCCCCCGAGGGCTGACATGGTTGGAAGAGATACAAAAAGCGCCCGATACCACGGAAGCTGCCCGACCGGCCACGAGCCATTTATCCAGGTTGACCCGCTGCGTTGCCCGGGGATGGGCGATCAGATGAACGCCCGATTGACCGTAAGCCCTGGCATGCTGAAAAAACCAGATATCGGTACAGATCATCAAGCCAATTTTCACACCACCCGCATCGAAGGGAGTGAAATCACCGGAACCCCGATCGTACCAGGACGCTTCCCAGAAGCCCGCCTCGTCGGGCAGATAGTATTTTGTGTGGGCTCCTCGATACCCCGTCTGGGCATTCCAGACGAAGGCCTCGTTCAGTCGTTTGCCGTTGCGTTCCACGGGCCGTGAACCCAGAACGATGGCCGGCGCCAGTTCGTCGATCCGTTCCATCCACGTGTCATGGGATGCCATAACATCCCGCCATACCTTCTCTTGAAACGGACGCTGGACGGCGAACCAGACGTTAAAAATCATCTCGGGAAGTAAGACGAGTTCGCTCTCTTCGGATCTTACATGCTCGACCAGACGATTCCATTCCTGCCGGAAATCGTCTTCCTCCTGACTGAGCTCACACACGGTGACTTTCATCTCAGATCGCTTTCTGCACTCGTAACGACTACCTCTTCGGTGATTCGTTGAAAGGAATCGAATGATAAAAAGAGGCGACAATAAATCGCCTCTTTATTTGGTTGTATGGAACGATGGATGTCAAGAGTTGCTCATTCTTCCGGGGGAAATTTTTCCAGGATCTTCTGTACGGCTTCCAATAGATTACTCGCCGGATTCGATCGATCCAGTACACCCTTACCGACACCCTGCCACACCAGTTCCTTCTTTTTCTGGTCTACGATATCGATGATCAGCGTACCCTCTTTATAACGAACCACATGTCCCGGGCTCGTCCTCCAGCCCCGTCCCCAGCGGCCAACACGGTACGTCGGCGGCACAAAATCCCTGCGATTATGGACGGCTGCGTAAAAAACCACCAGCATATCCGCAGCCTCTCTCGACTTTGCTTCGCTAAATCCCTTGGCCTCCATGAGGGGTCGGATCTCATTCATCACATCCTTGGTGAACAAAGGATTCCGCACCATCGCCCTGCCTTGCTGCTGCGCCTTCGGCCTGACGAAGGAAAAAGTCTGATAGTTGCTGAAAACGGCTGCCTCGTCGTAATTGACCGTAACGCTGACCGACGCACAGCCCATGACCATCAGTAAAACGATGCCGCCCAAAAGAATGATTGTCTTTTTCATGCTTTCGTTCTCCTCTGTTGAGACCACTCCCAAAGTATCGACCCCATAATTAGGGGATTTCATCACAAAAAGTCAAGGAGAAAAACTGATCCTCGACATGGGATTGAGCCCAAAGGCGATTCATTCCAATCTCTGTTCGATACGGCGAACGATACGGGGTTCGAAGAACTGCCTTCGTCCAAACACCTTATCGATCCAGGCTACGAGAACTTCCGACAGGACGAAACATCCGAAAAAACCCAGCAAGCCCTGGCCCGTGCTGGCGGTCATGGAATAGACCAGGAAATAGGTGGCTCCGGAAAGAACGAGAGGGAGGATGAATACGAGAAACGCCGCCGTCAACACGCTCCTGGCCGGTGTTTCGATTTCGACGACATCACCGGCAGCATAATCCCGTCCGCCCAGCCCCAGCTGGAGTTCCCGTTTGCCCGTACCCGTGGCATGGCAGTGCCTATTCATGGCGCACGACTTGCATCCGCCCCGGGAATCCAGATGAATAACGCCCTTGCCTTCTTCGATACGAACGATTACGCCCAACTCTCTCATGGAAAGCACCTTCCTTCCGTACTCTTTCCGATGACCCTCTTTACTACAATATCTAAATATAACGATTTTTAACCTGAAATGGATCCTTTAAATCACAGGACGGCCAAATAAATCTTGATCCATATGGCAAAAAATCGTACATTTCTCTATCCAAATGGTCGCAGTAATCGAATACAGCCACGGGGATAAGGACAGGGAGTGAGACGTATGCGCACGGAACTCAAGGCGACACGGGCAACCTACGCGGGCCTCTTTTTTATTACGCTGGCGACACTGATGTATGAGATACTCCTTACCCGTATCTTCAGCGTCACCATGTGGTACCACTTCGCGTTCCTTGCCATATCCGTGGCCATGTTCGGGATGACGGCGGGAGCGATCATCGTCTACCTCTTGCCCGGCGTGTTCTCTCCCCAGCGTACCCGTTACCAACTCGGCCTGAGCGCTCTGGGATTCGCCGTCTCCATCGTCATCAGCTTCCTCACCCATCTATCGATCCCCTTTATCACGCATAAATCAGTCGTCGGCGTGTATTCCATCGCTTTGAATTATGTGGTCATCGCACTACCATTCGTGTTCAGCGGCATATGCGTGTGTCTGGCACTTACCCGATTCCCCGGACAGGTCAGCCGGCTTTATGCGGCAGATTTGGCGGGCGCCGCCCTGGGATGCATCCTTTTCATTTATGTGCTGAGAATCACCGACGGTCCCACGGCCGTTGTCATCGTGGCCGCTATGGCCGGTGCAGGAGCTCTCTTTTTCTCCACGGGCGGACACGCCCCAAAACTAAAACGGTGGGCCATCCTGGTCAGTGTCTCCCTGTTCGTATTTTCTGCGGTGCATACGGTCTTCGTGGCTCATCAAAAATCCCTGCTACGACTGATCTGGGTGAAAGGCCAGATGGAAACGCGTCCGATCTATGAAAAATGGAATTCCTTCTCGCGTATCGGCGTTTGGGGGGATCCCAACCGGCCCGAACCGCCCTTTGGCTGGGGCATCAGTCCGACGTATCCAGCCGATAAGCAGGTCCGGCAACTGGGTCTGAACATCGATGCCATCGCCTATACACCCCTCACGGCCTTCGACGGGGATCTCAACGATCTGGAGTATCTTAAGTACGATGTCACGAACCTGGTTCACTACATCCGGCCCCAGTCCGACATCCTGGCCATCGGAGCAGGCGGCGGCAGGGATGTTCTCTCGGCCCTGGTGTTCGACCAGAAGTCGGCAACTGGCGTGGAAATCAACGAAGACATCATCGACGCAGTCAATCGCCGTTTCGGTGATTTTACCGGTCATCTCGACCGTATTCCCAACGTGCGTTTTGTGAACGACGAAGCCCGCAGCTACATCGCCAGGCAGGAGAGGCAGTATGATGTTATCCAGGTCTCTCTCATCGATACCTGGGCCGCCACGGCGTCGGGCGCTTTCGTGTTCACCGAGAATGCTCTGTATACCCGGGAAGCATGGAAAATATTCCTGGAGCACATCACGCCCCAGGGTGTGTTGACTTTTTCACGGTGGTATTTCCGGGACCGTCCCGGCGAGGCATACCGGCTGATCTCCCTGGCGGTGTCCTCCCTGAAATCTCTGGGTATCACCCAATCCCGCAAGCATATCATCCTGGTGAAATGCATGATCACATCCGACGGCGTGGAGGCGCCCGTGGGTGTGGCCACCGTTCTGGTGAGTAAGAGCCCGTTCACCCATGAGGATGTGACGATCATCGATGATGTGGCTCAGCGTATGAAATTCGACATGGTCCTCAGCCCCCGTTTTGCACTGGACGATGAGTTCGCGGCCATCGCCTCGGGCGAGAACCTCGACGCATTCGTAAAGGCCTTCCCCATCAACATCGCAGCCCCCACCGACGACAACCCGTTCTTCTTTCACATGCTCCGCCTGAAGGACATTTTCAACCGGGAGCTCCTGGAACAGGGCACGATGAGCATCAACATGAAGGCCGTTTACATCCTGGGGATACTGCTTTTTGTCGTCATCGGCCTGACCCTGCTCTGCATCATCATCCCCCTGGCGCTGAAGACGAAACAAAAAGACCTGAAAGGCTCTCTGCCCCTGTTTCTTTTCTTTGCTTCCATCGGACTGGGATTCATGCTGGTGGAGGTCTCTCAGATGCAAAGGCTCATCGTCTTCCTGGGCCATCCCACGTATGGATTGTCGGTCGTCCTCTTCGCCATGCTCCTGTCCAGTGGTCTGGGCAGCTACTCGACGCAGAAAATCGGCCCCACGGAAACGGCGTCTCCGCTCATCCGTCTATCGCTTCTCCTGGGCATTCTGGTTTTATTCGGTCTGCTCACACCCCAGATGATCCGGACGTTTCAGGGATCGGTCACCCCCTTGCGCATTCTCATCGCCGTCATCATCCTCTTCCCCCTGGGGCTCTTCATGGGCATGGCCTTCCCCCTGGGCATGAAGATCGCCTCTTCCCGATCGGAATACGTTACACCCTGGCTCTGGGGAATCAACGGGGCCACGTCGGTGTGTGCCTCTGTATTTGCCGTGGCCATCGCCCTGAGTGCCGGTATCTCGACGTCATTCTGGACAGGTTTCGGCTGTTATGGAATCGCTGTTCTTGCGTTTATGTGGACTCGTCATGGCACGTAGAAAGACAACCTCGCAGAAGGATAAAAAACGGCCTGTTCATCGTCCATCGGATACCAGGAGCGATATCCCGAAAGACAAAACCCTCGGGAATTCGACCGATCCGTATAAGACGCTCTTTCATGCCATCTTCCACGGTTCCCTGGATGCCCTCCTGATCGTCGACGGAAATACGGGTGAGATCCTGGAAACCAACAGGACGACACGCTCTATTCTCGGCTATGACCATGGTGAGCTCATCAACGAACATTTCTCCGTGCTCTTTCCGGCGGATGCCGAGGAATCGAAAACAGCCGCATTGGAGAACATCAAAGTCTACGGAACGGCGTTCGTGGAGGAATTGCGCCGCCGCGACGGTTCTGGCTGCATCGTGGATTTGACGGCAACGATGATACCCTGGTATGACGATAGCGCCATTTTAGTCACATTGCGGGATGCGTCAGAGCGGGTCAAGGCCGAGAGAGAACGTGAACAGTTGATCCTTGACCTTCAGGCCGCCATGGACAAGATTAAAACGCTGAGAGGGCTCCTGCCCATATGTGCCCATTGCAAGAAAGTTCGGGACGATGAGGGGTACTGGCGGCAGGTGGAAGTCTATGTCAGCGAACATTCCGATGTACAATTCAGCCATGGTATCTGTCCCGATTGCATCAAAAAATATTACTCAGACCTCGACAAGGAGTGAACCGAATGAACTCAGAGCCAACGGTGAAGAAACAGACCTACGCAGGACTCTTCATGATCACGCTATCGACTCTGATGTACGAAATCCTCCTCACACGCATCTTCAGCGTCACCATGTGGTACCACTTCGCCTTCCTGGCCATCTCTGTGGCCTTGTTTGGCATGACCGTGGGTGCCATACTGGTATACCTGTTTCCCCGGTATTTCACCCAAGAACGCGCACGATACCACCTGGCCCTGAGTGCCCTGGGATTTGCTATCTCCATCGTCGTCAGCTTTCTCACGCATCTGTGCATTCCCTTCATCACGCATAAATCCATTGTCGGTTTGTACTCCCTGACACTGACGTACGTGGTCATCGCTGCACCGTTCGTCCTGAGCGGCGTATGCGTCTGTCTGGCTCT
This sequence comes from uncultured bacterium, assembly GCA_964614115.1. Taxonomy (GTDB): domain Bacteria; phylum Zhuqueibacterota; class QNDG01; order QNDG01; family DSAB01; genus CAZTKR01. Next base: position 14,137 of record CAZTKR010000002.1, on the reverse strand, counting down.
GACCAAATTTCCTCGCCGCGTGAGCCAGCTTTATGCGGCCGACTTGGCAGGGGCCGCCCTGGGCTGTATCCTCCTGGTCTATGTACTGCGCATCACCGACGGTCCCACAGCCGTATTTGCCGTCGCCATGCTGGCCAGCCTGGGAGCTCTGTTCTTCCTTTCCGGTGTACATCACCCCAAACTCAAGCGTGCCGCTGTCATAACCTGCATTCTCCTTCTGGCCTTCACAGCCGTGCACACTGTGTTCGTGTGGAAGCAGTTTCCCCTTCTCCGGCTGGTCTGGGTAAAGGGTGAAATCGAGCCCCGTCCTGTGTACGAGAAATGGAATTCCTTCTCCCGCATTAAAGTCTGGGGCGATCCGGACCGGCCCGAACGTCCCTTCGGCTGGGGACTGAGCTCCGAATACCCCACCAACCGACTGGTGAGACAGTTGGGGCTCAACATCGACGCGGCCGCTGGCACGATCCTGACGTATTTTGACGGGCACATGAGCGACCTCGAACATCTTAAGTACGATGTGACCAATATCGTTCATTATATCAAATCCGATGCCGACATGCTGGTGGTCGGTTCGGGCGGCGGCAGGGATATTCTCTCGGCCCTGGCGTTCGACCAGAAATCCGTCGTGGGCGTGGAAATCAACGGAGACATCATCGATGCGGTCAACAACTGCTTCGGCGATTTCACGGGCCATCTGGATCAACATCCAAAAGTCACATTCGTGGAAGACGAAGCGCGAAGTTATATCACCCGCCTGGATAAGAAGTTCGACATCCTCCAGGTCTCCCTCATCGATACCTGGGCTGCCACGGCGGCCGGTGCCTTCGTACTCACCGAAAATTCGCTCTACACGACCGAGGCATGGAAAATCTTCCTCCAGCGCCTTCAACCCGACGGTGTTCTCTCTTTTTCCCGATGGTACTTTTCCGACCGGCCGAGGGAAATGTACAGACTCACGACCCTGGCAGTAACGGCCCTTAAGCACATGGGTATCGAGAATCCGCGGAATCATATCATCATCGTGAAACGCATGCATGAATCGTACATCGACGCACCCGAAGGTGTGGGTACGATGATGGTCAGCAATCAGCCGTTCTCCGATGCAGCCATCGACACCGTCGAAGCGGTCTGTCGACGTCTCCGGTTTGACGTGGTTCTCACGCCGGAACATTCCATCGATTCGACATTTGCCACCATCGCTTCTGGCAAAAACATCGACGCCTTCCTGGCCAGTTATCCTGTCAACATTGCTCCCCCCACCGACGACAGTCCGTTCTTCTTCAACATGATCCGTCTCTGGGATCTGTTTAAAAAAGGACAGTGGTCGCCAGAGAACCTGGACTTCAACATGAAAGCCGTCTATATACTGGGCGTACTGCTCGTCATCGTCATAGGCCTGACTTTTCTGTGCATCATCGTCCCGCTCATCCTGACGACGAAAAAAGTAGACCTGAAGGGCTCCACGTCCCTGTTCCTGTTCTTTGCAGGGATCGGTTTGGGTTTCATGCTCGTGGAAATCTCTCAAATGCAGAGACTCATCGTCTTCCTGGGCCATCCGACGTATGGTCTGTCGGTCGTCCTCTTCGCCATGCTGCTCTCTAGCGGTCTCGGCAGTTTCTCGACGCAGAGGATAAACATCCAGACCCGAACTGTTCCTGTCATAAGGCTCCTCTTGCTCCTGGGTGTGCTGATCATCTTCGGCATCCTGACGCCCCATGCCACAGTCGCCTTCCGGGGGAGCACAACACCGCTGCGTATCCTCGTGGCAACGGGCATCCTCCTGCCCCTGGGCTTTTTTATGGGAATGGCGTTTCCGCTGGGCATGAAAATCGCATCGACCAAATCCACATCCCTGACCCCCTGGCTCTGGGGAATCAACGGTGCCACGTCGGTCTGTGCCTCTGTTTTTGCCGTGGCCATCGCCCTGAGCTCCAGCATATCCGTATCCTTCTGGTCGGGCCTGGGATGTTACGGTCTGGCCTTTCTGGCATTTGTGTGGGCCAGTAGAAGCACCGGCTGAGGGACTGGCTCGACAGCAAAGTCAAGCATATAACAACTCTATTTTTTGTAGCGATTTTTGATGGATACCGTGTTTATTGCCGTGGGACTGGCCATGGATGCCTTTGCCGTCTCCATCACCAGCGGGCTGACGATCAAAAGCCTGCAAATCAGGCATGCCCTCCGTATCGCGCTTTTTTTTGGCGTGTTCCAGGCCGTCATGCCCCTGGTCGGGTGGTTGGCAGGACTCAGTGTTCGTGCATTCATCGCCGAGGTGGACCATTGGATCGCCTTCGGTCTTCTGTGTTTCATCGGAGGCAAGATGATCTATGAGGGACGCCGGATGAAACCCATGGAAGATAAGAAGGACCCGCTTCAAATGTCTGTCCTGCTTTTGCTTTCTGTGGCTACCAGTATCGACGCCCTGGCCGTCGGCATTACGTTCGCTTTCCTGCACGTCTCCATACTCTTGCCGGTCCTCGTCATCGGTATCATCACATTTTTATTCTCGTTTATCGGTGTGTACATGGGAGACCGCCTCGGCCATTTCTTCGAAAATAAGATCGAGATCGTGGGCGGCCTCGTGCTCATCGGTATCGGTGTGAAGATCGTCCTCGAACATGTCGTCTTGACACCCTAATACCGACGACGGAAGATCGATATGTGAATTCATTGACACTCATCATTTACGGACGTTTTAATCTGGAATTTATCTATACACTGTTACGATGTTGACGGATTATTAATCAAAATAATCATATAGGAAGGAGAATGAACCGATGTTAAAAAATACGTCCAGGCGCGATTTTCTGAAGCAGGCAGCCCGTACCGGTCTCGTCATCGGTTTGATGCCGGCCGGGTCCCGCCTCTTCGTCGGCTGTACCCGCAGGGAATTCGACATCATCATCCGGGGAGGCACGGTATACGATGGTCTGGGGGGCGATCCCTTTGCTGCCGATGTGGGCCTTCGGGGCAACCGGATCACGGCCGTGGGCGACCTGGCCGGCAGAACGTCACACCGCATCATCGACGCCGCCGGTCTGGCCGTGTCACCCGGCTTTATCGATGCCCACAGTCACACCGATCACCTCCTGCTGGTCAATCCCAATGCCGAAAGCAAGATTCGTCAGGGAGTGACGACCGAAGTTACTGGCCAATGCGGGGACTCGCCATTCCCCGTGGGCGGTCCCGCCTGGGAAAAAGCCAAGAAGGACATGCAGGAAGAGTACGGCATCACCGTCGACTGGACCGATGCCGACGGGTTCCTCCGCCGCCTGGAAAAAAATGGCACGGCCGTCAACTTTGTCCCTTTCTTGGGTCATGGCACGCTCCGGGGCGTGGTCATGGGCCTTGAGGACAGGCAACCCACGACCGACGATATGGACGCCATGAAGCGGGCCCTGCACCAGGCCATGGAGCAGGGCGTTTTCGGCCTGTCTACCGGACTGGAATACACGCCGGGCAGCTTTGCCAAGACAGAGGAAATCATTCAACTCTGCAAAGTCGTAGCAGAGTTTGGGGGCGTGTATGCCACCCATATGCGAAGCGAGGATATCCGTTTGGAGGAAGCCCTGGCGGAAGCCCTCCGCATCGCCAGAGAAGCGGATGTCGACCTTCAGATTTCCCACCTCAAGGCCAGCCAGAAAAGGAACTGGCATAAGTTGCCGCGCGTTCTCCAACGTATCCAGCAGGCCAGCCGTGAGGGAGTGCGGGTTCATGCCGATCGATATACCTATGCGGCGTGGGCCACGTCCATGAGGATCATGTTTCCCATGTGGGCCCGGCAAGGAACCAACGAGGACTTTGTGGCCCGGCTGAAAGACAACACCCAGTGGGAAAGAATGAAACCGTTTGTCGTCGACAGGGTCGATGCACTGGGAGCCTGGGATCGGGTGTTGATCACTCGACTGAAATCCGAGGACAAGAACGACCTGCTGGGGAAAAACGTACAGCAGTTGGCACTGGAAGTCAGACGAGATCCCTACGCCTTTGTGCGCACACTCCTGGTCGAAGAGCAAGGGGATGTGGGCATCTGTGGATTCGGTATGAGTGAGGAAAACACGGAGAAGGTCCTGGGGTTCCCCTTGACCATGGTCGGCTCCGACGGCGTGGCAGCAGCGCCATACGGCATTCTGGGCAAAGGAAATCCCCATCCCAGGTATTACGGAACGTTCCCACGCTATTTGGGTCATTATGTACGTAAACAAAAAATCCTTCCCCTGCACGAAGCCATTCGGAGAATCACCTCGTTGCCTGCTGAAAAATTCAGGCTCGTGGATCGAGGTGTACTCGCCCAGGGGAAATTTGCCGATATCGTCCTGTTCGATCCAGAGACGGTCATCGACAAGGCCACGTTCACCCATCCCCATCAGTACCCCCTGGGGATCGAGTTTGTCATCGTCAACGGCCGCGTCGTCATCGAGAAAGGGACACACACCGGTGAACTTCCGGGTATCGTCCTGCGCAATGCATGAGTGTGGGTTTCATCGATGAGCATTTTAATTTTGATCTTTTTACATGGTCATAAAACGAAGGATACGTTTCACAAAAGGCGGAGGGCTAATCCATGAATAGAACAAAACACACTGTCACTTTCATGGGTATCCTCATAGGATTGGTGTGGGCATGCACAGCCATACCTTCATTCTCCCAAGGCCTGTTCATCGACCACAACTACACAGATCTCAATCGAATACCGTTTCTCTGGATCAACTTTGTCAAGAGTGCAATCAAATTGCATTATGCCCACACGTCCCACGGAGAGCAATTAACGACCGGTCTTGAACGCCTTGAGAATGAAAACGCCATGTACGATGTGGCTCGTGAACTGTATTCCCTGCCCAACGTACCGGGAGCTCTCTGTATCTTCGACGGCCAGGAATACGACGATTACATCACACCCGATCTCTACTGGCAGGGGGAGGATGGCCTGAACAGAACCCGTGATGTGCTCAACCACAACCCGACCATCAATTATTCGATGTGGTCCTGGTGCACCCAAATGGATTACTACGGCCAGGGAGAAGTGCAGGAATACCTGGATGCCATGACCCAGTTGGAGGCCGAATTCCCCATGGTCACTTTCATTTATATGACGGGAAACGCCCAAGGAACCGGATGGGACGGTTATAATCGGTACCAGAACAACAACCAGATACGCCAGTACTGTACAAACAACAACAAAGTCCTGTTCGACTTTGCCGACCTGGATAGCTGGTGGTTTAACTCTGGGTCCGGAAGCTGGGAACAGGCCACGTTCATGTACGACGGTGCCACCGTACCCGTCGAGCATGGCCAATTTCACGGCGATGAAGCGGGGCATACCACATTCTCAAGCTGTGATCAAAAAGGCAGGGCCGTCTGGTGGATGCTGGCACGCCTGGGCGGATGGGACGGACCGACCGCAGTGCCGGAGGGTGACGATGCCTTCATGCCCGTCCAGTTCGAACTGTTTCAAAACCACCCGAATCCCTTTAACCCGACCACAAACATCGGTTTTCAAATTCCGATAGAATCCCGGGTCGAATTAACGATTTTTAACCTCCTGGGAGAGAACGTGCGATTACTGGTGGCTGAGACCAAACCACCCGGATACCACGCGGTGCCCTGGAACGGAGGAGACGATTCCGGACATGAGTTGAGCTCTGGAATCTATTATTATCGTCTCAAGACGGATCAGGACGTCCGTGTGCGAAAAATGATGAAGTTGAAATAGGAATCACGAACACAGGAAGGAGCAGATGAATGGCCATTGATTTAAGTTCCCTCGCCATGATCAACGAAGGTAAAACAAAGATCATTTTCGGAAATCCCGATGATGCCAAGACCGTATTCATGGTCTTCAAGGACGACATCACGGCCGGGGACGGAGCAAAGCACGATGTCATCGAAGGTAAGGCCCTGGTGGACTGGAGCACAAACCGGAATATTTTTGAATACCTCAACCGAAAAGGCGTGAGAACCCATTACATGGAAAGTCCCCAGGAAAAGGTGAGCCTGGTTAAAAAATTGGATTTTAAAATCAATCTGGAAGTCGTGACGAGACGCGTGGCAGCGGGTTCTATCTTGAAATGGGGCAACGTCGAAGAAGGCACATGGTACGATCCCCTCATCACCCAGTTTCACTACAAGGACGATCCCCTGCACGACCCCATGCTGGACGACACCTACGTGGAATACATCATCCGTGCCAAGGGGGGCGGTGAGGTTTATGCCGATATGCGCTCCATCAATGTCGAGGTCTTTGAGCATCTGGAGACGGCTTTCGCCCATTTTGGCATCCAGCTCGTCGACTTCAAGCTGGAATACGGACTCATCGACGGCAAAGCCACTGTCATCGATGAAATCACCGGCGGTTCATTCCGGCTCTGGCCCTACGCCAAGGAGAATCCAAATTTGACAGGGCCCAATGTCCTGAGTGAACTGGATCCCAAGGGCAGGCTGGACAAAGACACCTACCGCATGGGCGAGGACCTAGCCCGTGTACAGTCCAAGTTCCAGCAGATTCAACAGATCACGGAGAAGTTCAAGGATTTATAATCGACATGCTCAAAAGAATACGAATGGGGAGATAGCTTAGGCAGAGACGTATTCGATATCGGGCCTTCGGGACAGGTCGCGTATGCAATCTACAGAAAACCAGACAACTTCGTTTCGAGTAAATCCAGCATTGTTCCGTGACGTGCATGCTCCTGAGTGATACCTTCGGCGATGGCGCATACGCGTCGGCAATAGGTGGATAGCTTCAGATACTACCGGGGAATCCACTGATGGTATTCCCGGAAGGATGATAAGGAACCACGAATACGACGCACAACTTCAGGAAAAAACGTTGAAATCCATAATAAAAAAAGCCCTCTCGGTTGCGAGGGCATTTTTCTATGTATAAAACCTTGCTGATGATACTCTTGATATGGGGCAGAGGAATCCGCGAATTCTATCGATCACTTTCCCGTTTTTCTTTCTTCTGCTTGAACCAGCGCTCAGGGAACGTATAACCGAAAACAGTAAGAAATCCGATGAGGAAAAAGCTCAGGGCGAGAAGCCTCGTGGGCGGCGACACGATATACTCCGCCGGCAGTATCGATTGATAGATGAGCAGCATGACGTACGAAATAACCGCCAGGATCGATCCCAGCAGAATCGTCACAATGTACTGGATTCCGGGTTTGTGAATCAGACCGACCTTATCCGCACTGTAGAGAACAATACCCGCCACAGCACCTATTCCGGCCGGCAAAGGTCGTGGGAGCTGCAGCATCACCAGCAGCCTTTCACCTCCGATGAATCCGACGATTACACCCGACAGGGCGCCCGTGACGATGAAAGCCACGATACGAATCCACTCGGGCCTATCTTTTATCATAAACGTAACGCCAAATACCGACAGGCCCAGAAGAAAAAACAAGAGAGACGATTCCATCAATAACTCTCCTTGGACGATGGGTATTGACCCTCTTTCACCTCCCTGGCATAGTGCTTCACAGCATCCCGAATCGTTTGGGCGAGTTCCGCATACCGCTTCACAAATTTAGGCTTGAATGCCTCGAAAAGACCCAGCATATCGTGGGTGACCAGGATCTGTCCGTCGCATTCAGGACCGGCTCCGATACCAATGGTGGGAATCGATACCGACTTTGTGATCTCCCCGGCCAGCGAAGCGGGAATCTTCTCCAGAACGATGGCAAACGTACCCGCTTCTTCCAGTATTTTAGCGTCTCTTTTCAACTGTTCAGCCTCGGCGACTTCCTTTCCACGGATACCATAATCCCCAAAGCTGTGAATCGATTGTGGAGTCAAACCCAGATGACCCATCACGGGTATGCCGATGGATGTCATCTTCCGGATGGTCTCTGCCATGGGCGCCCCCCCTTCTACCTTCACACCATCGGCTCCGGCCTCTTTTAAGAACCGTCCGGCATTACGTACGGCTTCATCGGTGCAGACCTGGAACGACAGGAAGGGCATGTCTGCGATCAGAAGTGCCCGCTTCACCCCCCGGGAGACGGCCTGCGTGTGGTAGATCATTTGATCCACGGTGATGGGCAGTGTGTTCTCGTGCCCTGCAAAGACCATGGCTCCCGAGTCGCCCACCAGGATCAAATCGATCCCGGCGCTGTCCAGTAACGAGGCCGTGATCCAGTCGTAAGCCGTCAAACAGGTGATTTTTTCTCCCCGTTTCTTCATGTCTCTGAGAAGGGGGACCGTGATTTTCGTTTGAGGATCCATAGTCCTACTCTTGAAAATGATAAAATTTGTGCAAAACCCGAGAAGGGCATTGTGAATGATATATTAATTTAGCAACTGCGAATCAAAGAAGCAAGCCATTTCAATAAAAAATCCCTTGGTAGACCAAGGGATTTCACAGACTTACCAATGAACCGGCCGTCATTCCATCATCGTCAGCACAGAATCCATCACCGCGACGAGTGATTCGGGGGCCTGGTATCCGATGATGTGCTTGAGCCGTTTCTCCTTATGGGTCATGAAGAGAATGTTGGGGATACCGATGCCGCCGTACTTTTCCGCATTGCAATGATACTTGTTGGCAACCTCAGCCTGCTCGTCTACATCGATGCGCAGGGTAACAAACGATTTTGCTTTCTCGATCACGTCAGGCTGGTTGAACGTCGTCTTTTCCATTTTCTTGCAGGGTGGACACCACTCTGCCATGAAATCGATCATTATTGGCTTATTCTGTTTTTCGGCCAAGGCCACGGCCTCATCCAGGCTGGTCAACCAATGAATATCCGCATCGCTTCCAGCCTTTGCCTCGGATGCCTTCTTGCTACATCCAAAACCGCATATCAAGCAGCCCGCCAATCCTAATGTCAGTAGAGTGAATGTCCATCGTGAGTCGTTTATGATCCGCATGCCATCTCCTCTCTCAGTGTCAAATGAATGATGCCAGTGCTTTAATCGGACGAAAAATCAGTTTACCACTTCATCGATCCACGCCGATCCCAGGACGGCATCGCCGTCGTAAAATACAGCGAGTTGTCCGGGTGTGATGGCCCTCTGAGCCTTCTCGAATCGTACACGGACGCTGTCGCTGTCCAACGGTGTAAGATCTGACCAGGCCGGCCGATGCTTGTACCGTATTTTCGTTTTCACGCGGAGTGGTTCGGTGAGACCCGATGTTGAAATCCAATGGGGGTCTCGCGCGATAAATTCCTTATGATACAAATCCTCCCAATCGCCCACGACAACAGTGTTGCTGCCCGCGTCAATACGGGTGACGTAGACGGGTTTTCCCGCGGCAATTCCCAGACCTTTTCGCTGACCGATGGTATAACCGATAACGCCTCTGTGTTTGCCCATCACACGGCCCGATCCATCGACGATGGAACCCACTGGGAACGACGCTCCCTGCTGATGCTCGATGAATCCCGCCACATCACCGTCTGGTATGAAACACACTTCCTGGCTTTCCGTTTTTGAGGAAACCAAAAGGCCAAAACGTTGGGCCAGCTGCCGAATCTTCGCTTTGGGGAAATTGCCCACGGGAAACAGGGCGTGGCGCAGCGATTCCTGGGAAAGGCGGGCAAGAAAGTAGGATTGATCCTTACCCCGCTCTTTTCCCCGATACAGCGCATACCTCCCCGATTCCCGATCATGGATGACCCTGGCATAGTGTCCCGTGGCCAACAACCGGGCATTCAAGGAGAGGGCTTTTTTAAGTAGTTCGCCGAATTTGATGGTGGGATTGCACACGGCGCAGGGATTGGGTGTACGGCCTCTCACGTATTCGGATACAAAATAATCGACAACCTGTTTCTTAAAGGGCGTACGGAAGGAGACCACGTGGTGGGGAATTCCCAGATGTCGAGACACCGAGCGGGCGTCCTGGACGTCTTGATCGGAACAGCATCGGTTGTTCCTATCCCCCAGCTTCATCGTGATACCGATGACATCGTACCCTTTTTCCTTGAGGAAAGCAGCCGCCACCGAGGAATCCACACCGCCGCTCATGGCGACCACGACACGATCCCTACACATACTGAAGCATTCTCTCCAGGGATGTTCGAGCACGATTCATGATGTCTTGGGGAATCTCGACAACATACTGTCCCTTGACAAAGGCTTTGTGGAGATCTTCAAGGCGCGTGCACTTCATTCCCTGGCACATCTTGGCAGTACCCGCAGAATAGAACGTTTTGTCGGGATTCTCCTTCCTCAAACGGTAGAGCATGCCCTCCTCCGTGCCCACCAGGATCGTGCGGGCAGAAGACTCCCTGGCAAAACGCACCATCCCACTGGTGGAGAGCACCTCATCGGCCTCGTCGATGACATCCGGCCGGCATTCGGGATGTACCATCAGGACAGCGTCGGGATGGGCCTCTTTCGCCTTGAGGACTTCTTCTTTCGTGAATCGCTCGTGAACATAACAGTACCCTTCCCAGGGGATGATCTTCTTGTTCGTGAATCGTTGTACATAGGCAGCCAGGTTCCTATCCGGTGTGAAGATGATCTCATCGGCTTCGATGTTCTGCACCACCTGAACGGCGTTCGCCGATGTACAGCACACATCGGATTCGGCTTTAACCTCCGCCGTGGAATTCACGTATGTTACGACGAGGGCATTCGGGTGTTGGGCCTTCAGTGCTTTTAGCTCGGGGACGTTCACCATATGGGCCATCGGGCATCCGGCATCCTGCCGGGGGATCAAAACGGTTTTACCGGGAGATAGGATCTTGGCCGTCTCTGCCATGAACACCACGCCGCAGAACACGATCATCGGATGTTCCGTCTCGGCGGCCTTGCGGGAGAGCCCCAGGGAGTCGCCCAGATGATCGGCCAGGTCCTGAATCTCCCCTCTTTGATAGTTGTGAACCAGAAGAACGGCTTTTTTTTCTTCTTTCAGGCGGAGGATATCTTCCACCAAGTGATGATTGTGCATCGGCTTTACCTTAAAAGGGTGATAATGAACGCAGGTGCTGAACAACACGGGTTAATGCATCCACGGTACCATCGACCTCGTCTTCCGTGGTGAACCGCCCCAACGTCAATCGCAAACTGCCCCTGGCAAGCTCGGGGGATATGCCCAAAGCAATCAAAACATGAGAGGGTTCCGTCGACCCGGAGCTGCACGCCGAACCGCTGGAACCGGCAATGCCTTCCATATCAAGGTTTATCAGGAGGGCTTCGCCTTCCACGTTTTCTATGGAGAGATGAACATTGTTGTCGAGACGCTTGTCCGCATGCCCGTTCAGATGAACCTTGTCGATGTTGCGTTGAATGCCCTCCCACAACCTGTCACGAAGAGATCGAATCCGCTGGTGCTCGGGAACCATCTCTTCCATGGCGATTTCGGCGGCCTTCCCCAGCCCGACGATCCCAGGAACATTGTGCGTGGAGCTTCGCCGGCCCAGTTCCTGGGCACCACCGTCCATGAAAGGGATGAAGGGGGTTCCCTCCCGTATGTACAGGGCCCCCACGCCCTTGGGCCCGTAGAATTTATGGGCGGAGAGAGACAAAAGGTCGATATTCGCCTGATTCACATCGATTTTCATGTGTCCGCATGTTTGCACGGCATCCGTGTGGAAGAGGATGGCTCTTTCCTTGGCCAGTGCCCCGATTTCGGCGATGGGTTGAATCGTGCCAATCTCGTTGTTGGCATGCATGATGGAGATAAGAATCGTCCCTTCTTTTATGACTTTTTGAACATCGGAGATGTTGACGAGTCCCGACGTATCCACGGGCAAGAAGGTCACTTCAAAGCCTTGCGACTCCATAAACTGACAGGCGTGCAGCACGGCGTGGTGCTCGATGGCTGTGGTGATGATATGATTTCCCTTCTCCCTGAGGGAAAAACCGATGGATTTAATAGCCGTATTATCGGCCTCGGTTCCTCCACTGGTGAATACAATTTCCGAGGGGGCTGCGCCTATCAGAGAAGCGACACGGGCTCTTGCAGTCTCGACGGCTTCTTTTGTTTCCTGGCCGTAACTGTGGATGGAGGAGGGATTTCCGAATTTTTCGTTCCAGTACGGTTCCATCGCCTTCAGGACCCTTTGGTCCGTGGGCGTGGTCGCGGAATAATCCAAATAAATGCGTTTCATCTGTTTCCCCAGTCCTCATGCGATGTCCGACTCGTCCACTGGACATCCACATGCAAATTCTTGATCCTTAATATACTTAATCCGCTATCCGAAGTCAAGGATTTGATGGCATCTCCCTGCTCAGGATGCATTTTCATGGGGCCGATCCATCCAAAGAGCAACGTATCCATCGGTACACTACGTCCTCGGGACTATCAACCTGCTGATTACGAGGATTCAGGCACATTCTCCCAGGCAGCCTATGGATTTGAAGAGCCATCCCGTTCTCCCATCTCTGTCCGTTTTGTACGATGCATTTCAACCATATCCGCCAACGTAATCGAGTCGAGGACTTGGAACATGGCCTCTTTCACCTTCTTCCAGATATCGTGGGTAATACAGAGATTCGTCCGCTCGCAGAGCTTGCCATCATCGACGCAGTCTACGAGTGCCAACGAGCCTTCTACGGCCTGGACGACATCACTCAGTACGATGGCATCCGGCGGTTTCGCCAGGCTGAATCCACCACGCCGACCACGCGTGCTCCGAACCAGACCGCAGGAGACCAGCATGACCATCATCTGCTCCAGGTATCTTCCGGGTATCCCCTGGCTCCGGGCAATCTGATGCAAACGAAGAGGCTCTTGGCCGTGATGAAGCGCCAGCTCGAACATGGCCCTGGCCGCATACCGTCCTCGTGTCGAAAGCTGCATAGTCACCTCAATTGTTACTATTATCACCAGAATAGTAATAATTTAATACATCGGATGCATATTATCAAGAAAAATAACGTCGGTTCTATTTAAAATATCCTGAGATGCTTCGATGCCTGTCACAGACCCAGGATAAGGCCCGTTCTCAAGTATACATTCTGTTTCAAATCCAGGGACAAGATTTCCTCGCTCCCATCCAAAAACCGAAAGTTCCGGTAGAATGCATACCCGCCTTCTACATAAAGGTGCACCCATTTCGAGAGATGGATGTGTACATTCGGGCTTATCGTGCCCTCGGAGTAATCGATCTGGGGATTGGCTTCCGGGTATTTGTTAGGATTTCCATGGTAGCGGTTCCCGTCGATCTTCAGGGAGCAGCCCAAATCGAGCATGGGATTGATGCGACAGGTTATGTCGAGACTCTGGGGCATCAGCCCATATACGGACCAGCGAGGATTGATTTTCCAATCGAAATACAGGAACGGCATGATGAGGGGAGGACCAAATTCTCGGAAATAAGCTACTCCGAATCCCAGTTGAAAATCTTTTTTCATTTGCCTGATGAAACCGAAGGCCGCCTGAAACATGAAATCATCACCCGATAGTTTACCCTCAAAATCCGAAGCCAGTCCCGGGATCAACAGGGCCGCCATTTTCCATTTTGTGGAAAGGGAGTCGATGAGAAAAAAGGTGTAATCCACGGACTGAAGCTGATCGATTCGATCTTCTTCCTCAGGGTAGTTCTTGTAGTCAAAGCCGACGCGTTTGTAATTTATCTGATTCAGGACGATGATCTTGCCGCCGGCGAGTATCAGGGGAAAAGCGGCTCCCGCGCGCCAGGCCCTTGCCTGTACCTCGACTCCCTTGGCACCCGGCACAGGCTCCGTCAGGCCGACATGCGGGAAACACTCGTACCCCAGCGACACCCCGATCACTTGCTGAGAATACAGAGGATGATTCGTTGCCATACACACGAAATAGACGACAAAAATGAGAGGAATGTTACGGATTCCTTGCTCTGGCATCTTCATGGTATCTGCTCCCTTTGTCATGTGATTCCTTTGCATATTATAATGCATCATAGCAAACAAGTCAATCTTTTATTTTTTATGCGTTCTCACCGGAAGAACTTCTAAAAAAGGGTTGACTTTTATCGTTTTATTTTTATAATTTATAGTGATCGCTCTCCGTCGAAATGAGGTGGGATAAATGGAAAAGAAAATAATTGTTTGTGTGATTTTCTTGTCGATAATCCTCATCGGGCTTGCATCGGCTCAATCCCAGACGCCCAAGAGCCAAGTATTTAAGCCCTCGAGTCTCGTGAGCAGGCCCTCGGGATTCCTGGATTCCCTCCTGGACCCGTCGAAGTTCAGCATGTCGCACAGC
>CAZTKR010000001.1:0-85631 GCA_964614115.1 uncultured bacterium | reverse complement strand
GCCATCGATATTTTAGGTTCCATCGGTTCGGGTAAAACAACCCTCATTCAACAGCTCGTCCAGCATCTTCAACCAAAATACCGAATAGCGGCCATTGCCGGTGATATCACCACGACCATCGATGCCGACCGCATCAAGGAAAAAGGGGCTTCGGTATTGCAGATCAACACCGACGGCGGCTGCCACCTGGACGCCAATATGGTTAAGAACGCCCTGAATCTTCTGGACCTGACAAAACTGGATCTGATATTCGTGGAGAACGTCGGCAACCTGATCTGTCCCGGGGGCTGGCCCGTCGGCACCCATCAACGTATGGTCGTCGTCTCCGTGACAGAAGGCCCCTACATGATCGTCAAGCATCCGTATATATTTCAGAATGCCTCAGTCGCAGCCATCAATAAAATCGACCTGGCCGAGCCCATGGAAGTGGACACCCAGAAGCTCATGCAGGACGCCCTTCACATCAAACCGGGCATCAAGGTTGTACTCACCAACGGAAGGACGGGCGAAGGTATCCCGGAGCTGATTGAATCTCTAAACCTGCCCAGACGATAGATGCACGAAGCCGCCATCGCCCAATCCATCGTACGAACGGTTCTTCAGGAAGCCGAGAAGCAAGGGGCTATCAGGGTCGAATCCATCGAAGTTGAGGTGGGAGAACTCACGTTCCTGGGCATCGACCAAGTGAGGTTCTGGGTCGAAACAAACTTTCAGGAAACCATCGCAGACGGCGCCGAACTTATTTTTAAAAACGTGAAGGCCCAGATCCGTTGCAACGACTGTGAGTACGAAGGCCATTTATCCATCAAAGAAGACCCCGCCTACCATATCAACCTTCCGTCTTTTTCCTGCCCCCGCTGTAAAAGCACCCGCATCGAAATCACGCAGGGCAAGGAAGCGTTCATCCGGCAGATTAAAATCTTAAAAGAATAGCCTGTCCGGAGTACAGGACGTTCACGATCTCCCGTTCTTCGGATCAGACTGGACCGCTGCCTCCTGGCTTAACAACCGATTTTGATGATGCATTCATCAGAAGAAATCGTTATATTGAATCGTACCCCAAAGAGGTGGCCATGAAGAAGACGGTCTTTATCATCAGCATCCTGGTTGTTTATTCTCAAACCATCGCACAGCAAAAGGTCGTGTTCCCCAACTCAGTACACGATGTAACGATTCGATGGAAACACACGAATCGAAGAAAAGAGCCCGTTACCTTTCACATCTACAGCAACGGGAATGTAATAGCCTCCGTGAAAAACCGATTATACGCCCATGTGACAAATGACCTGCTGGGCGATTCCTCCAAGGTCTGGGTGACGGCCTCCGATTCCCTGGGCAACGAATCCGGATATCCCAAATACGTGGTGGTGGTATTCACATCCAGGCCCATCATACCGCCCGATCCCATCGTGTATGAAGCCGATGCGGCGAAACTGTGGGGCTGGGGTAAGATCGGCATCGTCGATCCAACAAAGCTGGAAACCCAGCAAGAGCTTCGCCTGGTCGGCTACGGTGTGCCCCGGGGATCACGGGGCGGCCTGAACGGATATCTGGAGTTTGAGGGCGATTTGAAATACGAATTCACTGTGGTCGCTCGGGGGCGGAGACTGGAATTCTCCGTGGCCGATCAAAACGTCACCGTACCGTTGAGCGACCGGTACGCGCCGTATTCCATTGTTCTGAACGTACGCAAGGGCACGCATAAAGTTGAAATGAAAACCATACCCGGTCAGGACGTGTTCTTGAAACACTTCCGCAAAGATCAGGCCGGCCCAGGCACGAAAGTCAGCAAGAAAAATTAGAAGATACTGACTCGGATTGAGCAATAAGGATGCCTCTGTATTCTTTATGAGTGACTTATTATATATATTTTGGATGAGGGTAGATTATATCAACTACGATTTTCAACGTACTTATCTCTTTCCGCAAGTCAACGGGGACACGTTTGCTTTATGTCTGAGTGTTTCTGACCGACCTACCGAAGCACCACCGGCAATAACAAGCCGTATCCCACACCCCATACAACATTCAGCACAATTAAGACGATCACGACGGCCCTGTTGAACTTCCGATGCATCATCAGGACCAGGATGTTCAATACAACGGCAATTCCGAGTGCGACCCACCGAAAAAGGATGGCGGCCCGACCGGGCCAATGCCCTGCCATCCACACATAAACGCAGACAGTTAAGAACCCGATGATCAGCCCCCCGATGAGATACGCCAGTACAACAGCGACCTTTGATCGGTTAAATACCTTGGCCATGTCTTCACCTCGCCAGGCCACCAGTGCTACTGAAAATACTGTTATGGACAGAATGACCGGCAGAGCAGCCATCGTGTTTTCTGCCATGATTCCTCCGTTCGTATGATGTTCCGTCTGGACAGTGTGAACGCATCATGTCCGGGGAGATTCTCCCGTCTACTTGAACGTCGATACGTCTGTCAATCGCACCCATGTATCACCCTGCCGCTCGTACAACGTCAGCCACGCACAGGTAAAATCCAAATCGCGCACAGACCCGTCATCCTGCATACGTTTACCGGCTACCGTGATCTGAAAAATCGCCCATGCCAGGAAGCCGTCTTTCGAGAAGCCGATGATAGGCTCGGCCACGTCCCTGTACTCCGTAAACGTCGTATTGATGAGATAGCTGCTGAACCTCGAGCGGATGTCTTCCAGTGTGGGTCTCTGTATCTCTCCGTTTGACACGGTCATGTAATCCTCGGATATGTCTCGAACGAAAAAATCGATGTCCTTTTTCCAGTGCGCGTCGATTTCGATTTTATGAAGCGCCACTATCTCCGACTTCAACACTTCAAAATCGGGGCTCGATTGACACCCCAGTAATACCACGGTAAAACCGATGAAAATACATCTTAAGAACTTAAAATCCATGTTCACCTCCCGGACTGTGAAGGATAAAACACGTGTTATTCATGAAGTCACGATTTTCCGCCCAACAAATAGTCAAACCCGCTCGTGTAACGAGACAGCTACCGTGATTTGGATTTCCTAATGAATGAATTTTCGTGTTAAGAAACAAGGAAAATCTGTGTGACATCCTGTTCCCAGCGGATTGCTCTGTCTTCCCTGATTGTCACAGTAAGATAGCCATTGACTTTGAAATCCGTTTTTAGTATATTATATCGTTATATGGCGATATGGCTAAAAGGGGATGTATCATGCGGGAATACCTAATGACTGCAAAAGCCCTGGCCGATGAGAGCCGGGTTCGCATCCTGAAACTGCTGGAACAGGGTGAGATGTGTGTGTGCCAGATCATAACCGTCATCGGATTGAAGCAATCCACGATATCGAAACATCTCTCCATCCTCAAGACGGCGGGACTGGCCGAAGACAGGAAGGACGGCATCTGGGTATACAACCGCCTGGCTCAGGAGCGTGTCAATCCTTATGCCCTAGCCATGTTGGATTCACTGAGGTCATGGCTCAACGACGACAAGACCGTACTGGCCGATCGGGCCAAATGGGATGAGGTGAAAAAAATCGACATCAGCATCCTGTGTAAAAAATGACGGATGGTACTCGGTTCTGCAGACAGGAATCAAGAAAGATAGATCGATTAATGAATTGGAAACAGGAATACAAGAAACTCGCATGGATGGCCGGACTCTTCTTGCTTGCCTACTACTTACCCATCGGCAAGACCCGGTTCGACCAGGCCATCCATGAGTCTCTGGCTTTGGCCAAATGGTACGCCCGGGAGCACGTGCTCTTGTGTCTTGTGCCCGCTTTTTTTATCGCTGGCGTGATCAGTGTGTTTGTCAGCCAGGCCTCGGTCATCAAGTATCTCGGTGCGCAGGCCAAGAAAGGGCTGGCTTACGCCGTCGCATCCGTGTCTGGGACGATCCTGGCGGTCTGCTCCTGTACCATCCTTCCCCTGTTCTCGGGCATCTACAAACGGGGCGCAGGAATCGGCCCGGCTGTGACATTTTTATACTCCGGCCCGGCCATCAACATCCTGGCCATCATACTGACGGCGCGCATCCTGGGGCCCGAATTGGGAATCGCCCGCGTGGTCGGGGCCGTGGTCTTCAGTGTGATCATCGGCCTCATCATGCATGTCATGTACCGCAAAGAAGAACGTGCCAAAATCGCGGCCCAGCCGGTCCTGCCCGAATCCGATAAAACGCGGCCGTTGTGGCAGACAGCGTCTCACTTCTTCGTTCTGGTCGCCATTCTGGTCTTTGCCAACTGGGGACGGCCGGACGCGAGTCACGGGCTGTGGCACGCAATATGGTCTGCCAAATGGTGGATCACGGCCTTCTTCGGCGTACTCTTGGGCGTGTCTCTGGTCGTCGTTATCGGGCTGAACTGGAAGGGTGTATTGATGGCAGCCGTTCCCGTCATCGCTGCCGGATTCATTTTCCCCGACCATCCCCTCGTACCCTTTTCCGTGGGCGTTGTGGGAACCGGCGTACTCATCAGCCGAAAACAAGGCGAGCCGCAGGAATGGATGAGTGCCACCTGGGATTTCGCCAAGCAGATACTTCCCCTCCTGGCTGCCGGTGTTCTGGTGGCCGGTCTGCTCCTGGGATCGCCGGAAGGCGGTGAGGGACTGATTCCAAGCCGGTGGGTTTCCGGTCTGGTGGGCGGCAACTCGATTTTCTCCAACTTCTTTGCCTCCGTCGTGGGAGCCTTCATGTACTTCGCCACTTTGACGGAAGTTCCCATCCTGCAGGGACTCATCGCCAGCGGCATGGGCAAAGGACCGGCCCTGGCCCTGCTTCTGGCCGGCCCGGCGCTATCGCTGCCCAACATGCTGGTCATCCGAAGCGTCATCGGCACCCGGAAGACCGTCGTATTCGTCATCCTCGTGGTGATGATGGCGACCATCACCGGAATACTCTTTGGAACGATCATGCCGTGAGGAGCATAAGATGAAAAAATTACAGATACTCGGCACGGGGTGTGCCAAGTGCGAAAAGCTGAGAGAGCTGACCGAGCAGGCGGCGCAGGAACTGGGCATCGAATACGAGATCGAAAAGGTGACCGACCTCAACGATATCATGAGCTTCGGCGTGATGATGACGCCGGGTCTGGCCGTAGACGGCGTGGTGAAGATTTCTGGAAAAGTGCCACATGTTGCCGAAATTAAAAAAATGTTGGAATGACCTGGAAAACATTTCAGGCGATACGTTAAATGCGACATACACGGGGAAAAAACCGTAGAGCGAAATATGGCATCTCTCTCTCAAGATAGGTTGCTGTGTCCGGCGTGTTCCCTTGTGCAGGACGCAATGGGATGAAATGCATAATAAGTTAAAAAATCAGGCCGTAGGAGATGAATGTGATGCGAAAGTCTTTGACTGTATTGATCTCTCTTTCCGTTCTGTTTTTCAGCGTCTTTGCCTGCTCGAAAGAACAGACGCAACAAGATAATAAAAAACGTTCGCCTGCACTTCAGGATACATTGAAAGTCACATTCGTTGAACTGGGTTCAGTGAATTGCATCCCCTGCAAAATGATGCAGCCGATCATGGATGAAATAGAAAAAGAGTTCACCGGACAGGTCAAGGTTGTCTTCCATGATGTATGGACAGAGAAGGGTCAGCCGTATGCAAGGGAATTTGCAATACGTGTCATCCCGACACAGATATTCCTGGATTCGAAGGGAAAAGAATACTACCGGCATGAGGGTTTCTTTCCGAAGGAAGAGTTGGTCAAGATACTGAAACAAAAAGGTGTTCAGTAGATGATCCAGAACCTCTTTGTCTGGCTATCCGAAGCGCTTCAATCCACGCCGCTGATAGCGATATCGGCCTCTTTGATGTGGGGTGTTCTCAGCATCCTGCTCAGCCCATGCCATCTCTCCAGCATCCCACTCATCGTGGGATTCATAGATGGACAGGGTATTGTAACGAAAAAGCGGGCGTTCACGCTGGCCAGCCTATTTTCCGTCGGCATCCTTATCTCCATTGCTTTGATCGGTTTTATGACGAACCTTTTTGGCCGACTCCTGGGTGATGTGGGTAAAACAGGCAACATCATCGTAGCGTTGATTTTTTTCGTCGTCGGATTCCATCTGCTGGAAATCGTGCAAATTCCCTTCCTGGGCAATCCCGGACAGCCATCTGTTAAACGGAAAGGAACGTTGGCTGCTTTTATGATCGGCCTGGTGTTCGGTGTGGCCCTGGGCCCCTGCACATTCGCGTATTTAGCGCCGATAATAGGGATCGTTTTCCGCTTGGCAGACACGCAACCCCTCTTCTCTGTTTCTCTGATTTTATTCTACGCCCTCGGCCACTGTACGGTGATCGTGTTGGCCGGAACATTCACCAGTATCGTCCAAAAATATTTGAATTGGAATGAACGGTCCAAGGGTGCTGTGATATTAAAAAAACTTTGTGGTGCATTGGTTATACTTGGAGGTATCTATATTATCTTTTCGACTCATTAAAGGAAAGGACCTCATCATGTCTGATAAAAATAAAGAAATCTGCCGTATTTCCGACGACAAAGTCGTCCTGACGTTCGCATGTTCCGGTGGAGCCGATGTGGGTCATCTGTCCGACCAGGCTGCTCGGCTCATGATGAAAGAAGGCTGCGGTAAGATGTTCTGTCTTGCCGGTATCGGGGGCGACGTAGAGGGTATTCTAAAGACAACGAAAGACGCCGATAAAATCCTCGTCATCGATGGCTGTCCCGTGGACTGTGCGAAGAAAACTCTAGAGCGGGCCGGCATTTCCGAATTCGACCAATTCCAGGTAACGGCCCTGGGATTTGAAAAGGGTAAGACGACCATCGACGAGTCCAGCATCCGCAGAGTCGCGGATCACGGCAAGTCCCTCCTGTAGTTTATAGAATCTTGTTGATCGCTAAGCCAATGACAGCAAGGAAACTGAAAATCCTCTTCCTCTGCACGGGAAACAGTTGCCGGAGCCAGATGGCCGAGGGCTGGACGCGATATTTAAAAGGAGATGCGATAGACGTCTGGTCCGCCGGTATCGAACCTCACGGTCTCGATCCCCTGGCCGTGGAGGTCATGACCGAGGCCGGTGTGGATATCTCCGGCCATCGCTCCAAGCACCTGAATGAGGTGATGGAGGTTCCTTTCGATTATGTCATCACCGTGTGCGACCATGCCCGGGAGAGTTGTCCCCTGTTCTCGAGACCCGTGAAAAAGATCCATGTGGGATTTGACGACCCACCTTCTCTGGCCGGACAGCTAACGTCCGTCAAAGAGAAGCTTAGTATCTACCGCCGCGTACGCGATGAAATCCGCGCCTTCGTTGAAACGCTGCCGGAATCCCTGGGAGACCCGGCATAAATCTAAAGGATGCCGAATGTCACCAGAATATACAAGCCCGAAAGGTCTGGGCTCTTTTGAAAAGTATCTGACACTGTGGGTGATGCTCTGTATTGCCGGAGGCATTCTCTTAGGAAAGGCAGCCCCCGGAATAGCCAAGACACTAGACGGACTGGCCATTCAAGTCGGTGGCGCACCCGTTGTCTCCGTCCCCATC
This sequence comes from uncultured bacterium, assembly GCA_964614115.1. GTDB lineage: Bacteria > Zhuqueibacterota > QNDG01 > QNDG01 > DSAB01 > CAZTKR01. The sequence continues at coordinate 78,140 of CAZTKR010000001.1, read as the reverse complement.
GCCGTATGTCTCTTTTTCATGATGTATCCCATCATGGTGAAAATCGATTTTACCGAAGTCATACGGGCTGGCAAGAACATGAAACCCGTTGGACTTACTCTGTTCGTCAACTGGGCCATTAAACCCTTCACGATGGCGGCTATTGCCTATGTTTTCCTCGGACTCGTCTTCAGAGGACTGATTGGTGCAGATGCAATCGATCTGCTCAAGATGCCCCTCGGTCTTAACCTGCCTGTTGGGGCCCGACATGGCATAGGAACCGTCGTGTTATCCGACGGCATAAAAATGCTCCAAGTTCCCTTGTGGCGGAGTTATTTCGCGGGATGCATCCTCCTTGGGATAGCTCCGTGCACGGCTATGGTCCTCGTTTGGGGGTATCTAGCCAAGGGCAACGACGGGCATACCCTGGTTATGGTGGCCATTAACTCTCTCACCATGCTCATCCTCTACGGTCCTCTCGGAGGATTCCTTTTGGGTATTGGTCGGCTTCCGGTACCGTGGCAGGCTTTGCTGCTTTCGATAAGTATCTATGTTGCCTTACCGCTCATTGCCGGATTCTTTACCCGTAAATGGATCGTGGCGGTTAAGGGGAAAGACTGGTTCGACGAAAAATTTCTCCACATCCTGAGTCCCATCACCATCATGGCACTTCTGATAACTCTGGTTTTGCTCTTCTCATTCAAGGGAGACGTCATCCTTTCCAATCCCTTGACCATCCTCTGGATTGCCATACCCCTCTTTCTTCAGACCAACCTGATTTTCTGGCTGGCATATGGAACCGCACGATTATTGAAACTCGACTACCGGGATGCCGCTCCATCGGCCATGATCGGCGCTTCAAACCATTTCGAAGTGGCCATCGCCACGGCAACCATACTTTACGGCCTTTCCTCCGGCGCGGCCCTGGCGACGGTCGTGGGTGTCCTTATCGAAGTGCCTGTCATGTTGATGCTGGTCCGGATTTGTCTTAAAACCTCTAAATGGTTTCCATCCCTATAATAAAAAAACATAAAAAACAAAAAGAACTACTTAATACAGCCATTCTCCCAGTAACGAGACACGAACGAGGGATCAATATCGTCTGTGCCTTCCCCTCTTCTCATCATAGAGTTGGCATCATATTTGTAATTTCCAGGATGTCCAAGTGACCATATAAAAGCGGGTGTGCCCAATGCTGAATGAAAACCATAGCTTAAATAGAATGGCCATCCTTTTTCACAATGCAATGAATGAACCGATGCCATTACGATAAGAAAATGGGGCCACCATGCAGGGTAAGACGACCGGCAAAAACGAGGGCTTAAGAGCATCGCCGTGAAATACCATCATAGGGCCTATCATGAACTGGCGGATGAAATACTGGCAAAGGGATGAGACCATCCAGCACGATCCTTTACGGCTGATCATCAACGTCAACGATTCCATCATTCACAACCTGCAGCGCGCCCGGGATCGCATGATGCATCATAAATACATCCGGTCGAGCATCGATATGAACAAAGCCCAGTACACGCTGTCCAAGTTGCTCCTCGCCCTGAACGAAAACGACGACAACCGTTTCTACACGAACCTGTCCAGAGTGTACGCGTATTTTAAAAAGCAACTGTACGACGCACGCCAATTCAACGACACAGAAAAAATCAGTTTTGTCATCCAGCATATGATCAAACTCCGTGATGTGTGGGATCAAATGTCGTATCCCTAACTCGAATCGGATTTTAAAAATATTGTCACTTTTATGAATTTCCTGTTTTTTCACTTTTTTCGGTCTTAATGTTGTACGCATCACATACAGAGTCCCGGTACAGTCAAGCTCGATTTGAACAAACGGTTGAATAATAATGGATTATCATCACACGTATTTAATGGCGCCAATGCGGATATTTCCACTGAATACGTGTGTGATGGCAATTTTTTCCTTCTTTATCTGAGACAAAGAGGTGCGAGACGGTCGATGTTTTTCAAAACCTGATGCTCATCGATGCCACCGGAGCACATCTCGTGCTTACAGACATGACGTTACACGCTGGGATAAATTCCCTTGACCCGGTATAACTCCAACGACGTTATCAGATGGAAACAGCCTTAAAAACCATTCAAACAACACACGTCACAACGGCTCCCCAGGGACGCCTGATCATCATCCTGTACGACATCATCATCCGAATGCTCAACGGAGCCATCGAGAGTATCGACCAACAAAATTTCGATACGGCCGGTAGAAATATACACAAAGCTCAGAATGTGCTTTCGGAATTAATGACGTGTTTAAACATCGAGGAAGGAAGTGAGATCTCCGTCAGCCTCTGCCGGCTGTACAAACACTTCAAGACGCAGTTGCGCGTCGGAAACCCAATCCACGACAGGGAAAAAATCAAGTATCTGCTGGCACAAACAAAACAGCTTCGCACCGCATGGAAAGAGATCACCAGAGCGGCCAAGAAAAACCATCACATGAGTTCAAGCGCCGCACATTTCCTGAATATCATTTCGTGATAATCCTCGAAAGACGCCTTTCAAAGCGACCATTCAAACAACCATCGCCTTCATCCGTCCCACCCGCTGGGCATGCATCTAGAAGAAAGCTGCCATGTCCTGTCTTGGAGTATTGACCCTGTTCGTCACGGACGGGGGTCTCCCCATCTAAAAAACAACTTTGATCGTACTGATGCCGTGCTTTCGCGTGTCCAGGCGGATGGTGTTTCCGTCGAACGACACGGGTTCCTCATCTTCCTCCAGGAAATTAGAGACGAACGCCTGCTTGGGTTTCATCGGGAGCGTCAGCATGGCCTTTGTATTTTCTCCGATGGCTTCATACCACTGGACGATCCACGCATCGTCCTGGCGCTCTGCCCGCTTGACCGTGGTGAGGATCAGGTTGTCGGGCTCCAGCCGGATGAAAGAACGGGTTTCGGGCAGTTCCCCTCCGTGAATCCCAGTCATCACGGGTATCAAAGGAGTGTTGAACTCGTATCCTCTCCGAACCGTCTGGCTCTCCTGCCAGTCTCCTTCATGGGGAAACAGAGCATAGGCGACGGAGTGGTCTCCCCGATCCGCCGTGGGATCCGGCCACTCCGGCGAACGCAGCAGTGACAGCCTCATCACGTTGCCCTTGATATCATACCCGTACTTGGAATCGTTCAACAGGCTGATGCCGTATCCGTCGTCCGACACATCCGCCCAACGCAGGGCAGGCACTTCCCACTTACCCCGATCCAGGGGGTGTGTCAGCGTGGTCGATCGTTCGATGGAGCCGTAGGGAATCTCGTATGTCGCCATCGTATCCTTGATCGAAACGGGGAACGCAACCTTGAGCATCGTCTTGTCTTCCCACCATTCCACGTCTGTCCGAAAATCGATTCTGTCCATACCCCGGATTAAAACGATGTCCTGAGTAAAAAAGCTCGACGGGAAATCCTCTGTAGGATACGATTTCTCCACGCCCGGCTTCAAGAAATCCCGGTGAAGACGAAACACTGCCCGTATCGGCCCCTCTTCCACAACCTCGATCCTTCGGAACTGGGAGGGATACTCCGTACCCAGGCCGATGTTCCACGCATCCCAGGCCGTGGGCTTATCCTCGAAAAGCTGGAGACGATTTCCGTACCCGTCCAGCAGCTCCCGGCCGCTGCGTTTGTCCAGAATGCTCTCAATCCATCCGGAGTCCGTATCGACGGTCACCCTAAATATCTCATTCTCCAGTGTGGTTTCGGATACTTTGAAAGCAGATTTCTTTATCGTCGGTTTCCCGGTTCGTAAGACATACACCTCGTAACCCAGGGAAGGCACATCCTCGGCCACGAACAAGACGTCCCGATGATACTTACCTTGAGCGACGATCTGGGACGGTATTTCCTTTCCTGCCTGATCATAAACAGCATAGTCATCCGCATCCCCCGCGGCCAGCCGTACTTTGGCCATGTCCGTGCGATTCCAGGCAAGGGGATTGAACACAACAACGGGCTTGCCCTGGGGAAGACCCTCCGTATCGATCTGCTTGGCGATTGCCTTCAACGCTCCCATGAGTTCATGCTTTCCAATGACGTGCGCCTCGCGGTAGGATTTGTCGGCATCGAAATAAACTTCTCGAATGCTGGAACCGGGCAGGATGTCATGGAACTGATTGAAGCATACCGTCTGCCAGGCTTCTTCCAAATCAGGTTGATTGTAGGGCCGGCCTGCCATCGTCGCCAAGGCAGAGAACTTCTCGGCATTCGTCAGCAGAACCTCCGACCTCCGGTTCCATTTTTTCGTGTTCGCCTGCGTCGTGTACGTGCCGCGATGGTATTCGAGATAAAGTTCGCTCTCCCACACCGGCAGGTCGGAAAGGTCTTGATCCTTCATCCATGTCAGGTACTGGGTGGCCGTCCCAAACACCACCTCAGGAAAAATATCCACGGTCTTCAGCCGGTCGATGCGTTCCATCATCTCCAGGGAGGGGCCGCCTCCGTGGTCGCCCACACCAAAAAGAATCATGAGCTTGGTAAAACCCGTGTTGGCCTCGAACTGGCGCAGCCAATCCACCAGCCGGAAGGGATTCTCGATGCGGTCGACATAGCTGAAGGGAAAGTATGCCAGGATGCGGGAGCCGTCCGGGGCCTGCCACCAGAAGGCACGGTACGGGAACACGCTGGTGTCGTTCCAGCCGATCTTCTGGGTGATGAACGCATCGATGCCCGCGTTCAGGAAAAACTGAGGCATATTCCAGTTGTATCCGAAGGAATCGGGATTCCATCCGATTTGAACTGTATTGCCGAAATGCTTCTGGAAGAATTTCTGCCCGTACAGGAGCTGCCGGGCCCACGACACCCCGCCGGGCAGGTTGCAGTCCGGCTCCACCCACATGCCTCCGATGATTTCCCATCGCCCTTCCTTCTCCCGCTCTTGAATCTGGCGAAACAGATCGGGATAATACCGAACCATCCAATCGTACAACGCTGCCTGGCTCTGGGTATACGTGAAGTCCGGCCGGACGTTCATCATATTCATGACCGAACCAAACGTCCTGTTGCAGACTTCGATGGTCTCTTTCGACCGCCACAGCCAGGCCGCATCGATGTGGGCATTGGAATCGAAATACAGGGTAAACCGCCGGACAAACTCCGAGACTGGCTTCGCCTTGGCGTGGAAAACATCAACCGACCGCCAGAACCGTGACATGCCTCCGTCTGCCAGGGCGTGGACATCGATTTCTTCCGTGATACGCTGGAGCAGGTCGCTCAGTCTCTTCTTCTCCTCCCTATCCATCCTTGATTTGTCGACACCCGGATCCGTCCTTACCCTGGCATTGGTCTGATACGTATCGAATCCCAGCAGCTTCTGGCCGACACGGAGACCGAGCACGAAGTCCTGTATCTTCTGCTGCGTCGGTGCCATAGCGTCGGATGTGGCCTTGGCCCGAATCAGCCGCAGAGGCCCTCCGGTGTTGATGGCCCGGATCAGCAGGACCAGGGTCATCCCTGGCTCGGCATTCCGGACCAACTCGAACTCGCCGTCCCACGGGAAATGGCCCCGGCTCTCTCCGTTGATCCAGAGGTGCCCGTAATCGTCCACGGACACGAGAAATTGGATAAACCCTTCCACCGGAACGCCTGCTATGTACCTGGGCAGCACGATTTCCTTCCTCATCCAGCAGGAATCGACGTAGACGGATTGACCGAGGCTCAGGTCTTCCCAGTCCGAATCGTCGAAACCGGGCTGGCTGTACTCGGACACCTCTTTCTGGCTCCCTGTGATACGCGTCGTGTACTTCCAGTTATGCAACGGCATCTGACTCAGGGCGTCCAGTCTGGACACCAGAACATCGACTTTTGTTTGACCGAACAGGAATATGGGGACGACACACAGGATCGTCCATACGATCCGTTTCATGACATTTCCTCCTGAAAATCCTCGTTATTAAAACGACCACCACCATGACTCTTCAACTTTATATGCTGAACCATCATTCTATTTATATCATGAACGATGACAACTTAATAACCCATGACCAATCCATGCCTCCTGGGATCCACGGCACCGTATAAAAATCCTGTCTGATGATCGATGAGTATGCTGTTGGCCGATCCCATGGCCGTACCGGTGACGACATCGTATCCCATGGATTTTAGGATGTGGATGGTGTCGGCGCTGAAGCCTTCCTCCATGCGTATTCGATCGGGCAACCACTGATGATGCATCCGCGGTGCGTTCACCGCTTCCTGGACATTCATTCCATGATCGATGACGTTCAGGATGACCTGGAGTGTCGTCGTGATGATGCGGGAGCCGCCGGGACTTCCGGTGACCAGAAACGGTTTCCCCTCCTTGAGAACGATAGTGGGTGTCATGGAGCTCAGCATGCGCTTATTGGGCGCAATGGCGTTGGTGTCTGCACCGATGAGTCCGTCGTCGTTGGGCACGCCGGGCTTGGCGCTGAAGTCGTCCATCTCGTTGTTCAGGAGAAAACCGGCACCCTGGACCACGATACCCGATCCGTAGCTGAAGTTGATCGTGTACGTGTTGGACACGACGTTTCCGTCCTTGTCGACGATGGAAAAATGGGTCGTCTCGGGACTCTCATAGCCCGGGGGCGTCCCCGGCGCGATGTCCTGGCTGGGCGTGACTTTCGACGGATCGATCTGCTCTCGCAAGGCCGATGCATAGGCCTTGGACGTCAGTCCCTCCACGGGCACATCGCCGAAATCGGGATCACCTAGATACCTGGACCGGTCGGCATAGGCCCGCTTCATCGTCTCGGTCATCAGATGAATCGTGACTGCGGCGTTGTGACCCGAAGCCTTCAGATCGAATCCCTCCAGGATGTTGAGCATTTGTATGATGTGGACGCCTCCCGAACTGGGTGGCGGCATGGAAAACACCTGGTAGCCCCGGTAAATCCCGGAGACAGGCTGCCGGACGGCCGGACGGTATGCGGCAAGGTCTTCTTTCGTGATCCACCCGCCGTGCCGTTCCATCTCTGCGGTGATGAGGTCGGCAATCTCGCCCCGGTAAAAAGCATCCGGCCCCTGCCGGGCGATTAGCCTCAGCGTCCTGGCCAGGTCTCTTTGAACGAACACATCGCCGGGTTCATAGAAGCTCCCGTCGGGCTTGAAGAAGACCTCCCGTGTCGACGCGTGCTTCCTGAATCGTTCCGCCCGATGTTTGATGCCCTCGCTGAACCAGGGTGTCACCTCGAACCCCTTCTCGGCAACTTCGATGGCCGGAGTTATGACTTGCTCCAGCGACATTGTCCCATACGTCTCCAAAGCCAGCGCCAGTCCCGCGACCGTGCCGGGAACGCCCGACGCCAGGTGGCTGTACTGAACACGGTCTGTATCGACGTGTCCGTCCTCGTCAAGGTACATGTCTCGATGGGCTCGGCCCGGGGCCTTTTCCCGGTAATCGATGGCCGTCACCCGCCCGCCATCCGATGAATAGACCATCATAAAACCACCGCCGCCGATATTCCCGGCCCTGGGAAGCGTTACAGCCAGAGCAAACCCCACGGCCACGGCTGCATCCACGGCATTGCCTCCCTGTTGGAGTATGGATGTGCCGATCTTCGTGGCTGTGGGCTCGCTGGTCACCACCATGCCATTCCGGGCATAGACGGGAAAGACGATGTCTCGCTCGGTGATGTTGGCCTGCTGGGGATAGGCGAGAGATACACACGCACATAATACAACTATATTGATCATAAAAATCTTACGCCACACCATAACCACTCCTCTCCAATAACATAGGATAAAAACGACAGAGGTAATACATCCATCACCCCTGCTATAAATACGATGTCTGGACTATTCCTTCAGCCTGTCCACGGGAAACGGTTCGTGCTTCGGCCAGGTCTGTGGATCACGTTCGATGTTCTCCATCAAAACCTCGACGCCCTTCCACAACTGGGCATCATGTCCCCGAGCCATTTCCAACGGGTGAAGGTCGATGACGATGTCGGGCTGAACACCCACGTTCTCCACGATCCACTTGCCGTTGGGGTCGTAGATGCGGTAATCGGGCGCCGTCAGACCGCCGCCGTCGATCATCTCAAGGAACATCGACACGCCGACCAATCCGCCCCACGAGCGCGTACCGATGACCGGTCCCATCCCGAAGTACTGGAACTCCCACGGAAGCTCATCACCGCCGGAACCGGCCTGCCGGTTTGTCAGGCAGACCATATGGGCATTCACGGAGTGTTGCGGACTCGTCTGGTCGTGGGAATAACGCCGTGTCCAGTATGACCATGCCTTCTTCTGAAGGCGCTGCAGGAAGATGGCCGGGTCGAGCCCGCCGCCGTTAAAACGGCCGTCGATGATAAGGCCCTTCTTCCGCGTCTGACCGTAGAAATACTTGGGAAACTCCCGTGCCGAGCTTGTATACGTATCCGGCAGATGAATGTATCCGATCTGTCCGTCGGAAGCCTTCTCGACCGTCCGGCGGTTGTGCTCCACCCAGTCGAGGTAGCGCAACGCGTTCTCATCGTCCAACGGTTCCACGGCGATCTCCCGGGCCCCCTGCTTTGCGGGTTTATCGTTGATTAAAAGGATGACCTGTTTCTCGGCCAGATCTTGAAAATAACTGTAGATGTTCCTGTCGGCCGTCACCTCTTCACCGTTTACTGACAGGAGGTAATCCCCTTCCTGGACATTCAATCCCGGTTTGGCCAGAGGCGGAAAAATAGCTCTCGTCCATCCGGGCACAGACAGAATTTTCTTGAACCGGTACCGGTTAGCGGCCTCGTCTACCTCGTAGTCGGCACCCAGCATGCCCACATCAATGCCCTCCGCTTCGCGCCGGAGGTCACCGCCGTACACATACGTATGCGACGTGTTGAGTTCGCCGATGAGCTCACCCACGATGAACTGGATATCCCGCCGGCAGGAGGCATACGGAATCAATTGGCCGTATTTTTCCTTCATCGCGTTCCAGTCGAGACCGTGCATGTTGGGCTCGTAGTAAAAATCCCGCTCCATACGCCACGCCTCGTTGAAGATCTGTGCCCACTCGGCCTTGGGATGCAGCCACATTTTCAGGTTCGCCAGGTCCATAGGTTCTCCGTGGGAATTCCTCGCACTGGACGCGATGATGCCCAAGGCGTCTCCCTGTCTGTAAACGATATGAGACCCATCGGCCGATAGCTTGTACCCGTTGATCTCTTGGATGACGACTCCCTCTTCTCGACTTTCAAAGTCGTACGCGTAGAGAGTCATCGTCTCGGGTACGCGGAATTCAAACCGGTTGAAATCGCCCTCGTCTCTGTTCAAGTAAAAAAGAGCCGACTCGCCCGCGGCCAGGTACCGATAATTCCCCCTCGGTAGGGGAAGCGCCTCGACCCTGTCGACGATCCCGTCGAAGTCGATGGCCAAGTTAGCCTTCTTCTTTTTTGTCGACTTAGCATCGGACTCGCCTTCCGACTCCTCGTCGCTATTGAGTGAAAGAAACGGCCCGACATCCTTCTGCAGTGTCATGCAGTAAATGCCCGAGGTTTTCTTGTACACCATCTCCCATTCGAAGTCACAGAACGTGGGATTGAACCGGCGGTTGGATATAAAGAAAAGGCGTTTACCGTCTCGCGAAAACACGGGATGAAAATCGTTGAACAACTCGTTGGAGACCCGATGGATTTTACCCGTGTCCAGATCGTAGATGGCAATCTGGTAGACCAGATCGTGATTCATCATGGAATAGGCGATATACCTGCTGTCGGGTGACCAAGCAAAATCGTAGATGGGTTTCAGATCCAGGGAAACATCGATGTTCTCGAACTCGGCCTTGTCGACTCGGATGACTTTCTTGGTAGCCATATCCAGAACATACAGCGCGAGGGTCTGATCCGTGAAAGCAATTTTCTTGCTGTTCGGCGACCATCGGAGTGTATGGCGGTATCCGTCTTCATACTGGGTCAGTCTGACGGCTTCGGTTTTCCCCCTGGGATCGACGAGATACAAGTCGTATTCACCGTCCTTATCCGAGAAGTACGCAATCCTTTTCCCGTCTGGCGACCATACGGCATCCTTGTCCCTCGACCCGGAATCCAGGGTGAGGTTCCTGATGGGCCCGTCTTTTTTAGGCACGGTAAATACCTCTCCCCGGGCTACCACCAGGGCACGCTGCCCCGAAGGAGAGATGTCGAAACCCTGAATATGCTCACTCACATCGATTAGTTCGGGGCGCACTTCCGGCACATCGGTCTTGATCTGGATGGGAATCTGCTGTGTTTCTTTCGTGTTCACGTCCAGCATCCACAAAGAACCTCCGAGTTCGTAGACGATGGTATGGCCCCCCTCGCTGGGACGCCGGACATCAAATTCGGAATGCTGGGTGATCTGCTCGATAGTTCCCGTGACAGGATCCACCGAATAGATGTTCAGCACACGGTCCCGGTCCGAGCTGAAATAGATTTTATCTCCGATCCACATGGGAATACGGTCCGTGCCCCTAAACTGGGTCAGATTTGTTTCCTTGTTGCTCTCCAGGTCATACAGATACACCTCCTGGGCCGTACCGCCCTCGTACCGCTTCCACGTGCGGTTCTCCCGAGCCACCTTGTTATAGGCTACTTTCTTACCGTCTGGCGAGAAACTGCCCTGGGCAATGTTGTGGAGAATCATCTCCTCCATTCCCGTACCGTCGGGGGAAATGAGGTACAGTCGCAGGAATCGAAAATGCGTCCTCCGGGATATGAACATGATCTTATTCTTCGTCGGATGCCAGCCCACCACACGGTCGTATGCCGGATGGTAGGTGACCCGTGTAATGTCGCCCCCGTGCACACTCATAACGTACACATCGCTGTTGCCGTCGTACTCACCCGTGAAGGCGATCATCGTCCCGTCGGGCGAAAACTTGGGAAACCGTTCCTCGCCGTCGTGAATGGTCAGCCGTACGGCTACGCCCCCTGCGGCTGGTGCTTTCCAGATATCTTCGCCGTACACGAACACCACCGTGTTATCATGAATGTCTGGAAATCGCATCAAAGGCCTGTTTTCCGTCGAACGAGCCGTTCCGAATCCGATGGAAAAAAACACGAGTAGGATCATCATTCCAATGATTCGCATTGTTATGCTTCTCTGTGTCTTATCCATTGCTTACCTCCTTATTCCATTGAGTTCCCTCTAAACAGTGGCATGTGTCCATTGATGCACAAAACGAAATTAAACGCTTTGCGATATATTTTTGTAATCGTGATGTTCTTAGCTTAGACCATCGCCTTGACAGCCTGGTGCACGCTCTCGAACACATCGAAGAGTTTAATGACCTGTGTCATCGTGAGGAGGTCCTTCACCTTATCCGAAATCCTGGAAACGGCCAGCTTGCCCTGCGCATTCTGCGCTGTAGAATAGCACCCCATCAGCATGCCGATGCCATGACTGTTCATCCACTTGACTCGATGAAGGTCGATGACGATTTTTTTAATGTCCTCGGCAACCAGACGCTTCACGGCTTCATGTACTTCCGTCGTTTCGTCGCCCCCAATCAGATTGCCCTTCACTTTGACGACGCCAACGTCTTCCATCACCCTTGTCTTGACGGCCATGGTCACACCTCATGTTTTCAATGAAACAAATCGTATCGTTTCTTTGGAATACAATCGTATCGCAGACACTGTCTCTCTATAATGCCTTTCGAATGACATCTACGGAAAACGGTTTCCCGTGTCCTGGATAAATCGTTTTAGCGCCCATCTCCATCAGCTTTTTCCAACTCGCTTTCACTCGATGAATGTCCTCGGCGAAAATGGGAAGTCCAGGAGTGAACCGCAAAGGCGCCTTGTTCATGGCCAGGTCGCCGACAAACGCCTCGCCGGATTCCAGCAGGACACTGACCGAACCGCCGGTATGACCCGGCGTGGTAATCACCCTTCCCGGAATCCCGTATTCGGACAGAGAAAGTCCTTTCTCTGTGATGCCTATGTCTACATCCGCCTCAGGAACCCGTATAAACGGCTTGGCGACACCCCTCATCTTTATCAACAAACGACCCCATGGCGTCACGCCCGGCGGCATGGATATCCGACCTTTCTCGAGACAAACCCTCTCTTCGTGATGCATGGCAATGGGTGCACCTGTGATGGCTTTGATGTCCCTGGCCGATCCGATATGATCATAATGTCCGTGGGTGATGACGATGAGTCGAATGTCCTCAGGACGAATGGCCAGACTCCGGAGGCGCTGTTCGAAACGTGTTGCTTTATTGGGTACACCTGTATCGACCAGGATGATGCCGTCGGCCTGGATCAGCCAGCAGTCCGTAATTCCCAGCGTAATGGGATCGATGCGAACGCCCGAATCTCTTCCTGTCATGGTAGAAATGCCCTATAATTGAAACGTATACGAGTACTTCACCAGCAACGTACGGTTGCTGGTGACCGGTGCAACGAGGTCGTCCCGATATCGGTGGGTATTGAATCCCTCATCATAAACAACGTAGAGATCGTTTCCCTCCCTGGGATTGTACCGGAACCGAACATTGGTAATGATCGCATCGATGGCGCTGTTGTATTGGATAAAGGCGGAAAACGACGTGGCGATACTCAACATCCAAGTGGCCCGGAGTCTTGCGATGTGCGCCGTCAATTCCAGGTTCCGTTTCGAGAACGACACCCTGTTGTATTCATAAAAACCACTCAGTTCCAGATCGGATGAAAGACTCCATGTCGGCATGATATTTGTCGTGACACGCCAACCGTCATAAAAAGAACCTGCTTCCACATTGATCATGGCATACATCATATACCCCATGGGCGAATGGAAAAATCCCTTAAGACCGTAGAATCTGTACTGTCCGAGGGGTACATGTACATCGTCGGAAAATTCCAGCGTGTCCGTGAGGTTTTCGTAGTACATCTTGGCCTCGACCTTACCAAAACAGTTCGACTTGGTCGTAAACTCCCAGCCCGGTCCGATTTCCGCCGATTCTGTCTTCTTGTCGCTGTTGCGCTGCACCCAAAACCCCTGAAGAAACACATCGTGACGCAGCAAAGGAGACGCTTCTCCCGGAATCCATCCATACAGCACACGGTTGCCGATACGGGTCACATCGTCGCGCTCCAAGAATCCAATCCCGGGCTCAAAGTCATCACCCATCCGGGAATAACCCAGATCGTACGCGAATCCCTCCAGCGTTCTCCGTTCCCAATTGACGCTCATCCTCGTGGGCGTGAGGGTAAAAGGATCGTTTTTCGCGCTGTCATCGAAACACTGAGCCCAGTGTACTTTCAAATAATCATCCCCGTAGAGACGGAAAATGCCGTCAAGGCCGTATGTGACGTTATACTGCCCGTCGACACCGATTCGAGAAGTCACGATTCCGCCCGCATACGTGTAGGGATTGATCACCCGACGACGAAGCCGAAGCACGCCAAAGTTTTCCGAAACCACTTCCTCTGTACGTGCCGTTTGCATATTCATCAGGCCAACATCCCAGGGCCCCACACGGCCGACGATTCGGGCGCCTCCCAGGATTCGCACAGGCTGGTCATCGTGGATGCCGATACGTCTGCTGTAAAACAGATTCTGCGACCCTCCCAGCTGAAAATCGAAATTGCTAGAACGCTCCTGGAAAAAGAGGCGTTTCTCCGGGAAAAAGAGGGAGAAACGCGTCAGGTTGACTTGCTGGTCATCGGCCTCTACCTGAGCAAAATCAGTATTCAGGGTCACGTCCACGGTCAGGTTGTCGGTGAGGCCGTACTTCACATCCAGGCCGACTTCGAACGCGGGCTCTTCGCTGCGCTCATAGGCGGTCTCGTCATCGTTGAGCTCGTTGAGGTACTCGTATCCGCCCAGCACGTAAGGCACGACATACAGGGGCCTCCGGCTGCGGATCCCTTTCAGGCTGACCTCTCCGGCCTGGGACGGTTTCCACGCACTCCACATGCCCCACTTATTCGGAATGGCTGGGAAAATGATCTGTTCCGATGAGGCCGCGATCCACCGCCAGGCGATGAGCCCCATGACGATCTGACCGTCGATTTCTTGAAACCGAAGGCTTGAAAACGGAATCCGTAGTTCGGCAAACCAGCCGTCGCTGTTGACAACGGTTTCGACATCCCAGAACGTGTTCCAGCTGACATTGATGGGTTCTTCCCCCTGGGCATCGTTGAACACCGTCACATCCAGCCTCAGACCCGCGGGTGTGGTGAAGAATCCCACGGCGTTTTCCTTGTCGTTGAACGTATCCAGAATCACGCCGAACCAGTCGCTATTCCCTCCCATGAAATCCCTTTTCTTGGACGTGGATTGAACGCCCGCAGGATCGCGCATGAAGAGTCGTCCGGCCACGTAGAGATACGCGTCATCATACGCGATGAGAATCTCCGTTCGCTCTTTGGGCGGATTCCCGAACATCGGTGCATGCTGGACCACGGGAAGCGGTTCGATATCCGCCCACGCCGGCTCATCGCTCACTCCGTCCAGTTGTACGGGAGCCTGGATACGGGACAACACATACGGTTCCTGGCCGAACGCCTGATGAATCAATGCATACATCAGAAACAACAGAAGAGACCGATGCAGATACGCGTGCTTGAAATCTCTCAATAATATATCCCGGAGATGAATGAGTCAACATGCTTGTAATATCCAGCCAAAACCGTAATGAAAACCAGTATCACACGAATGTAACATTTATTTTAATAAATTTAAAGCCTAAAAACAATGACGCCCAGAAATTAATCCGATTTTAATAGGCCCCGGTTTTTCAGACGTTCCTTCTCCCAGACCATCAGGTTCTCCGGCGGCGGAACGATCTGATCTTCCGATTTGGGTTCCAGCTTTGCGATTCCGAACGGACAGCCCGTTACGCAGAGGCCGCAACCGATGCATTTGTCGCGGTCGACCACCGACACACCGTTCTGGATGGACACCGCTTTCATCTGGCACCGGTCTACACATTTCCCGCAGCCTTGACATAAATCAGGATCGATATCAACATAGTAGTTCGCAGCGGCCACCGATTTTTCGATGCCCCATTCCGTGATTCCCCGGAGTATGCCGCAGCAGCATCCGCAGCAGTTACACACATAATAAAAACCACCGGCCACATTGCTCACCGAATGCACCAGGCCCACTTCCTCCGTCTCATCGATGAGAGCCAGAGCATCCTCCAGGGTGATGTCTCTTTCGCTGGGTGAGCGCTCGAAAGGGGTAAAGGTAAGGCATGTCTTGAGGGGAAAATCGCACTGCCTTTCTTCCAGCTCGTCCTGCTGAAGACGGCAGATGCAGTCCCGCACACGGAACGATTTCATTTTTTTCAAGATGGCCTTGATGTCATCGTAGGGAAGAATCCATTCCGACTTGACCGCACTCTGAGCCGGGATGACGCGGTGTATGGCCGGCCTGGGCCGCATGAATTCGGCCCCACCCTCGTCCATCCACTCCTCGAAAAGATGGGCCAATTCATGATCCATGACCTCCCACTGGGATTCGTATATCCCGACGATGAACGGTGCGAGCCTGTATGTATCCCGTCCTCCCCAGACGAACCCGCGCTCCGACAATTTCTCCAGCCTCTCCCGGACGTCGTCCACGGGCAAGTCGACTCGTTTTGCGATGCTGTCCACTGCCTCTCTCTCGACACTCATCTGGCCGGCCAGCCAGGCCTCCTCGGGTGTAAATATTTTTTTCAGGAGTAAGACCTCGACGTTTGATTTCGTCCTGGGGAATGCGTTGGGCAATCGGTTCAACGCATCGGCCAGGGTGCTGTAGTACACATCCGTCGCGTCCGGTGCGCTGGAAAACGGACCGAAACACGGCAGCACCATGGCCGCACCCGCCGCTGCCGTGGTCTTGATGAATTCTCGTCTTTTGATGGTGTTCCTTCTGGACTCATTCTTTTCCATACACGCACCTCCTGAATCATTGTGCGGTTATGTCTCACATTTCCGAGATCAACAATGTATCGGTCCGCGTGACGGTGGTACGGTACCGTACATTACCCAGCGGCGATGACACCTGGATGGGCACGGGCATCTCCGGGTAGTAAGCCGTGACCTTCCGTATCAACCGGGCACCGGGGTGAACAGAGAACCGTGCTTCCACCGGTACGTTATCTGGCGGGTCTGCAAACCACGAGATGCGTACACGATCCTTATCGTGGGCAAATTCCAAATCCGATTGAAAATCATAGACCTCCAGTGTGTCCACCTCCAGGCTCAGCGCTAGGCGATACCAGTCGCGGTCGCTGGTGATGTGCCACCGAACATCCAGCGTATCCCTGTCGCCGGGCGTGACCGTCTCTTTTCCGTGGATGTGAAACCACTCGGCCTTGAAATCAATGGGCAGTTCTTTCCTGTTGAACCGTCCGTGCAGGTGCTCCTCCAACGTGTCAGATTTCACGGATACATCCCGTAAAAACTCGTTCCCCACGATGACAAGCTCACTCTCCTGCTTCGAGATATCGTATTTCGCGTTCACATGAATAAAAGGCCGCCACATCTCGTTGTAGGCTGGCAGAGCATACAACACACCGCCGTAGACCAGAATCAACGCCAGTATCCCAAGACCAAAAAGTGGCCTGCGGAATTGTTTGAGCATACCTTTCAACCTTGGAACGGAGACGACAGCATAAGAAAATGTATAGATGAACGGTACGTACCAGATAACCAGAAGTAGGATGAGAACCAACTGGAAGAGGATGGATTTCCAGGGCGCATCCAGTAGTATGCCTATCTGGGCCATGACTCTTCCGGCAAACGGTACGGCCTCGGAGAAGATCAACCGGGACATGGGAAGGGGAGCGAGGATGGCAAACACCATTTTCAGGATTGACGGACGGACGAAGATGGCCAGCCCGAAAAGAATCAAGGTCACTGCAGGATACAGTGCCAGTCGCATGCTCATCAGTCCGCAACCGATGAGATAGAGAAACAGAAGGATGAGCCCGCGTTTTGCATACACATACGGATCGGGACTGAACCGCCATTTGCGGCTCAACTGCAGGACCATCCACACGCCGGCAAGAAGCCAGATGGGTGTGTACCAAAGATACGCATCCAGATGCACGTACCAGGGATATCTCAGGCCCTTGACAAGCGTTAAGAGCCACCCCCCTGAACGTACAAAAACAGCGATCACGGGGAGCATGACGAACAATTTGAATCCTGAAAATCGCACACGCTCGGCCCTTTCAATCCGGAGACGGCGTATACGGCTGTAAATAAAAGCACAGACGCCCAGACACAGGGCAACCAGGTTGAAAACCACGAACAGGGACGCGGGGATAAACACCAGAAACCCCAGCGGCCGCCAGAGCATATACGCACTGCTTCGGGACCCGGGTATGCCCTGGTTCTGGTATTTCTTGAGAAGTCCATCCACCAGCTGGCCGCAGTGTGTCAGCATGGGCTTGTGGATGTATTCGACAACATCCTGCTGCGTATGAATCGGGGAACGGTTAATCCCGACGGTAAAGTCGATGGCCGGTATACCCCGATTCACAAACGGTTCGTGATCCGAGCCTGCTCCTCCTGCAAGGTTGTTCAGCGTACAGAAATGGGTGGGATACTTCAGTCGATTGATCTGGAGGTCTCCGTCCAATCGGAACGCATCCTGGAGCAACCACACGGGTGCCCGTCCAGATTTTGTCTCGAAAATCGTGACGATGTCGTCGTCCGCACCCGTCATATCGACGGAAATCATCAGAGTAACGTCGTCGATATTCGGATAATGCTCGACGAAATGCTTGGATCCATGCAAGCCCGACTCTTCACCTCCGAAGGCAACGAACACCATCGTGTAGTGCCTGGGCCGCGTGCTCCACAGCCGGGCCAGCTCGATAACCGTCGCCGCGCCCGAGGCATTGTCGTTGGCCCCGGGGACCTCCCGATCTGCCGAATCGATGTGTCCCCCGACGACGATGGTCGAGTCTGTGTCTCCGCGAAAGACGCCCACGACCGAGCCGCTGTTGGTATTCATCGCAATACGCTTCGAGGGTGCCTTCCGAAACCTCATGATGGCCACCGAGTCTGCTCCATAGTTGGCCATTCTCCGCGCCGCCCACTCGAGGGCCACTCGTTCATTCTGCGAGCCCATAGGACGCGGCCCGATGGTCACGCTCAGATGACGGATATGAGCAAGCACCGAGTCTGCGCTGAACTCCAGGTCCCCAGAATATGCGGAGACCGAGAATAAAAGTATAAAAAGAACCCCAATCATTCGCCGCCGTGCCATACGTCTGTCCTCCGGTTGTATATTTTTCGACAGATACTTATCAATCCCTAAAAGCTTTTCAACCTTTCTTCGGATCGTCTTCGATGCCGAACTTGCGATAGCTCCAGTCTCTCGAGCGTCAGAGATGGCTCGTATCCGTGGTCACGTCCCGATTCTCGGTTTTTTCAGACCCGATATCCGTGATTTGACCGTGACCCGGATAGACTTTGGTTTCATCGGGTAGCCGTTCATACAGCCGCTGTACGGATCGCACTTGTGCCTCGGACGATCCTCCCAGAAGGTCCGTCCTCCCTACCCTCCGGTAGAATAGAACATCGCCTGAAAACAGCACATCACCGACGATGAAACACATACTTCCCCGGGAATGTCCGGGAGACAGTATGGTTTTTATCTTCAGCCCGCCCAACCTGTACGTCTTATCGTCCTCAAGCCAAATATCCGGCTCTCCGATGTCTGCAAGATCCATGGAAAACCACTTGGCGATGCCAGGGACTCGCTTCATCTCTGCCAGTTCTTCGGGCGGTATGTTTTCTTCAAACCATTCTCTGAAAACCTGCAAATCCTCGTATTCTTCTCTATTAAAACAGACCGATGCATCTGGAAATTGTTTCTTGACCACCGGTATTCCCTCGACATGATCCATATGACAGTGCGTGGCAAATATGTACTTCAACTTCAGATCGTTCTCGTCTATATACGTCAGAAGCGAATCGATGGGGCCTCCGACATCGAAAAGGGCCGCCTCTTTGCTAGTCTCATCATACAATAGGTAACAGTTTGTCATGATGGGGCCTGTCGCCTGATGGTGTACCACAAAATTGTCCGACGGCGCGCAGGCGGCCATCAGCCAAAAAAGTCCGATTCCTATAGTGTAAATAGGTGACCGTTTCATCCTATCCTCCTCGTCCATGACTGACCTCATCATTGAATGTATCACATGGAAGCGCAAAGGTCATGGCATGCGTGAGCGAGCTGAAGAAGATACACTGAAAACGAATCCTGCACATCGATTATGGGGCAAAAAAGCCACAGAGCCTTAACCACGAATTTAGGTGCTGTATCGTTCATCGGAGTGCCCATTCCGAGATCAGCGGACATCCTCCCGTTCATACGCGATTTTTCCGCCGACCACAGTCACATCCACTCGGGTCTTCATGATCTGATCTTCGGGGATCGTCATCAAATCCCGGTCAAGGATCACCATATCTGCCAGATATCCCTCCTTGATCATGCCTTTCCGATCCTCCATGAACTCGGAATAGGCCGATCCCACCGTATACAACGCGATGGCCTCCTCCATCGTCAGCTTCTGTTCCGGAAACCAGCCGTCTCCCTCTTCTCCTGCCCGATCCTTGCGCGTGACGGCCGCGTACAACCCTTCCATGGGGTCCAGTGGTTCTACGGCATAGTCGGTTCCAAAGGCGATCCTTGCTCCGACGTCCAGGAGGCTCCGCCATGCATAGGCTCCCCGGCACCGCTCCCGCCCCACCCGCTTTTCGGCGAATCGCTTGTCCGTGATGCAGTGGGTCGGCTGCATGGAGGCGATCACACCCAGCTCAGCGAATCGGGGAATGTCGTCATCGATGAGAAACTGCGCGTGTTCGATCCGGTGCCGATGATCCCTGTTGCCGTTGCGTTGGATGGCTTCCTGGATGGCATTCAGCGTCAGGTGATTCCCCTTGGGCCCGATGGCATGGATGGCCACCTGGAATCCTGCCCTGTCCGCTTCCACGATGATGCGTTCCAGCTCTTCGTACGGCTGGAAGGGCAGTCCCGTCTTGTCCGGCTCATCCTCAAAGGGCTCGAACACCAGCATCGTACCCGAGCCCAGGGTGCCGTCGATATGGCCTTTCAGAAAACCGAACCGTATCCAGTTGTCCTCCAGGGGATACGTTTCCCGGAGCTTTTGATACGTCTCCAGATCTTCTGGCGTTAATCCGTCCAATCGCTGGCCGATGTAGGCGCGCAGGGTAAGCTTTTCCATGTCCCGAAGCTTCTGGAAGGGCTCGAAATCTCCAGGCGGAAGCTGGACCGTGGTCACACCCAGACGCTTGGCCATGTCCAGCGCCGCCAGCCAGCCTTCGACATCCCGGGCTTCCTCCTCTTCGGGCGTTCGGACGACTTCGACATCGCCGTAATCCAGAAGACGCCGCGCCAGTTCTTTGATGATGCCCGTGGGTTCGCCCGTGACCGGGTCTTTCTGAATCTCGCCGCCCGGCGGATCGGGCGTGTCCTTGGTGATACCCGAATGGCGGAGCACATAGCTGTTGACCAGAACCGAATGGCCGTCGGCCCGGCTCAGAGCAACCGGATTTCTGGGCGACACAGAATCGACGAGCTCTTTTGTCGGCCATTGCTTGTTGTGGAACATCTCGTGTTCCCAGCGTCCTCCCCGGATGAGCTCTCCCGGCTGGGCTTTGGCCACCTTCTCCCGTACACGCCGCGTGATGATGCCCGGGTCGGTGATGTACCTCAGGTCGATGTAGTCCGGATCGATGGCTCTGAAGTGGGCGTGGGCATCGTTGAATCCCGGTACGACCAGCCGGCCCTGGGCGTCGATGACCGTGGTTTTACCTTCCTCGACGAATTGTTGAATGTGTCGATTCGAACCCACACCGACGATAAATTCACCAGACACGGCCACGGCCTCGGCCCTGGGATTTTTCCTGTCGATGGTCACGACCTTGGCGTTCTTGATGACCAGGTCCGCCGGGGGGCCTGTATAGCGGTTGCTGCAGCTCCGACAAAAACATAGCAGAATTCCAAAGACGATGATTCCTGTTCTCTTATTCATACGATCTTTTCCCTTTTATGCTTTGCAGATGGCATCGCATCAAGACAGGTCTCCATCTGCTATTCCGACGTTCACACAACCAATTCTCTCAAATCGATTCTATTCATGTCATCCGTACCCAATCCCTTCTTGGCACACGCTGCGATGTGAGTCGAGATGTCCCGGATGGGTTCCAGCCCCTGCTCCACACGTTTCCCATCCAGGATGTCCAGACCGATGCGATCCATGGCCACAGGATCCCTGCTGAAGAAGAGACGGTTGTCAAAGGCCATGCGGGCGCCCGCCACACTGACCGTGGAAATTTTGGCGGCCTCTCCGATATGCAGAACCATCTTATCCTTGATGGATGGATTGTTGAGAATCTCCGGTATGGCTGTGGTGCAGTAATCGATGTGAAAACGAATCTTGTTGGTCGTCACGCCCAGGGCGATGTTCTTCGTGGCCCACGTAACGCCGCTGTCCTCGTTGTGCTTGAGGACGGGGATGTTGATGAGCTTGGTGATCTTCTTCGTCACGATTTCCGAGAAGAAGGACTTGTCCTCGTCCTCGATGGTCACATCGTTGAACTCATCGGCCACTTCTTCTGCGATTTTCTTGATTCCTTCCCGGTCGCTGTAATCCATATACAGCCTCCGGATTTCTTCGTTGTACTTCTGTGCCTTGGGATTCCCCTGCTGAATGAGCATCCACAGCCAAGCGCAGGAATTGAAAATCTCGCGGTGCGTACCGTCCTGGGTAAAATTCTGCCGGACCAGTTCCTGGTACTTCTTCAGCGTTCCCACGTCCCACGACCAGTGCACGTCTCTGTCGTACCCTTCGATCCAGGGAATGGCCGCCTCCCACTCCGTGGAAGAGCCCATGATCCGAACGCCTTCTGTGCCGTCGTTGAGCTTCAATCCCGTTCTCTGGAACATCCAATCCCTGGCATCCCATACGATGATATTATTCTCCTTCACACCGGCCGACTTGAGTCCGGCAATCGTTTCTCGTATCGACTCCAGAGAAGATGAGACTTTCGGCGCTCCTAGACAGTTGATCTTGATGCCCACCACATCATCGGGCGAGACCATGGCGGCCCAGGCATCCCCCAGCGAACTTTCGCCCGTGAGCTCCATCAGCCCTTCCTCGAAGGCCCTGTGAACCGCGTCGGGATTGTACTTCTGCCCTATCAGCATGTCGTCGGCCGCAGCGGAGACAACGCGGCTCTTTTCGGCAAGCGTCCTCTTCCCGCATGCCAACGGAACGCCCATCAAAGCCGTTCCGCCTGCAACCGCAACCGATTTTTTGATAAACTCTCGTCTCGTCGTCATGACCATCGTCCTCCTTTATAGATTATTAAGTTTCATCCGATCACTTCTTTGAAAACCCTGTAGAAATTCTGACCCATGATCTTCTCGATCTCACGGGCGTTGTATCCGCGTTTTTCGAGTCCGGCCCGGACGGTTTCCATACGTCTTGGGCCGTTTAGCGCCTCGATGAAAAAGGGCCAATCTATCTTGTTCTTATCCGGTCCCCGGAAAACACCCTTCGTGCTCTTGCCCTCCATCTCCTTCTCGAGTCTTCTTCTTTCCTCCTCCGTGTCCGGGATCCGCATGTGCTCCCGATCGCTGGAGATGCCCACATGGTCGATTCCTCCAACGTTTACCGCATGATCGATATGGTTCAAATAATCTTCCAAACTGTTTCGTTGTTTTGGTCCCAGGAAGGGATTGATCTGGTACATGCCGATGACACCGCCCTTGTCTGCCAGCGCCCGGATATTTTTGTCCGTCGTGTTCCTGGGATGATCGTATACTGCTCTGCATCCCGAGTGTCCCACGATAACCGTTTGTTTGGAGTGTTTTATCCCGTCCGCCATGGTGGCCATGCTCGCGTGGGATAAATCGACGAGCATGTTCAGGCTGTTCATACGATCGATGACATTCAGACCAAACTCCGAGAGCCCGGAATGCGTCCTGTCCATACACCCGTCCCCCACCAGGTTTCTCGTGTTATACGTCAGCTGTATGCTGGATATACCCAGATTGTAGAAAAAATCGATGTTGTCGAGGTCAAATCCGATGGGCGTCGCATTCTGGAAATAATACATCAGTGCCAGGCGTCCTTCCTTCTTTGCCTGATCGATATCGGCCACGCAGGACGCCTTCACCAGATAGTTGCCGTGAACCTTAATGTGCCTCTCATATTCCGCATACGTGTCCAGTACGATCTGATACGCCGTATCCGGCGGCAAGGGGCTCCCCAATGATATTCTCACCACATTCGTGCCGCTGTCCAACACCTCGGAGATCAGGCTCATGGGATAGTTCACCCGTATCTCGGCCATGCCATCGATGACGAGCGGCTTGCTCTCTTGCTGACGTGTGCGTCCTTTCTTTGCTCCCAATGCGACCGCCAAGCTGGCGGAGGGTGTCGTCTTTAAAAAGTCTCTTCGTCTCATCGATGTCTCCTCTTATACCCGACGAAAGATGCCTATGCCGGGTCTTCTGTATATGGTTCGACGCTTATGGTAACATCCTCTTTCTGTCATCGATGACGAATCCGGTTGTGTGTGTCTCCATCCATTCAAATAAATGTCTGCGACCGAGACGAGACAGGGTATCCATCTCAGGATGGCTTGACAAGGGGATGACCATTCACTCGCCTTCAGGAGCGGTTCCATCGAATGCCCGGTTCCAGCCGGTGACCGCAGAAAAGAGGAGTACGGCCAGAAGCGCCCAGGAATAGGGATTCAAGAAGGACGCACCGAAGGGCAAGCTTGGTATCTGAAACGCGTCCGCCGCCGATTGCACGGCCGCGTACCAGACCACCACGGCGATGGCCCAGGGGATCGTATAAAAAATCGTACACACGGAGCAGTCCATCAGGTTGGCCCGTCTGGCCGCGGCGAGGTTGAACTTCTTCCCCAACGGCTTCACCAGGCCCGGGCCCACGAGAAGCTCGGCTGCCGCGTTGGAAGCGATGGGAATGGAGGCCAGAATCGTCACGAAGATGATGGACAACTCTGCCCTTCTCACCGTCTTGACGAATGCTCTCTCGAACGCCCTCAGTATCCTTTCCAGTACACCGCTGTCCACCAAAACCTGGGTGATGGCCAGCATCAACAGAGCAAAAACCACCGCACCCACCACACTGCTGATTCCGTCTTGGATGATTCCCGTGGATTCTCCACGCTCCGCGGGTATGGAGAAAAGCGTGCTCAGTTTCGTCTGTCCGTTGAGGATGCCTGTAGCCGCAGCAGACACATTCCCGTAGATCAGCGATTCCACGAGATGCCGGCCGGACAGGGCAGACACCACCACGATGATGAAAGGGATGAGCATCAATAGTCCCGCAGGATGCATCCGTGCCTGAATCTCGGGAAAGTCTTTCACGGTTCCTCCGCCTCCAAAGATGAAAATCACGGCCGCGGCCATCAGCGCCGCGGTCATGGCCAGGGGAAAACGGCTCCTGACCACGTCCCGCATCTCCGCTTCCTGGGTAAATGCCGAAACGATGGTGGTGTCGGAAATGGGTGCCAGATTATCACCAAACGCGGCTCCGGACAGGATTCCCACGGCCAGCATCGCTGGACTCGCACCGAGAAAAACCCCGGCAGGATAGAGGACAGGCACCAGCGACAGTACCGTGCCCGTACTCGTGCCCGTACCCATGGAAAAAAGCATGGCCGACACAAACGCGATGAGCGAGAACAGCGAGCCCGCAGCCCCTGTCTTCAGTCCAAACCACACCAATCCGTCGACCAATCCCCCGGCCACCATTATCTTCCCAAAGACACCGGCGAACAGCCACGCCGTCACGATGACGATGCCGTTCTTATCGCCCAGGCCCTTCATTAGTGTCTGGCAGTAGGCCCCCTTGTCCCTGGCCAGAAACATCCCCGCCACCAGCGCCAGCCAGCCCGCCGTCCAGAATGCCGAAACGCCACCCTTGCCCCCGATGGAGAGTACGAACAAAACGACGATGAGTACAACCAGGGGAAACAGACCTCCCCATATTCCACCGAACATTCTCAATCGAACACCATCGTCTGGATGTGCTGCCCCGTTCTTAGTCATCTTTACCCTTTGTAGGATGAACGATTCTTCGATCGCCTGATTCGATACTCTGTCTTGCACGACTTTTTATGTTCTGTACCCCGATGAATTTGACGGTTACCCTCATCGTGTTATCGTCCGAGCACAATCTGTCTTTAGCGTAAAATCCCTTTGGAGATATGCATGGAAACCAGCATGTGGGGCACGTCCACGACCTCGGCGATCTTCAAGTCTCCGGCCAGGGAACACAGGACATAGGCTTCGGTGCGGTCCATGCCATGCTCTGCCTCCAGATAATCGATCATAAAACGCAAGGCTTTTCTGGCAGCCTCGTCGATGGTCGCCCCAAAAGCCGTCACGGCATAGGTGTCGTCTGTTTCGTACTGCGGTTCTCGAACGTACGTCTTGCCCTTGATGACGTTCGCTTCGTACGTTATTTTCATCGGCGTTTCGATGGCCGTGCCGCAAACCTCCCCGGCACCCTGAACCGAATGGGCATCTCCCAGAGAAAAAAGGGCGCCTTCCACAAAAACGGGAAAATAGACGGTAACCCCTTCCACGAGATGGGGATCGTCCATGTTGCCGCCGTTGGCCCTCGGCGGAATCGTGGAGAGCATCTCGTCGGTATCCGGCGCAACACCCATGACGCCTGGAAAGGGTTTTAGCGGGATGGTGATTTTATTCGAGAACGACACTTCTGTGGCATTCCGTCCCAGCGCGTAGGTCCTGAGATAGGGTTCCGTGAACTCATCCGCCAGTAACCCGAAACCGGGGGAGATGGCCACCCATCCGTAATCGCCGATCTCGATCTTGTGGAGCGTCACAGCCAGTACGTCTCCCGGCAGGGCCCCTTCCACATAAACCGGGCCTGTGATGGGATGAATGAGGTCTGATTTCATGGTGACGACATCCTCCACATCGGAATCGATAAGTATCTGCGCATCCGAAGCTTCTTCTGTCTCCGCTTCGATCACGGCCCCCGATGGAACTCTCAGAACGGGCGGTATGGCCCGGCTGAATTTGTTGTGGGTCTGATCCCTGGTCAAAAAATACTCGGCCTTGGGAACCGTTCTCGGTTTGCCCGTATCCTCCGGTAAACCCGTACAGGAAAGCCCGAAAAGCGTGATTCCATAAAGAAAAATCCCGAAGAAAATCCATAAAGAATGCCTCGTTTTCATCGTTTATCTCCCTCCATCATTCGTTCAAAAGACGCTCCCCGCCCGGTTCAAAGTCCAAGCATGGGGATTGTATGGTGATGTCTATTTTGTCTTTCGAGACCCCGGCACATCGCTCTGGCAAAATCCAGTAGACGCATCATCGTTACAGTTCGAGATACATCCATTCCCCGGGAGACGGCACGCTGCTCCGGACACAAACAGATGTCC
Organism: uncultured bacterium; assembly: GCA_964614115.1. Classification (GTDB taxonomy): domain Bacteria; phylum Zhuqueibacterota; class QNDG01; order QNDG01; family DSAB01; genus CAZTKR01. The sequence goes on along the minus strand of CAZTKR010000001.1, from coordinate 51,775 downwards.
CCTGCGAACATTAATCGGATTTCCCTGTTCCTCATACGATGCCACTCCAGAAGAAGGACGTACCATCAACATCTTATAAAATATTCGGCAAATGTCAAGAAAGAAATAGGCGGACCGTTTCATTTGAATGGTATCGGGCATGGTTGATTTGGGGCCGAAGAATCCAGGAAGGAACGCATGAAAACGTCCTTTGCGCGATGATAAAGCAGGGCATTCAATCCATGATGAAGAGGATTGTGCCCGTGTCTTTCCAAGGCGCCACGTCGGCCAGGAAATCGGATGTTACTTGAAGCTGGCCGCAGCCTCGTCAATGATATCGAAGGATTCGAAGATCGTTAGCAGTTTGGTCATCATCAGCAGGCTCTTGACCTTTTCTGTAGCCCCTACGATTTTAAAATCGCCACCCGCGTTTTTGCACGACGTGAAGCATGCCATCAGCATCCCCAATCCTTTGCTGTTGATCCACTTCACTTGGGCCAGGTCGGCAATAATCTTAATGTTCTTGCCGGATATCAAATCCTTGACCAGTTGATGATAATCCGTCGTTTCCTTGCCTCCCATCAAACTGCCCTTTGCCGTAACGATGGCGATATCGTTGTAGTACGTGATTTTATAAGACATGATTCCCTCCCAGGGACGTTTAAATGGGTTGGAGGCGCTCACACGCTATCGGTGTGAATCGTTTTTCCGGGGCGTTTGTGGAGGAGGATTGCCGAGCATCGACTGGAAGAATCGGCTGAAATCGACATTTCCCCCGGACAGAATGATACCAACGTTTTTATCCGTCACCCGTATTTTTTCGAATAAAGCGGCAGCCACAGGTACGGCCGAAGAAGGTTCGATAACAATCTTCATCCTCTGAAAAATCGTCTGCATAGCAGCCACGATCTCCTCCTCGCTGACCAGCACGATATCATCCACGAGGTCCCGAATGATGGGAAACGTGTTGTCACCCAGAGACGTCCGAAGACCGTCGGCAATGGTATCGGGATTCACCGACGGCAGGATTCGCCCGGCACGTATGGAACGATAGGCATCATCGGCGTTCTTGGGCTCGCATCCGACGACCTTGATCCTCGCCTTCAGGCCCCGCACGGTCAAGGCGGTTCCGCTAAGCAGGCCCCCGCCCCCCAACGGCGTGAGGAGAAAATCCAAATCTCCCGCAGTCTCGATGAATTCCAAGGCCGTCGTCCCCTGACCCGTGATGACAGACACGTCATTGGAGGGATGAACCAGCGTCGAGCCCGTCTCTTTTACGATGCGATCCGCTGCTTCTTCCCTGGCCTGAGGCTTGGGCTCGCAAAACGTGATGTTCCCGCCGTATCCTTCCACGGCTGCTATTTTCACGGGCGGTGCGTTGGACGGCATGACAATCCGGGCGGTAATGCCCCGATTCCTCGCGGCCAAGGCCAATGCAGCAGCATGGTTGCCCGATGAATGCGTCACCACCCCTCTGTTAGCCTCCTCGTCCGACAGGCTAAAGACAGCATTCGTGGCGCCCCGAAACTTAAAGGCACCGACTTTTTGAAAATTCTCACACTTAAAAAAAACGCGTGCTCCGACCATGGCATTGATGGACGCACACGTGAGCACGGGCGTTCTGTGGATGTAAGGCCGAATCCTGTCGTGGGCTTCACGAATGTCTTTGATGTCGGGACGCCCCTTCATGCGGTCTCACTCCCGGTCTCCACGACACCCACGGCTTCGATCTCCACATGAAACCCAAAGTGGAGTGGTTTGGTGGGAACCACGGCCCGGGCCGGCCGGTGCTCGCCGAAATGACGGGCATAGACCTGATTGACACGATCCCAAAGCGTGATATCCGACACGTAGACCGTCGTCTTGATCACCCGATGAAGACCGCTCCCGGCCGCTTCCAGAACAGCGGCCACGTTTTTCAATGCTCTGTCCGTCTCCTCTTCCACAGAACCGGTCACCTTCTCTCCCGTCTCCGGGTCCACGGGCAGTTGACCGGAGACAAAGACCAGACCGTCATGGACGATGCCCTGCGAATAGTGTCCTGCGGGCAACGGCGCGTTCGTCGTTTCGATGATTTTCATGGGTTCAATTTCCTCTTCCTATGATTGGCATCCACTGTAAGAAACGAGGGAGGGAAGGGCATGTAATGGACGTTTGGCTTCTGGGGATGTTTCTTTCACCACGCATAAGCCTCCGGTGCCTGACCCTCGGGCCCCGGCCAGATGGCATCCAATTTCATCAAATCTTCTTCGGACAGGGCGATGTCCAACGATCCCATGCATCCCACCAGTTGTTCCATCGTGCGGGGGCCGATGATGGGTGCCGTGACGCCCGTCTGGTGCAGCAGCCAGGCCAGAGCCACGTTGGCCGGCGACTCGCCGAGTCCTGCACAAAACGTCTCATATGCTTCCAGACTCTGACGATGTATCTTCATCATCTGCTGTACATTCTCTTCCATCCGCCGCACTGTTTTTATTTCTTTTGTCATCCCTCCCAGGAATCCACTGGCCAGGGGGCTCCATGGGATGACGCCCAATCCCAGGGCACGGCACACGGGAATGACTTCCAGTTCCACCGTCCGGGCGGTCAGATTATACAGACTCTGCTCGGAGATTAAGCCCAAGAAGTGCCGCTGGGCAGCCACGCTGTTGGCCTCGGCGATGTGCCAGGCGGCGAAATTGCTGCTGCCCACATAGATCACCTTACCTTCGCCAACGAGTTGCTCCATGGCCTGCCAGATCTCTTCCCAGGGCGTGGTGCGATCCACGTGGTGCATCTGATATAGATCGATGTGATCTGTTTGAAGCCGTTTCAGACTCTCCTCGCAGGCCCGGCGTATATGGTAGGCCGAGAGCCCTCTGTCGTTGGGGCCGTCTCCCATGGAACCATAGACCTTGGTGGCAAGGACGATGCGCTCTCTGCGGCCCCCTCCCTGAGCCAGCCATCTCCCGATAATCTGTTCCGTCACACCCTCGCCCTTCTTCCCCCCGTACACGTTGGCCGTATCGAAAAACTGGATGCCCAGCTCCAGGGCCTTGTCCATGATGGCGAAGCTGTCTTTTTCAGACGTATGAGGGCCAAAATTCATCGTCCCAAGGCAAAGCCGGCTCACCTTCAGACCCGAACGGCCCAGTGAGATATATTCCATCGCTCCCCTTTATGATTGGATGGCGCATGCCGAACGACGCCCATGCGTCCGCGCTCTCTTCTATCCTACCCCAGTTCGACGATCAGCTCGTGAATGCGATCCAGCCCCGCTCTCAGGAAGTCGGGTTCCAGACCGAAGCTGATGCGCAGATACCGGTCCATGCCGAAATGATCGCCGGGTACGATAAACACACTCTTCTCGTGCATCAACCGTTCGATCAACTCCGTGGAATTGATATCCAGATGGTACCGGACATAGGCGATAGCCGCCGCCTGGGGCTGTACTGTGCTGAAGGTATCGCCGTGGCCTTTCATCCAGTCTTCCAGGATGGGATACCCACGCCGGATATAATCACGGGCCCGTTGGCGGACGCGCGGCAGCACTTCGGATGATAGCGCGTACGCTGTGATGTGATTGGATAGCATCGTCGTACTGATGGCCACGTACTCGTGCCGTGCCCATATGTCGTCCACCGTGTCGGCCGGCCCCACAACCCAACCCAAACGCAATCCCGGCAGGCCGTAGGCTTTGGACATACTGCCTATGGCCAGTACCTTATCGTAACGACCCCAGAACGAGGGCGTCACCACATCCGTAGTCCGCTCGGCCCCGGCGTAGACCTCGTCGGCCAGGATCCAGGCACCCACCCTCTCCGCCGCTGCCACCACGGCATCCATCTCTTTATCCGTCAGGATGTACCCCGTGGGATTGTTGGGATTACACACGGCGATGAGCTTTGTGTTCGTCGTCACGGCCCGTTCCCAATCGTCTTCCAGGGCCCAACCCTTTTCTTCCTTGAGTCGAAATTCCTGAATCTTCAGTCCCCTGTTCTTGGCCACGCCCCAGACCTGCATGTAATTGGGCAGCATGATGGCCACCTCGTCGCCGGGGTCCAGTACGGTCTGCATCGTGATGAAGTTGGACTCGGCCGCACCCACCGTGACCAGAATGTTATCCGGTGTGCTGCCCGGATACATGGCCGCAATCCTTTCTCTCAGTTCTACGATGCCGTTGGCCTGGGGGTAGTTGATTTCGGTATTTAAGAGCTTCTCGATGTCCTTCGGATCTTGCATCAATTCATGAAGCGTCATCGGATGTACACCGCTCTCCGACAGGTTATACTCCACGACGTTCTCCCACTTGGACATCACGCGTTCCATGATAAAGGGCTGGAAAGTTGAATTCATCATTATACTCCTTGAGTGATTTATTCGGAATGATCTACATAAAGGCCGATTCCACCGATCGGCGTTCTCGTTGGTGACGACCATTCCCCGTTTTTATTTAATTATCGTCTTGGTTTTTCTTAAGACATATCCTGGCCTTTTTCCCGTATACACGCCATTTCCGATGACCATCTGACCGTTGACGATCACATATTCAATCCCAGCGGAATACTGATGTGGGTCCAGGAACGTGGCATTATCCAGGATTGTCTTGGGATCGAACACGACCACGTCGGCCCGGCTGCCCTTGTGTATCAGCCCACGATCCTCCAGCCCCAGACGTTCTGCAGGCAGGGACGTCATCTTCCGGATGGCTTCCTCCAGTGTGAGTACGCTCTGCTCACGGACGTACCGGCCCAGAACCCGAGGGAATGTCCCGTAATTCCGCGGATGCACGATGCCCTCTCCGAACAGGACCGTGCTGCCATCGGAGCCCACGGTGCCCAGAGGATGACGCATGATCCGGGTCACATCGTCCTCGCTGAGACAATGGTAAATGCCGCTGCCCCCGCCCTCGTACACGAGCTCCATCAGCGTTTCCGCGGCATTGGCCACCGTGGGCCTGCGACCCCGCATTCTGGTGATCTCGGCCAAGTCTTTCCCGGCCAGCGTCGAATCGGTCCGATGGGAAACGACCACGACACTGGCCGGATCGCCCCCGCCGCGGTCATGAAGGATGTTGAATTCGATACCCTCCTTGATCCTCTTCCTTGTACGGGGATCGTCCAGCCGTATTCTGATGCTGTCGGGTCCGCCGGCCAGAGACCATGCGGGAAAGAGAACGGTCAGCCCGGTACTCGTGGCCGTGTACGGATACTGATCGAACGTGATGTCGAGGCCCTGTTCGTGAGCTTCATCGATGAGCCGGAGCGTCTCTTCGCTGCGACCCCACATTCCCCTGCCCACCACCTTGTGATGCGAGATTTGGATCGGTGCGTTTGTCCGGCGTCCAATCTCGATGGCTTCCTGTACGGATTCTATGATCTTCAATCCCTCGTCCCGCATGTGGGTGGCGTAGAATCCACCGTAGGAGGCGGCCACTCCGGCCAGGGCGACGACCTCATCCGTGGAAGCGTAGCTCCCGGGAACGTATTTTAAACCCGTGGAAAAACCAAAAGCGCCCTCGTCCATGGCCTGGGCGACCAGTTCCTTCATCATCACCAATTCGTCTTTGGTGGGCACGCGATTCTCCGTTCCCATGATCCGCTCACGCACGGTATTGTGACCGACCAGGAGGATCAGGTTCAGGGTGATTCCTTCCTCCTCGACGGACTGCATGAACTCGCCCACGGGAAATGGAGACCCACCGCAATTCCCGCCCACAACCGTCGTCACACCCTGACGCGTGTAATTCTCCACGGCCGGAATTTCCAGGATGTTGCGTTCTGCGTGGGTATGCAGGTCGATGAATCCCGGGCAGACAACCTTGCCAGAGGCATCGATGTCGATCTCAGTAATCAACGCCCACAGAGAACCGATGGCCACCACCTTACCGCCGTTTATACCGACATCGGCCGTGTACCGGGGCTTACCGCTCCCGTCGATCACCACGCCGTTCTTAATGAGAATGTCATACTTGACAGGCAGGAGGGAGCATGTCAGGGCCCACACACAAACGATGGCAACCGCCACCAACAATAAGATAAACTTTCGCATTCTGACGCCTTCACGTTTTGGATGTTCATGATGTCATGATACGGGCAATCCGTTTTTGATCACGCCTTCTATGGCATCGCAGAACCGGTCCAGCTCTTCCAGCGTCGTATACACGTTGGGCGTGACACGGATGCCCTCGAATTCGGGATGTTTGATGGGCACCACGATGATCTTGTACTTCTCCCATAGGAATTCGACCAAATCCACCGTATCGATGCCCTCGATCTGCATGTTGGCCAGGCCACAGGAGAAGTTTGGTTTCAGACTGGTATGCAGCCGAACGCGATCGTGCTGAAGAAGCCGTTTGGCCCAGTAATCCCGGAGAAACCGCAGTCGCGCCTCCTTCCGCTTGATTCCGATTCCCTGGTGGAACGTCAATGCCTCGGCAATGGACAGATACGGAGCCGCCGGGTGAGTACCGATCTCCTCGAATTTACGGATATCATCGTCCATGTCCTCCGGGGCGGCCATCAGCGGCCAGAGGTCTTTTATCTTTCCCCTCCGCACGTAAAGCAATCCCGTGCCGTGGGGCGCACACAGCCATTTGTGCAGGCTCGTGGCGTAGTAATCACAATCCAGGTCTTCATGCTTGAATTCGAAATGGGCAAAGGCATGGGCGCCATCTACCAGCACGGGAATGCCCTTCTTCCGGGCCATCTGGGCAATGGCCTTCACGGGCATGATCTGACCCGTGAGGTTAATCACATGACAGATCAGTATGACTTTCGTTCGTTTCGTGATGTTCTGCTCGAAGAGCGAAACGAGCTCATCCGGGTCTTCTGCGGGCACTGGGATGGAGAACTGCTTCAGGACCAGACCCTCGCGGCGCTCCCTCTGTCGAAACGTCGTGATCATCCTGGGGTAATCCTGAGTCGTCGTTAAGAATTCATCCCCTTTGTGAAAATCCATTCCGAATTGACAGATCTGGAGACCCTCTGAGGCGTTCCGCGTCAGGGCGATCTCTTCGGCATCGCAACCGAACATACGCGCCAGACGTTTGCGGACAGCCTCCTTCTGCGGTTCTTGAATCTGCCACATCGTGTATGTCGGGGCCTTGTTTGAAAAATCCAGATGTTTCTTCATAGCGTCCTGGACGATGGCGGGTGATGGACAGACGCCCCCGTTGTTGAGATTGATGAGGCTGCGGTCCACGGTAAACGCCTGCTGTACCTCGAACCAGAAGGCTTCATCCCCCGCTATCTCCTCCGGACTGCCCGGATAATCTGCGATGGCTTCCAGCGCCCGATGCATACCGATGGTATCCAGTGCCGCCACGATAAACGCTGCTGACGCCGGTCTGCCGATGGCCCCCAAGAATGCTCGCCGGTTTATCACGTTCTTACCCTCCTTTTTAGAATCCTATTTTCCTAAGCTTATCAAAATCTCCCTGGCTGAACAGATGAAACTCGCTATTGCTCTCCATTCAATCTACGGTTGGACGATGGATCGTTGTCCGTTCAATACAACGCGGCCTTTTTCAGGACTTGAACCACACCATCCTGCTTCATCAAAGCTTCTATCTCTTCCACTTCCCTGGGGAGACCATCCGAAAGAATCTCGTAACCGTCCTCGGTGATCAGGATCGTATCCTCCACCCGGACGCCCAGGTTTTCTTGGGGAAACGCAGCCAGGGGTTCGTTGGCGATCACCATGCCCGGCTTGAGGACTGTGGGACTGCCCCCCACATCGTGGACGGCCATGCCCACGTAATGGCCGAAACGCCCCCGCATGCCCCGGTGTTGGAAAATCGGTTTCGACAGGTCGAATCCCCTCTTTGTGAGTACGTCTACGACCGTTTTTTCGACCTCCTCCAGAGTAACGCCTGGCCTGTAGCACTCCATGCTCACCTCATGCACGGCTTTGGCCGCTTCGTATATCTCTTTTTGTCTTGGCGTAAACTGGCCGTTGGCAGGATAGGATACCGTGATATCGATATCGTAATAATCGACATCCGGCCCTACATCTACCACGAGAAAATCACCATCCTGGAGCTGGCGGTCATGTTTATAATAATGAAAATAGGGATGGTTCTCGCCCGAGGAGATGATGCAGTAGTAGGCCAGGTCCTGGGCGCCCTCCTTTCTACAGTAGTATTCATACAGAGCGGCCAGCTCCCACTCGTGCATGCCCACCCGCGTGGTCTTCATCATTTCGATGTGGGCCTTCACGGCGATTTCACCGGCCCTGCGCAGCAGGGCGATCTCGGCCGGTGATTTAATCATCCGGAGCTCCCAGATCATCGGGCAGCAATCCTTGACCTCGACATAGGGAAACCGATCCCTCAGTAATTGAACGAATTGAAGCTCGCGGGTCAGCCTCCCGTCCCAGTCGTTGAGCGTGATGTTCTGCTGGAGCCTCCTGAATTTCTCGTTGGTGCACTCCCGCATCAGCTCTTCGGGCTTGTACGGTGTGTAAAAAACCGTTGTGCTCGAACTCAGCCGGTTCAAGTAGGACGAGAACTGCTCGACGGGAAGAATCTTTTCGATGCCGGTCACTTCTTCCGGGTTGCGTACCAGGTCCAGCGAAATCCCCTCGTTGCGAGCCGCACCCTCGCTAATCGTAAAAAAGAGAATGCTCTCCTTCCGTATGCCGTCCACGAGGAGTATGGCATCTGGAATCTCCACGCCGGTGAAGTACATAAAATCGTTGTTCTGATAGTATTCCATGTAGCTTCCGGGCAGCTGAGCACCCAAAAGAATGGCCACACCGTCGGGAATCGTTTCCATGAATTTATGTCTCCGGGCAGCATACTCGGACTTGTCGAACACCAAACCGAAAACGGACGATACCATCAGGATGATGACAAGCGCGCTGGTGATGATGATCCGTCTCTGCTTCATCGTGTGCCTCCTTCTATTTATCGGAATACAGATCCTCCCACCACTGGGGTTGATCTTTCAGCCATCGGTCTAACCATGCCATGATTGTCTTGGTCCACCGAATGCGTTTATTGTACTGCATGATATGATGGTTCTGCCCCTCGACCTCGACCAGCTCGACGTCCCTTCCCAGCAATTTCAGGGCCGTGTACAGCTGCCGGCTTTCGCCCGGCGGTACGTTGGTGTCCGACGCGCCGTGAACCAGGAGCAGGGGCGTTGTGATTTTGTCTGCGTGGAACAAGGGACTCTGATCCACGTAAATGTCCTTGCGGTTCCAGGGAAAGCTTTCCGCCGTGGCCGCAGCACTGTAGAGATATCCCCAGTATCCCTCGCCCCAGTAGCTGGAAATCGAACTGATTCCGGCATGGGCCACGGCCGAGGCAAACATATCCGTGCGAGTGGTCAGCAGCATGGTCATGAACCCCCCGAACGAAGCACCGATGCAACCCATCCGCGATGCATCGATAAAGGGATGGGCTTCCAGGAACTGCTTTGTTCCGTCGATGATCTCATCCGCCGCGATCTGCCCCCAGTCGTTCACGTGAAAGGCTGAAAAGGCCTGACCATATCCCGTGGCACCGCTGGGCTGCAGAACGTATACCACATACCCGTTGGCCGCCCAAATCTCCTTGGGATACCGTCCGCCAAAATCCCGGGTCACCGGGCTGGTGCCGCCGTAGTAGTACACGATGCACGGGTATTTTTTTTGAGGATCGAATTCCGGGGGATAGTAAACATGTCCGTCGATTTCTGTTCCGCGCGTGTTGGTGAACGTCCAGCGCTCTACCTGGCCAAAATGAACATGCTGGTAATCCTTCTCCCCAGGATTGATGAGGGTACGGGTTCGTCTCCTGCGCAGGTCCAGCACGGAGGCCCTGGGCGGAAGAGAGGCTCCGGATCCAATGGCCGCGGCCACGGGCCTATCTTCGGCAATATCGAATTCGTCCAGAACATCGAACCCGGTATCCATCATCTCAAAATTCTTCTTTTCGACATCATGCCGATAGAGTCTCTTATACGAACGATCCGTGGTATTGAAATAGATACAGGATTCGCTTTGGCTCCATACAGCCTGGTTGATGGAGGGGTCGAATTCTTTGGTGATGGGCTCCGCACGACCGGTCTCCAAATCGTACAGAAAAGCCTGGGTGTCGTAATCGTTGGGAATCCTTCCGTCGGGCACGTTTTTGCCGATCCCATCGAAGCACATCGGACCGCCGGTTACCAGCAACTGTTTCCCGTCGGGCGACCACTGGGCCGTCTGTGCCCATCGGTCGACAAACAGGGTATCCAGGGATAGCGTGTTCAGGTCCAGGACGAAGAACTCCGTTTTACTGTACGGGCGCTCCGTGTAATCGTAGATGGAGCGGGAGAACAACAAACGGCTGCCATCGGGATGGACGCTGTTGAGACTCGTGGACAGCCGGCCTGCCGTGAGCCTCTGCCGGGTTCCGTCGGCCACGTTCACTCGGTACAGGAAATGACGTTCCCTGTACCACGGCCATCGGTCGGGCATGCCCTCCAGCCGTTTCAGGCCGGTCTTGTCCTCTTTCGGCTCTTCTGTGATGCTATAAATGAGAAAATCCCCGGCCGGCGACCACGTGTAATCCCCCAAATCCTCGACATCCTTCAATAAAGGAATACTCGTGCCCTTATCCACATCCATGATCCATAATGTCTTTTTCTCTTTTTCCGAACTTATGTAGGAAAGCCGCCGTCCAACGGGCGACCACTGAATTTGGGAAAGCGCCATGCCTCCCCGGAAGGTCTGGACAAGGCCGCCGTCCTCGGTTTGCCGCAGTTCAATCCAGGACTCGGCATCATCGCTGGGAGGCTGCGACTGCTGCATCGACACGGCGACTAATTTTCCGTCGGATGAGATGGACACGCTACGGACCTTGGGACCGTCCATCATGTGCCGGATGGTCATGACCTGGCGCGGCTGAGTTCCGACAGTTAATGCATCTTCATGGTTGACTGGAATCCTCAACGTCGCCTTGACTACCCAGGGCGCCTGACAATCGGGATCTTTCATGGCCTTGACCAGAAGCAGATGGACGCCTGCTTCCAGTTTTATTTGCTTGGAAAGCTTCTTGGCCTTCACGGAGGCCCTGTCATCTGCCGGCTTTTGGGCAGAGGCTTTCTCCAACACCATGTTGCCGTCGAGAAACGCTCGAAACAGATGATACCCGGATATCTCCAGCGTGGCCTCGGCAAATCGGCCGGCCCGAATGTACGTTGCCAGAAACGCTATCTCCGGGGATTCGACCCCCCTTTCCGATTCCAGCATCACGCCATGCGTATCGCACAGCACCTCGCTCCACACCCGATCACACATCCCCGACCACGGAAACGGCCCACCTATCGTGGGCCACCACGATTCTGTATCGGTATCGTCGAATCGTAATAATTCCTTAAGACCGAATACCTCTCCTTTGATATTCTTTGTATCGTGGAATACCGGCATACGGACGGTGACGGGCCCTGCTTTCAGCCAGGCCGTCACAAAAATCGGTGTCGTTTCTTGTTTCTCCTCCGAAGAAACATCGGGTGCAATCGAATAAAAAGAAAGAATCCACATCCATAAAAAAAGACACATCAACGGTCGTTTCATTCGCATATCCTCTTCATTCCTCTCTATATTATTATTGTATGGGTTCTGAGGTGTGTCCCACCGGGTCGTGCTTTTATTAAAACCGACATACATAAGGTCTCTTAAAAAAACGAATGCATCGAACGCACCGTCTTATCGTATTCGAATAAAGCTTTTACTAATAATTCTTGAGTCATCGCCGGACAAAAATGTCATCCTTGTATTTTAGATACTCGAAGCGAAAATGGAATTCCGTACAGAATGCATTCAGACCTTGAATTTCGGGAAGGAACCGTCCGAGGTGCGCGGCTCACCATGCACGCTCGTGACCTATGACCCCGGTATTGCGGGACTGGAACCGGGGAGTCATGGGCATCGCAAAAAAGCCCGTTATGAACCGGCCAACTTCTTGCGAAGCTTTATCAGATAAACGATATGCTGCCTCTCCTCTCCCATCAATTCTTGAATGGCCTCCTTGTCCTTCGACTCAACATAGCCCGATAATTCCATGAAGAGCATGATGGCGTCCTTCTCGAACCCGATCCCATAATTGATGGCGTCTATGGGTGTTTTTACATTGGCACTGAACGATTCGGGCGATACTTTCGAATACAGCATGTCGTCTACCAGGGCATCCATATAAGATTGCAGTTCACCCGGATACGTTTCGACGGTTGGAGAGCTCTCCACGGTATTCCGTATCAGGTGAAATTTTTTAATATGGGCGTCTTCCCAATCTCTGAGCCGGGTAAACAGGCTCTTCATCTCTTCGTCCTCAAAATGCTGCGACACCCGATCATAGAAATCGCGCCGTGCCTTCTCCTTTTCGATCCCGATATCGACCACATCGATCACTTTAAGTACGTTGGCCATTCTCTTCTCCTTTCGATTCTATTACGTATATTTCAGTCCTCGTTACCGGTTAAGAAGCCAGATGCTTCCATTCAAAACAGCCGCAAAACTCACCCAAACAATGTAGGGCAACATCAGCAGTCCAGCTGTGCGGTATATTCTATAAAAACGACAGGTTGTGATAACAATCAATACCCATAAAAGCAGGATATCCACCAACCCCGCCAGCGGTGACCGGAGACCAAAAAACAGGATAGACCATAGGCCGTTTAGTATCAATTGCCCGATGAAAAAAATAACGGTACGTTTAGCATATTGATTATCGATACCCTGGCGCCAGATGAGGAAGAAAGCGAGCCCCATCAACAGGTACAGAAAAATCCAGACAGGAGCAAATACGCCGCTGGGAGGTGTGAAAGACGGTTTTTGCAGGAAAACATACCACTGGGATATGGCCGGTCGCGTGAATACCGAACCGATGGCTCCTGTCAGCTGGCAAACCAACAGACTGACGATCAACTTGATCCAATCCTGCCGTCCATTCATCGTATGAAACATATAAAAAGAATTCCTATAAATCAATAAGAAAAAATCAATCCTATCCTTTCGGTGTGACGTGTATGAAAGCCGTCGGAGATCTTAAGATCCTCGTTCGTGACTCATGAAAAGGGAGACGGATCCCCCCGTCCTACTCTGAGTATACGTGGCACATCGTCGGATAAATCGACGACCGTGGTGGGAATGGTTCCGCACGGCCCGCCGTCTATGATCAGGTCTATATGATTTTGAAGACGCTCACGGATTTCCGATGCGTCGTTCATGGGGTATACATCACCTGGGAGTATGAGTGTGGTGGTGAGCATGGGTTCGTCCATCTCTATCAGAAGTGCCTGTACGATGGGATGATCGGGGATACGGATTCCGATGGTTTTTGTCTTTTGGTGCATGACTCGCCTGGGAACGACTCGCGTCGCACGAAGGATAAATGTATAGGAGCCCGGCGTGTTCGCCTTGAGCAAACGATAGACCGGCGTATCGAACGCCGCAAACGTTCCGACCTCCGAAAGATGCCGGCAAATAAGCGTAAAGTGGTGGCGCGCATCCAGCTGCCTGATCTGGCGCATCCGGTCCAGTGCCGTCTTATCCCCCAGGTGACAACCCAGGGCATAGCCCGAATCCGTCGGATAAGCAATCACGCCACCGTCCCGTACAATCTGGGCTGATTGTCGAATCATCCGTACTTGCGGATTCTCAGGGTGCATGCGAAAGAACAGACTCATGGAAACGGTATATTACTCCTTGGGAAACCAGGGGATGAACAGGCTGGTTTTCCGCGCATACTCACCATAGGCAGGATTGTCGGCATATCGCTTTTCCAGCAAAGGAACGCCGGATACTTTTAACAATAAAATCGTTATGATCAAGGGCCCGAAGAAGGCCAGCCATCCATAGCGTACGGGCAGGACGACGATAGCCACGCCCCACCACTGCAATGCCTCGCCAAAGTAATTGGGATGACGGGAATAATGCCACAGCCCGCGGGTCATGATATCGTCTCTCGATTTTTTCTGGAATCGAATGAACCGTCTCAACTGCACATCTGCGATGGTTTCCCATAAAAACCCAGCCAGCCAGACGGCTGTTCCGATAAAATCAGATGGATAAAGGGATTCTTCGATGTGCACATTCACCATGATCAGGGGGTATCCGATGGCCAGAACCAATAAACCCTGGAAAAGGAACACACGCGTGTACGTTCGTACGGCCGCCCGGTCTCCCCAACGCTCCTTCATCTGTTGGTAACGGTAATCCTCGGGTTTTCCTCTCAACCGTGAATAAAGATGACCAATCAGGCGCACTCCCCAGATGAACACCATGGATGTTACGAGGACCTGCCGCGTCGTGATGCTTCGGGCCCTGGCCAGGTTTAAACCGGCCACGAGTATGAATCCGCCCCCCCATGCCACGTCCACGATGCTGATCTTTTTCACCATTTGAGAACATACATAAAAAAGACTCATGAACACAAAAAGGGCGACTCCCGTATAGAAAATACCCGTCACCATGGCGGCCTCCTGTTAATCGGATAGATAGGCTACACTCACGCAACCGATGCCTGCATGGGCTCCGATGGCCGGTGACACATTCATCGTAAACGCCCGCTCAAAACCGAGTATGTCATGAAGCCTCTCGGCCAGGTCTTGTCCCCCGTCCTGGGCATGGGCATGCCCGATAGCGTATGTCTGGATGGTAGACGCACGATGATGCGCTTCGACCATCTTGAGAATCTTCCTGATATTCGAACGGGTGCTGAAGGCCTTTCCGTACAGCGTTGTTTCTCCCGCTTCATTCAACGACACGATGGGCTTCAGGTTGAGAGCCTTGGCCAGGATTCCCTTCAGCGGGCTGACTCTTCCGCCTCGAACCATGTACTTCAGTGTTCGGACGCTCACCAGCACCCGCGCCTTGGTGCGTAACGCCTCGGCTGTTCGCACCACCTCTTCCAGCGATTTTCCTTCCTGTATGTCCTGGGCCACGCGAAGGACGATCAAACCCAATGCGGTGGATAAATTCTTCGAATCGATGACCGCAATGTTTCGTTTGTCGATGTTTTGAGAAGCAACATACGCTGCATTCCAGGTGCCGGACAGAGCTCTGGACAGATGGATGGAAACGACGGAATCGTAGTGGGCAATCAACCGACTGTATAACTGCTCGAATGCTCGAACCACGGGTTGAGACGTTCTGGGAAACTCGGGTTCGTCCTCCAGCATGGTGTAAAACTGATCGGGCGTCAATGTTATCTTGTCCAGATACTGACTCTCACCAAAGACAATGTTCAGGGGCACGACGTGTATCTGGTATCGATCGAAGATCTCCTGGGGAAGATCGCATGCCGAATCGGTCACCAGGGCGATGGATGCCTTACGATGAAACTGGACATCGCGCTGCCGGAGCATGTCGTCCACCTTGGGATGAGAGATGTCCCCGAAACGACGCAGGGCGGAAAAAAAATCGGCCGGCTGGTTTGTGTGTATATGCACCTTCACCCGGCTCTCCGCTCCCGCCACGATTAGAGAATCGCCGTAGGGGGAAGCTGCCTCTCGAACATCGTCTGGCACACACCGCTCTCCCCTGAGGATGGCCTCAGTGCAGTACCTGTAATCGATCTCCTTGTCTGCCGCAAACACGGCATCATGGTCGTCTTCGAGCACAGGGATGACGTCCGCTTCCAGGTCATGCTTTCTCCCATGCCGGAGAAAATGGACCATGCCCTCGAGAAAATGAACAAATCCCTGTGCGCCTGCATCCACGACGCCCGCCTTCTCCAGTACTTTCAACTTTTTGGGCGTCTCCCGGAGTGACGTTCTGGCCGAGTCCAGAGAATGACTCAGCAGTTCGACAAAATCACCGGTATGTTCATGAAGATGCGATAATGCGTTCGACCAGGCCTTCATCACCGTCAGTATCGTCCCCTCCACCGGTTTCTTCATGGCCCGGTACGCGTGTTCCACCCCATTCTTCATCGCATGGGCAAATTCTTTGCGATTCAGTATCCTCTTGCCCCGTACCGCTTCACTCAGTCCCCATAAAAATTGAGCAAAGATGATTCCCGAATTGCCCCGGGAGCCCATCAATGCCGCTTCGGCCATGCCGCGGCTGACGTCGGAGACAACGGGTGTCCTCGTCGTTCCGTCGATGATGGACTGCATCGTCATGGCCAGGTTAGTTCCCGTGTCGCCGTCGGCCACGGGAAACACATTGATCTTGTTCAGGTGCTTTCTTCGTTTGATGACTTCTTTCTTGCCGTAATAAAATGCCCAATAAAGTTTTTCGCCGTCCATACGTATTGTTTTCAAGACTCTATATCTCCTCCCATAAAAACACTGATCGGTCTCAACGAGTCGATGTTCGCACAGATAATCTGAATGGTCACGGAAATCGGTACGGCCAGGATCATACCGATGGGCCCCCAGATGAATCCCCAGAAGATCAACGACAGTATGACGACCAGAGGACTCAGATTCAGGCTCTTGCCCATGACACGGGGCTCTACCAGATTCCCCATAGTCATCTGATTGGCCAGGAGCAGGAGTACGACCCAAACACCCGGGAATACGGAGCCGTACTGAAAGAAGGCCACAAGAACCGGTGGAATAGTGGCAATGATCGACCCCACGTTGGGGATAAAGTTGAGTACGAACGTCAACAGACCCCACACAAAGGCAAATTCGATTCCGAAAATCAGGAGGATAATCGTCGCCACCACACCCGTTACCAGGCTGATGAGCGTCTTGGCCACGAGATACTTCTGCATGCCCATGTTGATGTTGATAAACACGTCATACGCCTTTAAGGTGCGTTCCTCATCGAAGGCTCGACGAAGCTTCATCAGAAAATGCGTCCTGCCCAGGACGATGTATACCGTGAATAAAAGAATCAGGAAAAGATTCGCCAGAAAATTCACGAACGATCCTACCGTAGACCCGAGTATTCGAGTCAGGGATGCCTTCTGCCACAGCTCTGTCCACTTGATGTTTTCCAGGTAGTTTTGAACCTCTTCGTGGGGGATTCTCAAGAATCCGATGATTCGCGTGTACAGCCCGTTGAATTTGTCCTGGTACTTGGGAAACTCATCGACGAATGCGGCGATGTTCGCATAAATGACCATGCCCAGCAGGTCGATGACCACAAACACGATGATCAGCGAAAGGATGAAGGCTAAGAATTTGGGTATCTTTATTTTCGTAAAGATGTCCACCATGGGTTCGAACACGAACGAGAGGAACACGGCAATCAGAAGCGGTTTGAATATGGCCTGGAGCTGATGGAGCACGAATCCCAGGGCAATGATGACCAGAATGCTCAAGAGGAACACGGTGAGACGACTATCGGCGTGAAGGGCTATCCGCTGCTTGGATTTTTCTTGGGACGGCATGTTTTTCTCCCTCCCTTTGCTTCTCACAGGAGCTTAAAAAAGGCGCAGGCTCATGACATGCCATAAATCAAAGTAATAAAAAAATCTCTTATTTCAAATCGATATAATACTCCTCAACGCGTTTTCTCTCCAGATCGGCCTCCTCCGTCTTATTCAGCAAACGCAGTATTTTCCAGCGATACAGATGACACTTTCCGGCGACCCACGAGTCGGGGAAGGACTTCGCCGAACGGGTGAACAGATCGTAAGCGTGCTGGAGTGTTTCGGTGTGCCCTTCCTGAAACAGGCGTTCACCTTCGTAGAAATCGTCTTTCCAGCGCCTGGCCACGGGATCCATGCGTTCCGCTTCCTGGAACACGGCGAAGGGAGGAATCCGCCCGTTGGAATACTTCTCATGGATTGGGGGGATGCGGTGGGAAAAGAATTCTTCCAGAGCCATGACGTAAGCCGCGGCCTCCTTCCGGTTGTACGCATCGTCTTTCAGGCGTTCCTCTTCATCGGGATGGGTAAAGAAAGAGGCTTCCCCGATGATACCCGGAATCCCATAGGAATGCCTCAAGACCGCCGTGCCAGCCTCTGGAAAGATCGTGTGATCCGACACCAGGCTCAACGGTGTGTGTCCATCGAACAGCGCTTCCGAAAGACGGCGGGCCACCAGACGGCCCAACTGCACACTGGCCCGATTCTCCGAGGCATTCCCGTGAAAATAAATGATGGGAAAGTTGACAGAAGAATCCGCGGTTGCGTTGTGATGGATGGAGAGAAAGACATCGGCGCCGCCCGTTACGGCCAGGAAGGCCCTGTCTTTCAAGGGCACATCGACATCCTCGGTTCGTGTCATGAGGACTCTGGCGCCTCGGACCTCCAGCATCTCCTTAAGGGCTATGGCCACGCGCAAATCAATCCATTCTTCGCGCTCTCCGGCGGGACCGACGCGGTAACTGTCGAACGCGGCCGTCCCACCATGCCCCGGATCGATGCACACAACCCGATCCGCCAGAGGATGCCTTCTCGTCACAAAAGATGCACACGAGATAAAAAGGGTGATGAGCACGCCGCAGAGAACGATGCTTCTGATGACTGTCTCCTTGGCCTCCGATTCACTCCTTCGCAGCCGGTCGTTTCCGAAACGTCTCATAAAGAGCCTTATGCTTGCTGGTCATGGGGATCTTCTGGCCGGCGATGAACACATGCTTTATCTGTGTCCGCATCTCCAAGGGATCGCCGTCGGTGACGATCACATTGGCGAGCTTGCCGACCTCCAGGCTGCCCAGCTTATCGGCAACGCCGAATATCTCTGCAGGATAAATCGTCACCGCTTTCAATGCCTGCTCCCTGGGCAATCCGAACGCCGCCGCCATGCCCGCATGATAGGGCAGGCTGCGCACATCGGGAGCGCTTTCCGTGACAAACGCAATCTTCACGCCTGCCTTGTGGAGCACGCCCGCGTTGGCATAGATGGCATCATACGGATCCTCGGGTCCCGGACTGACCATAACCGGGCCCACCAGAACAGGGATGCCTTTCTTGCTGAGCAAGGGAGCCACCTTCCACCCCTCGTACACACCATGGAATATGGCCTTGATGTTCAGGGTGTCCACGAAATCCACTGCATTCTTGATGTCCTTTTCCACATGCACGGAAACGATGACGGGCAATTCCCGCTTGACCACCGGTACCAGGGCTTCCAGCATCAGGTCTTTCGCAGGGGCCGGCGGCTTCATCGATTTCATGTAGGCCTCCCAGGTGGCCGCATACCGCTTGGCCTTCTTGAAGACGTCCATCAACGCCTTGATTTCCTTCTCTGTCCTCTCCTTGGTGTCTTTCTTCTTCTGGGACGACGGTCTCTGCCCGCTCTCATCGTCCTGCCGGGGCAGGCGGGGGAACTGAATGTGAATACCCACCGGAGCCTTCACCACCATCTCTTCCGGCGTCCAGCCGTTGAGATTGATGAGAGCGCTCTGTCCCGAGATGACGGCTCCTCCGGGGACCACCAGGGCCGAGGTGACTCCGTTCACGCGGCTGATGGGTATGTGAACGCTGTGGGGATTGATGGCCACGGCCGCCTCGATATGGGGGTTGTACGTTCCCATCTCTGACGCATCCACCGTCGCACGGACGGCTCCCACTTCGTACAATCCCAATGATGTGGTGGCGTCTATCATGCCGGGATACACATACAAGCCCCGGGCGTCGATGACCTCAACACCGGGCGGTACGTCCACATCGGTTCCCAGGGCCACGATTCGATCATCTTGAATCAGGAGCGTGCCGTTTTCGACGGTTCCTCCCGTCACAGTGACGAGGGTCGCATTGGTGATGACCACGTCCCCGGCCGCGGCAGTTCCCAACATTCCCAGGAGCCATACAACGAGAAAAATGCCTCGTCTAAAACGATGGATCGATTTTATTTTCATAGTCATCCTCTTGTATTCCATTTTCGGGTTCTGATATATATCTTTGAGATGGATATGTCTACCTCTTATCATGATAATCCGAGAGGGCCATTAGTCCGATGATTCCGCCAGTGTCTTTGCAACCGTGTTGGCCGTACTCAGGTCGAAATAAATCTCCCCTTCGATCAGCGTCATCTCCACCTTAGAATACACGCTGAAAGGGTGTCCGTTGAAAATGGCCAGGTCTGCGTCCTTGCCCTTCTCGATGCTCCCCACGCGATCATCGATGTGCAGCATCTTGGCAGGGTTCAGGGTGATGGTCTTCAGGGCATCCTCCTCGGACATTCCGAACTTGATTGTCCTGGCCGCCTCCTGGTACAAACGGCGTATTCGCTCGTTGCTGTCCGAATTGATGGTAACCACGACGCCGTGCTCTGTCAAGAGTGCTGCGTTGTACGGAATGGCGTCAAAGGCTTCCATCTTGTAGGCCCACATATCGGCAAATATCGAAGCGATGACGTCGTGCTCTACCAGTTCCTCCACAATCTTGTATCCCTCCAGACAGTGCTCGTACGAACCTACCTTGAATCCCATCTCATCGCCCAGCTCCATCAGGGCCAGCATCTCATCGGCCCGGTACCCGTGACAGATGATGGTGAGTTTTCCCCGCAGGATATCGGCCAGCGCTTCCAGGCGAAGGTCGCGCTTGGGGGGAATCGGACCCCGTTTCTTCTCCCATCGGGCCTGCTTGATCTTCCCCTGCTTTTTCAGCTCGTACTCTTCCCATGCGCGCATGTATTCTTTCGCCTGGGTAAAGGCTTCCCGGACTTTATGCATCACTCCCATGCGGGAGATGGGAAACCGGCTTCCCCGGGGATCACGAAAATTGGAACGCTTGGGATTCTCGCCCAGGGCAAATTTTATCCCGGACATGGCGCCGGGTATCATCAGCTCTTCCATGGGTTTCCCGAACTTGAGCTTGATTACGGCATTCCGGCCGCCGATGACATTGGCGCTCCCGTGAAGCGTATTCAGGGCAGTCACGCCTCCGGCCAGGGCACGCTGCATGCCAATATCGTCGTGCCGGAGGATATCCTCCACGTTCACCTCAGGCGTCACCGTGCCCGTCATCTCGTTGATGCCGCCCTCGCTGCACATATGGGAATGGGAATCGATGATGCCCGGCATGACATATCGTCCCTTGGCATCGATGACCCGGACCCCATCGGGTCCGGCCACACCGGAACCCACCGATGCGATCTTCCCGTTGCGTATGAGGATGGAACCGTTCTCGATGGTTCCCTGAGTCACGGTCATCACCGTAGCATTCTTGATCAAGAGGGCGTCTCCCTCTCCTTCAACTTTGAGCTGACCGTGCAGGGGAATAACGATCATAATGACCATCACAGTCAGCCCGGCGATGAGTCTCCTTCGCCATCGTACATTTAACATCATCTATACCTCCATAACGATTATTACTCGTGATCGTGACGGGATGAGGACTTGCATGCCTCTAACCTCACTCCCAGCCCGGACGGGTGGCCTTCCACTCGGCCGTGCCCATGGCGCCCAGATCGAGACTGCCCTCCATCGTATCTCCCTCCACGGTTCCGATGAAAACCAACTCCCTGGGCTGATCCATGACGGGCAGCGTGACGCTAAATTCGATGTCGCTGCCGCTGATTGTCCCGTCTGTGATGTCCGACGTTCCCATTTCGCTCTTGAACGTACCGGTTACCTCGGAACCCGTCTGTGCCAGGGTCACGGTAGCCGATATGTCCCCCATCTCGGTGGTGACCATCATCTCCCAGGTTCCCGTCACATCCACGGCAGGTTCCTCATCGGGCTTTTTCCTGGCCTCCTCCACGTCGATCTTATGGCCGTCGATAAAGACCCACTTGACCTTGTTCTTCTCATCGAACAGATCCCCTGTCGTGATGACCAGGTTGGCGATCTTGCCTTCTTCGATGCTGCCCACCTGATCGGCCACGCCGAAAATGGTCGCCGGGTTGATGGTCATGGCCTTCAAGGCTTCTTCCTTGGCAAGGCCGTGCTCCACGGCCTTGGCCGCATTCTTCATGAATTCATCGGGCTTTTTCAGGCCTTGTGATGTGAACGCGAACGTAATCCCGGCCCTGTGGAGCACGCTGGCATTGGCATAAATTTCTTTCTTCTCGGGATCTTCTTCCTCCTTCTTCTCTTTGCCTTCTTTCTCCTTCTTCGACTCTGCCTTCTTTTCGTCGGGTTTCTCCTTTTCGGGCCCTTTTACCTTGAGCTTGAAGGCATAACCCGTCACGTCCTTGGGCTTGGGGAAATTCAGGCTGACCAGCATCGGTTTCTGCTGGGCCTTTAAAAGATCCACGACTCGCCACCCTTCGGTGGCACCGCTGATCATGTAATTCAATCCGAACTCCTCGGCCAGACGGACGGCCCGCTTCATCTCGTTTTCCTTGTTGGCCGAGATGATGATGGGCAGATCTCCTTCCAGAACAGGTATCAGCGCATCCAGAGATTTATCGGGCAGCGGACGCCGCCATCCCGCCTTCTGCTTCTCGTATCGATCCCAGAGAAGCTGATGGTGCTGGGCATCCAGGAACGTCTGCCTTTGATACGCGATGACGCCGAAAAGTGTGGACGGATAGACCCCCGACTGCCGCTGATAGCCCAGATGCATGGCCACGGGCGATTTGAGTATCATCTCTTCGGCCGTGTCGCCAAAGAGGTTGATCAAAGCGCTCTGACCGATGAAAATCCCGCTGGTGGGAATGGTCAGCACGGTGGTCACACCGGCCTGGCGCACCTTGGCGATCTTGGTGTCTTTGGGATTCAACAGATCGGCGGCACATCGATCCGATTTCAGTAATTCCGGGGAAGCCTTGCCTTCGCTGCTGGCCGGCGTCTGTGTCTGTTGTTCCTGAGCCTCGTCGCTCTTCTTCGTCGGCAGCTTCAGGGCCAGGGACGTGTGTGCATCGATCAACCCGGGATACACCCACATCGTATCGGCCGCCACAATCTCGGCGTCCGGTGGGATGACAATGTTCTGACCCACGGCCTGTATGATGCCGTCTCGCACCAGAATCGTCCCGTTTTCGATGATGCCGCCCGTGACGGTGATGATTTTCCCGGCCTTGATGGCATACACATTCCCGAACTCGCCGCTCCCGATAGCGCCGTGACAGGGAATGAGAAAAACCAGCATCCATAGGACGGCAATTCCAATCCGCATTCTTTTCTGAAATCCAACCGGAGATTTAAACATCATGCTCCTTCCTCCTATCATGATAACCCATCATTCGAAATCCAGAATACACAAAGATACCTTGAATCCTATAATGACCGATCTCTGGTCTCATCGTATTCCATGAGATTTATTTCAGGTTCTCCTCGAACAACGTGAAGATGCGTCTATACTCATCGGTCCAGCTGCTGGGCTCCCGGAACCCATGTCCCTCCACCGGATAAACGGCCAGTTCCCAGTTCTCCTTTCCCAGTTCGATGAGCCGCTGGGACAACCGGACGACATCCTGAAAATGAACATTCACATCCACCATGCCGTGGCACATCAAAAGGGCGCCCTTCAGCCCCTCGGCATGGTAGATGGGCGAGCTCCGCACGTAGGCCAAGCTGTCGGCGTAGGGCACGTTCAGGATGTTGGACGTGTACCAGTGATTGTAATGCGCCCAGTCTGTCACGGGTCGAAGTGCCGCACCCGCCGCAAACACATCAGGTTCGGTAAACAGGGCCATCAGGGTGATAAACCCGCCGTACGACCCGCCGTATATGCCGATTCGTTTCGGGTCCACGTGGCATGCTTCGACCAGGAACCGGGCGCCATCGACCTGATCCGTCAGGTCTTTCCCCCCCATGTGCCGGTAAATGGCCGTTCGCCAGTCCCGGCCGTAGCCGGCGCTGGCCCGGTAGTCGATATCCAATACTGTGTAGCCATGATCGACTAGAAGGTTGTGGAACATGTATTCCCGAAAGTAGTGGCTCCACCACTTGTGGGCGTTCTGAAGGTATCCCGCACCGTGAACAAAGATCACGGCCGGGCCCCCCGGCTCTGGATTCGCTGGACGGTACAGACGCGCATGGACGCGTGCTCCATCGCGGGCCGGAAACGTGATCACGTCGGGCTGGCGCCATGGATACGACAGGAACTCCGGGCTCAGGGAATGGGTTATGCGTTTCGCTGGAGCGCCGGTCTTGTTCTCCATGATGAACAGCTCCCAAGGCCGGTTGCTGACCGAATGACAGACGGCCAGCATCTTCCCGTCGGGTGATGGAAAAACCTGATTCGAACCCTCCATCCGGGTTGTCTGGACAGCCTTTCCGCCATCGATGGGCATGCGGTAAAAATGCCGCTCGCCGGGATGCGCCTCGTTGGACGTGAATGTCCATTGTTTTTTATCCCGAGAGATTCGGGGCGTATAAACCTCGAAAGGGCCGCTGGTCAGGGCCGTTTTCTCACCCGTCTGGATATCGACGGTGTAGAGATGGGAGGTGCCTGATGCTTCCGACTGGAACCAAACCCGCCTGCCGTCGGGCATCCAGCCGAGGACGGGCCCCTGCCGCCGCCAACGCCGTATGCCCGGTCCGCCGATCCAGGCGTCATCATGCTGGCGATCCAGGAGCCTCAGCCTGGCCGAATCCGGCTCCAGGAGCATGATCCATCGATCCTTGTGATCCTGAGCCATCACAGAAACGACGGCACAGTCTTCGTCCTCTGCCCAGACCAGGTCGGGAAACATCACCTCCCTGGCACTTTTCTGTTCGGATTTTTCCGTCTCTTGGGATTTCTCTTGCGCGTCCTCCTCTGAGCCCGCTTCATCATACGTTTCCAGATACGCAGGCCGATCGTAGATTCCCGGAATGTCTTCTGTGCAAACGAACAGGACAGTATCTTCCTTTATATCGTACACGCCCAGCTGGTACGTACTCTGGGTGCTTCCCACCTTGGTACGGGCATCAAGGACCTCTGTGAATCCCGTCTCATGGATATAATTGGGGACCATCGTCCGCTTGGCCTGCCTGGCCGGTTTATTTAGGACGAAGGTGATGAAGCGCTCGCCGGGGCTCAACTGCACATCCTGCACTACTTTATCCTCGACGAAGATCTTCTTCGGTCTCTCGGGCAACACGGCTTTCTTGTTTTTTTCGGATAACTTTTTCAGATCTGCTTGCTTTTTTAAATACCCGACAAGCTCTGCTTCTTCTTTTTTCAGCCATTTCTCCTGGTCGATCTTTGGCTCTTCTTTCTCGGATTTCTGAAAACCGTCACGGAAATCGGTGAGCTGAACGATCTCTCCGTTATCGATATGCCAGAGATATAAATTCCGGTCTTTGATATACGTGACCTTTTTCCCGTCGGCGGTAAAACGGGGATTTCGTTCCACCTCGACCGTGCGGGTGATCTGCCTGATCCTCCATCGCTTGATGTCCAGGAGGAAAATGTCGCCGTCCTTCTCATACACTTTTCGGGACCAGGACCGGTCATAATCGCCCTGACTGGCAGGGAGCACTCTCCTCTCGGCCAAACTCACCTTACGGGGTGTACCGCCATTTCTGGACACCACGTATAAGGAGTCACTCTCGGCTTTTTCGGGATTCCAGTTGAAGTAAATGCGTTGCCCGTCTTCCGACCAGGTGATTTCACTGGGCGATACACCCATCCACCGGGGATCCCGCATGATCTTTTCAACGGTAAGGTCCGACAGTTCGCTCATCTCTGCTTCTTGGCCACGGGTATTCGAGAAGACACAAAAAAACAGGAGAGCGAAGAGGAAGAGCTTGCGAATAGGCATCCTGATATTCCTTATTTCTCGATTCCAAAGCTCGGGGAGAGTACGTATATTTTCATCGTGTCATCCTAGTAAAAGGACGGGACAAACACCTGTTCGGGAGTGATTCTTGGAAGATAGAGCAGAAGACGATGCCGCTGATGCGCATAGGTCAAGGCCCGTCCTGGGGGCTGGACTGTAATTTCCATCCGTCAGAGGATTACTCTAAGTCCGTCGGTTTTTGCATCGCACGCGTAATATAAGAATCTTTCCCAAAAGATCAAATGGAAAACCCACTGATCGTCGAGGCAGCAATCCACTCATTAGTCCTTGCTTTTTATTGTAAATTTTTTATGTTGTATTCTGATATCCTTCTTTTTAGTAATAGACAAAATGCGGATTTCTGTGCACCAGGGAGAGGGTTACAGCTTTGGAATGCTTTGTCTAGGCAAAGCGCGACGTCGCTAAAAATATTCCTTTTTAATAATTTCTGAAGCCTGACATGAAAAAATCCACAACACCACAGCTTGAAAAAATCCTTGAAAAACATAAGCAATGGGTAATGTCTGGCGGAAGTGAGGGTAAGAAGGCCGATCTCAATCTGGCCAATCTCCGTATGGCCGAGCTCGTCAAGGCCGACCTCAGCGAAGCCAATCTCAGCGAGGCCGATCTCAGCGGTGCCGACCTCCGGGAGGCCGATCTCAGCAGAGCCGACCTCAACGGTACCTATCTCAGCGGAGCCTGTCTCAGTGGTGCCGTTATGAACGGGGCTTACCTAAGTGGTGCTTACATTAGCCTGGCCAATCTCCGCAATGCCGACCTTAGCGAGGCCGACCTGGGCGGAGCCAACCTTATCGAAGCCGATCTCAGCGGCGCAGTCCTGGACCAAGCCAACCTGAGCGGGACCCGTCTCCGTTCCGCCATCCTCTGTAAAGCCACGCTCAAAGGAGCCGACCTCTGCGAGTCCGATATTACCGAAGCCGATCTCTACGGAGCCGATCTGAGCAAGACCGATTTCAGCAGAGCCAATCTCCGTGGGGCCGATCTGACAGAATCACTTCTGCACAACACCAATTTCAAACAGGTGCGCCTGTATAAGACCGTCTTCGGATTCACCGATTTGAGCCGCGTGAAAAACCTGGCGTCCTGCATCCATCACGGGCCCAGCATCATCGATCACGACACACTGTGCCGATCCGGCAGATTGCCGATCTCTTTTCTGAGAGGCGTCGGCCTTCCAGACAGGATAATCAAGGTCCTGCCATCAAAGCCCTCGGACAAGCCCATACCGTACTACACCTGTTTTATCGGCTATTCCCATGAAGACGATGTGCTTGCCCAGAAAATTCACGGTGATTTGCAGGAAAAGGGCATTCGCTGCTGGCTTTGTCCGGAGGATATGAAAACGGGTGGCGACATGACAGGGTCCAGCCATAAGTCCAAACATGGCTATGACAAACTCGTGTTGGTGCTCTCCAAGAGCATGATTCACAGATCGTGGGTGAAGCGCGAAGTCGAGACAGCGTTAAGGCAGGAGGAAGGACGAAAACAGAGGATCCTGTTCCCCATTCGTCTGGATGAGGCCGTGATGGCATCCGACGAAGAGTGGGCTTCGGAAATCTGCCAGACGCGTGTTGTCGGAGATTTCACGGATTGGAAGAATCCCGATTCTTACCGGAAAGCATTCCAGAGACTGACGCGGAGTCTGAAGTTAAAATCCAGCCGCTGATTCTCGTCACGATAAAACACGCAAGCCCTGGCTTAACCGACCTGGACAGGGATTTTTATTCACCGAATGTCGGCTTGACAATCGTGTGCTTTTTTCGTAAAATAGACCCTCGTTGGAACATCATCATTAGGCATGACAGGAGGCGATCTATATGGACTGGGGAATAAAAAACCGATTATCCCGACTCATCCAACCCGACGGTCACTGTTTCTTTTTACCCATAGACCACGGCTATTTTCAGGGTCCCACCCACAAACTGGAAAAACCGGGCGAAACCATCAAGCCGCTCCTGCCGTACTGCGATGCGCTCTTCGTCACCCGGGGCGTCCTGCGTGCGTGTGTGGATGCAACAGACAGCCTGCCCATCATCCTGCGGATATCCGGAGGCACCAGCGTGGTCAGTAAAGACCTGGCCAACGAAGGCATTACCACATCCATACAAGAAGTCGTCCGGTTGAACGCGGCTGCCGTGGGCGTCTCGGTCTTCATCGGCACCGAGTACGAACATCAAACACTGATGAACTTGGCCAGTGTTGTCAACGAATGCGAGGACACGGGTATTCCCGTGATGGCCGTCACCGCCGTCGGACGCGAGCTGGAGAAGCGGGAGGCCCGAACCTTGGGTCTGTTCTGCCGTATCGCAGCCGAACTGGGGGCCCGTGTGGTCAAAACATACTGGTGCGAAGACTTCGAAAAGGTTGTCGAAGGCTGCCCGGTTCCCGTCGTCATGGCCGGTGGCCCCAAGTGTGAGACCGCCCGGGAGGTCTTCGAATTCGTCCACGACGGCATGGAACGGGGCGCCATCGGGATTAATCTGGGCCGGAACGTGTGGCAGAGCCCACATCCTGTGGCCATGGCCCGAGCTCTGCAGGCCATCATACACGAGAATGCCGACGTGAAGGAAGCCGATGAGATATTCAACACCGTGAAGGATGAAGGGGCCTAAACACCATCCCGGACTCGGGACGGATTTCTCACCGCTGTCTTTTTCATCTCGAGGACGATGGGGACCCTATGAACAGGAGTGTTTGATGCGTGTAGCCATGTATTACAACAACCGCGATGTGCGGGTGGAAGAAATGGATGTGCCGAAAATCGGGCCCGATGAAATGCTGGTAAAAGTGTTGGCCAGCGGCCTCTGCGGGAGCGACGTGATGGAATGGTACCGGCTCAAGAAGGCACCGCTGGTCCTGGGCCATGAGATCGCGGGCGACATCGCCCAAGTCGGTGAAAATGTGGACCGATTCAACGTGGGAGACAGAGTCTTTATTTCTCACCATGTGCCCTGCAACACGTGCCGTTATTGCCTGAACGGACAGCACACGGTCTGCGAGACGCTGCATACCACGAATTTCGACCCCGGCGGATTCGCCGAATACCTGCGTGTCCCGAAAATTAACGTGGATCGGGGCGTATTCGTACTTCCTCCTGGGATGAGCTACGACGAGGGCACGTTCATCGAACCCCTCGGCTGTGTGGTCCGGGGACAACGGCTGGCACGCCTCAAGCCCGGTCAAACCGTCCTTATTCTGGGCAGCGGCATATCCGGGCTTCTCCATATCGCCCTGGCCAGAGCCCTGGGCGCCGGACACATCATGGCCACCGATGTGCAGAATTACCGCCTCGAGGCCGCCCGCCGGTTCGGTGCTGATACGGTCATCGATGCACGGGATGCCGTTCCCGAGCATGTCCGTCGTGCCAACGACGGCCTGCTGGCCGACCTAGTCATCATATGCACCGGCGCCACACCGGCCTTCACCCAGGCCATGCAGTCCGTGGATCGCGGCGGAACCGTCCAGTTCTTCGCCCCCACAGACCCGGGCGTGGATTTTTCGATTCCCGTCAACGACTTCTGGCGAAACCAGATCACCATGCTCACCTCGTACGGCGCCGCACCCTTGGATTGTGCCGTTGCCATCGATCTCATCCGATCCAAACGCGTCGCTGTGGAAGAAATGATCACGCACCGGCTCCCCCTGGCCGAAGCGAGCAGGGGCTTCGAGTTGGTGGCCCAGGCCAAGGAATCGATCAAGGTGATCATCGAGCCGCACAAATAAACCCCGTCGGAGGATGATCCCGACAGGGTCTCGGCGTGACTCCATCGTGCTGTTGAATGTATGATTAGGCGAATGGCATGCTCGTTCTTGACGAACGATAGGAACCGATCTACATAGAACCCTTAAATAAGAACGGCGATGCCCCTACAACATGTCCTCATTGATTTTTATGTAGATCTTCTTTCTTAATTCCGCAATCCACTCTTCTATCACTTTCTGTCTCTTCGTACTCAGTGCCCAGTATTCCACCTGTTCCCAGTCTTCTTCCAGAGACACTTCTCGCGCGCCTCTTCTTCCTTCCAGCTTTACGATATGATAGCCAAACTGTGTTTTAAACGGACGGGTGATCTCATCTGTCTGGAGTGTGTCGATGGCACTCTTAAAAGCCTCGATCTGGAGTTGGTCAGGCGGCAGCCATCCCAAGTCGCCTCCCACGTCTTTTGTTGTCTCATCCTGGGAATATTTTTGGGCCAGGTCTTCAAACGATTCTCCGGCCAACACTCTTTCACGAATACGTCTCAAGGTGTCCAGCACGGCATTCTCATCCACAGAGGTCACCTCGACACGAATCAGGATATGGCGCATGCTCGCCTTGTCGCCTCGCTTCTCGATCAACCGTATGAGATGCAATCCCACCGGTGTCTCCACTACATCGGAAATCTCGCCGGGTTCCATCTGAAACGCCGTTTCTTCGAAGGACTGAAACAACGTGCCCTTCTCCACAAAGCCCAAGGCTCCTCCGTTGGATGCGGTTCCCGGGTCTTCGGAGTACAACTTGGCTAATTCCGCAAAATCCTCTCCCTGACGGATACGTTCCTGAATCTCCCGCATGCGCTCCATGGCTTGCTGTTTTGCACGCTCACCTGGACTCACATCGATCAGAATGTGACGAAGCTTGACTCTGGATTTCATATCGGGCAGGCTATCTTTCATGGTTTCATAGAACGATATGACTTCACTCCGCGACACCTTGATGTCCCTTAGTTTCTCCTGCTGAACCGTGCTGACGATGAGCTGTTTACGAATCTCATCTCTGTAATCTCTCTTGATCTTGCGGATGGGTGAGCCAAAGTACGCCTCCACGCGCTCCTTGGAGCCTAATTGCTGGGTCAGCTCCTCAATCCGCGACTCCAGGGCAGACTCCACCTGCTGATCATCCACAGTAACCGTATCCTCGATAGCCTTGGCCAGAAGAACCTTCTCATTTATCAAATTCTGAAGAATGTTGTCCTTGATCTTTTCGAACTCCTGGGGCTGGTTCCTGGGATTGACGCCCATCTGCACGGCGAATCCCTGCGCCGCCTGGATGAGTTGGGTACGAAGAATGATCTCATCCCCAACGACAGCAACGACTCCCTCCAGAACTTCCTGGGCATGGGACGCCCATGAAAAAAAGAGGGCTAAACCAGCACATAGGACGATAAAAAATGGTTTCCTCACTTTTCCGACTCCTCTAAATCATTTTCTTCGGTTTGCACAGTCAGTGTATCCTGCGTCTCTTCCAGACTCCTGGGGATCGTGACGGACACCTTAGTCCTGTTCTGCAGTTGGAACAGGAGATCATAGTAGGCAGAACGTTCTTTATTCACGCGGAGTTGATGGAATATATCATCCCGGACTTCCGATAAGTCGCGATAGTCTCCCCTGGCACGCTTCTTTATGACCTTGATGATATGAAAACCATAATTGCTCTGAAAAACCCGTGATACCCGCCCTTCGGAAAGACGGAAAGCATACCGCTCTATCTCCGGTATGACATCCCCCCTTCGGAAAAAACCCATATCCCCTCCTCTCTCCCTGAAGATGCCCTCGGAGGATTCCCTGGCCACAGTTTCAAACGGTTTACCTGCTATGATTTCCTGACGTGCGATATCGGCCTCGGCTTTGGTATCCTTCAAAATATGGAGTGCCCGCACCTCCTCTTCATCCACCTGGAATTCATCCTTGTGTCTCTCGTAATAGTCGGCGATTTCCTCTTCCGTGATCTCGACCTCCTGGATGAATGTCCTCTCCAGCAGCTTTTGGATCACGTATTCTTTCTCCACGAGCTCGATTTCCCACTGAAGCTCCACAGCCTTGTCTAATCCCAATCTCTTGGCCTCTTGATAGAGGAGTTCGCGATCAACCCACCGGTCGACGAAATCGCTTTCCTGGTCTGGGCCTACACCCTCCCAGTTCATCCGTTGCTTCATATCCTCTTTCGTTAAAACAGCATTACCGACCCGGGCCACGACTTCGTCGTCATCCACGCGGACTCCACATTTCAACAGGAGGAGAATTATCACACAGATCGAAGCGATGGAAGCGCCTCTTCCGATGGCTCGACACTTACGATGCTCTGGGTATCGCTTTTCGTAAAACGTTTTCATATGTCTTCACACTGTATTTGTTTCTCTTTTCTTCCAACCACTGTTCTTCCCGATCCTTTTTAATCTCTCTGATCAAATCATTCCGAACCCGGCTTTTCACTTCATCATAGGGTTTCACCTGGGATGGCCTTTGCTCTAGCAGCTTGATCACGGAAAATCCACGGTCGTTCTTCAAAGGGATGGGTCCGGCTACCTCGCCGGGCTTAAGGGTGAATGCCTTCTCACCCATGTCACCCCATCGTCCCTGAGCGAAAAAACCCAGAATGCCGTCCTTGTTCTTATACCCCGGTCTTTCCGTATAATCCCGGGCCAGCTTGCTAAAATCTCTTCCCGCTTTGGCCCATTGAGCAATCCGGTTGGCCATGTCCTCGTCCTTAACCATGACTTCCTGAACATTCACTTTCTCGGGATCAGAGTATTTTTCCTCTCTGTTTCTTTCATAATAGAGCTTCAGCGCTTCTTCCCTGGGTTTTATCTCCCCGATGACAAAGCGGTCCATCAGAACACGAACGATTTCCTGCTCCGTGGTCTTTTGCAGTTCTTCGACGACGGCTTTGTCTTTTTCCAGACCTTTACTGACGGCCTTTTCCAGCAACATTCTTCTCATCAACCATTGCTCAAAAAGACGTTTGAGACCACTCGTCTGATCAATGGGAAACCGCGTATGCTGTGGATATTCCTGGATTTTCTCTTCAAAATCCTGAACTGTAATCTGTCCCTCCTTGTGCTGTACCAGAACTTTCTCTTTTTCCTCGGGACTCAGCCCATCCAAGCTGTCTGCGAGGATATCCCTTCTCGGGTCCTTTACCGACTTTAGTCTCTGCACAAGGTACTCCAACTCCTCCTCATTCCAAAACACTCCTTTATCTTCCATTACTTTTGACCAGTATGCTCTGGCTTCTTCGGCAATGGCCTGCCGATTTGCTGCAATCAGGTTCTGACGAATCTCCTCACGAACCTCGTGATAAGGATCACGCTCTTTCTCCCGTATCTTCTCGACCTTGATGATGTGATATCCTGTGTTGTCCTTGATGAGTCCAGAGATATCACCTTCCTGCATCGTAAACGCCCTATCCTTCACGGGATCGTTCTGTTGCGTCCATACCAGAGGATTCATCAAGCCCCCGTTCATGGCCGATCCCCTATCCTCGGAATGCGTCCTGGCCAGTGCTGCAAAATCCTCTCCGGCTCGGGCTTGACTTAAAACGTCTTGAGCCTTCCTCTTTGCCTCTTCCTCCGAGGACGAATCGGCTTCGCAACGAAACGTGATCTTACGGATCACGACCTCCTTGCCCATATGAGCAAAATACGCCCGTATATCCGTTTCTTTCACCATGTGATCGACGATCTCGGTCTCATAGAGCCTGTTGAACAGCGCCTGTGTGCGTGTCGGGACGACCTTTGCAACGACGGCAGAGTCGCGCTCCAGCCCCATCTCATAGGCTTCCAGGATTTTTATCCGTGTGTCGATCATATGATTCAGATGATTCAGCAATCTCGAGGGCGAGGAGGTTTCCACCGCTTCCGTGCTCTTGCCTCGGGAAAAATCCTCCTTGAACTCGTTTAAAGTGATCACCTGCTTATTGCCGATGACGGCTACGATGGGGTCCTTCTTCCCACAGCCGGCGAGAAGAACGAGGAAAAAAACCCGCATCAGGCAACGATATTTCATACTCCCTCCAATAGAAGAATAGGACAACATCTAAAAAATATACATCATGAGCCCCAGCTATGCAACAGTTTTTTCATGAACGCCATGGAGGATTCATCGGGAATCGACATTCGAAAACCAAATTCCTTGGTTTGAAGAAATTGGATGGGCATGGGCGATGAATCGATCATTGAACGAAGACGCTCTGATAAAAGTTCCGTGTCCGAGAAGCTTTCGACCCAGGTCTCATCGAAGGTAACTTCCAACCGTCGATCCTTTAGAACGACGCGTTTGAATCCTCTTTCCAGACCGTGAATTCGCAGCCGCGCCACATCGAGAAGATTCTCCGCTTCCTGTGGAAGTCGGCCAAACCGATCCAGCAGTTCATGCTCAAAGTCATCGATGGCCTTTGCGTGTTGGATCGCTGATAGCCTTCTGTAGAGATTCACGCGCAGGCTCTCGTCGGACACGTACGATTCCGGCAGGTACGCAGGTCCATCGAAGTCGATACGACACTCGATGTCCGGTTTTCCCGCTTCCGGCTCCTCCCCCTCTCCTTTTTTCAATTCACCCACGGCTTCTCCCACGAGCCGCATGTACAGATCGATGCCCACGGCATCCATGTACCCACTCTGTTGTACGCCCAAAAGATTCCCGGCACCCCGGATTTCCAGGTCACGCAGGGCGATCTGGAATCCGCTTCCCAACTCGGTAAACTCTTCGATCGTACGGAGGCGTTTGATGGCCTCCTGGGTCATCAGATGAAACGGGGGTGTAAGAAGGTAAGCAAAGGCCCGCCTTTCGGAACGGCCCACCCTTCCCCGGAGCTGGTAGAGTTGGGACAAGCCCAGCCGGTCCGCACGATGGACGATGAGGGTATTCACGTTGGGTATATCCAGGCCGGATTCGATGATCATCGTGGCCACCAGACAATCGTATTCCCCCTCCATGAATTCCAGCATCACCCTTTCCAGTTCACGCTCCTCCATCCTTCCGTGTGCCACGGCCAGACGTATGCCCGGTATCAAACGCCGGACCATACGGGCCACAGCATGTATGGAATGAATGCGATTGTGGACGAAAAAAACCTGCCCATCCCTGGACATCTCCCTTTCAACAGCTTCGACGATCACATCTTCCTCGAAAGGCAGAACTTCCGTGATGATGGGTAGCCGGTCTCTGGGTGGTGTGGCGATGAGAGACATGTCCCGGATACCCATCAGGGAGAATTGAAGCGTTCTGGGTATGGGCGTGGCAGACAGGGCCAGGACATCCACGGTCTTCCGAAACGCCTTCAACCGCTCCTTGTGGCGCACACCGAACCGCTGTTCTTCATCGATGATGAGCAGACCCAGATTCTTGAAGCCCACATCTTTGGAAAGCAGGCGGTGTGTGCCGATGACGATGTCCACTTCTCCTTGATTCAGTTTTTCGACGATGCTTTTCTGCGCTTTCCGGCTCCGGAACCGGGAGAGCATCTCGATGTTCACCGGAAAGCGTGACAACCGCTCCTGAAACGTACGAAAATGCTGCTGGGCCAGCACGGTGGTCGGCACGAGGACGGCCACCTGCTTTCCGTCGGCCACGGACTTGAAGGCCGCCCGTACGGCAACCTCCGTCTTTCCATAGCCCACATCGCCGCAGACCAGGCGATCCATGGGCCTGGGCTTTTCCATGTCTGCCTTGACCTCCCCGACGGTTCTGGCCTGATCCCGAGTTTCCTCGTACACGAACGTGGCCTCCAGCTCCCGCTGCCACGGCGTGTCCTTTGAAAAGGCATGGCCGGGCAGGGTTTCCCGTGCCGAGTAGAGGGCGATCAGCTCCCTTGCGATGTTTTTGATCGACTCCTTTGTCCTGGATTTCAGTCTCTCCCACTGGCTGCTGCCCAGCTTGCTCAAGCTGGGCTGAGCACCGTCCCTCCCCGCATACTTCTGTACTCTCTCCATCTTGTCTATGGGAACAAAAAGTTTATCCCCGTCCCGATACAGCAGGGAGAGACATTCCCTCTCCGTGTCCTGGACGGTGACTTTTTCAAGGCCCTGATACTGGCCGATCCCATGGTCGACATGAACGACAAAATCGCCCTTGCTCAGGGAGGAAAGCTCGCGGATGGGAACACCGAGCTGGAACCGTCGCCGACGACGCCTTGGCGTTCTCCCGAAAAGGTCCGCCTCCGCATACACTGCATATCCCGATTCCGGCAGATCAAATCCCCTTTGCAGTCCGTTTGCTTCCACCCAGAGTTTAGGGATGGGCTCGGCATCCAAATCCAAGAACTCCTGAATTCTCCGTATGTGCTGCGTTTGTTCGCACAGGATGAACACGCCCTGACGCGTATCGCAGAGCGAGGCCAGGTTCTCCCGGATTTCAGCCGCCGTACCGCCCGGGTGACGGATCGTCCTCCCTCCAAAATCCATCACGCCTTCTGGAGATGACAGCGTATAATAACGAATGGAGGGCGAGGCATTGAAGAGGGTTTCCCATGCATCGGTGGAGAGCAGGGACGCCTGCCTTCGGTGGACTTCTTTTTGAACCTCGGCCGCGATCAAGTCCGGGTCTTCCCAGAAGACGATGGGATCGACATTGAAATAGGCCAGGAGCGACTCGGACCCGTCCTTCCACGCCGGGGGCGCCGGAATCAGGTGGAGCGGTTCCCCCTGTCCTGTGGAACGCTGGGTTGTCAGATCGAACGTCCGTATCGACTCGACCCGGTCACCCCAGAATTCCACTCTGTGGGGCTCCTCGCCGGTAAATGGGAATACGTCGAGAATCCCGCCTCTCAAACTGATCTCGCCGGGCCTCTCGACCATAGTCTCACGCGTATACCCGAACAAGGCCAGGGATTCCACAGTCCGATAGAGGTCTCTCAGGATTCCCGGTGAAAGCTCGATCCATTTGTTTTGAATCGACTCCGGACTCGGAAAACGTTGAGCGACACCCTCGGCCGACACGACAACGAGTTGCAGCGATCTCAGCATTAGGTCACGGATGACGCGCATCTGAAGACCCGCCCTCCGGGGATTGACGATGACCGGGCTTTCGGTATCCTCCTCACCTTCGGGGAAGAAGGCCACCTTCTCTTCTCCGGCCAGATTGCTCAGTTCCTCGAACATCCGTTCTGCTGACTCTCTGTCCGGTAAAACCACTACCAGGGGACGGTTTAGTCGTTCCTGAAGGATGGCCAGGAAAAGCGGCTTTAAGGAGCCTGGAAGTCCTTTCAGCTTCAGGTTTTGACCGGATAATAGTTTGTTATTTATAGATTTATCGCATGTTTGTTTCCAAACAAACGAATGGATGATGTCTTTAAAAGTATCCATATCCCGTTTAATTACAATATCTTGAATGCTGGTCGACAGCGCTGACCGTTACACATTAGATACGCATGTCTGAGGATTCCTATTATCCCCATCGAACGGTTACCACCACACTTTTTTTCAGATCGAGCCATTCCGGGAAAGGATTGTATGCGACGACGTGCACGTCCTTGATTCCCAGGGCAGACGCTTTGGCCTTTAATCCAACCAATTCCTCCTGAGCGCCGGGACCCTTGATCACGACGAGCTGCCCGCCGCTCTTCTCCAAGTACGCCCTGCTCCACCTTGCCAACTTCACCAGGCTCGCCACCGACCGACTGACGACAAAATCGAACCGTCCCAGCGTTTCTGCCAACTGCTCCACTCTTCCCAGCACGGCCTCCATGTTTTCCAGGCCCAGGGTATTGATCGCGTGCCGGAGAAAAAGAATCTTCTTGCGCTTGGATTCCACCAGAACCATACGAAGATCGGGCCGCACAATCTTCAGAGGAATGCCCGGGAATCCTGCGCCAGATCCCAAGTCCATCACCCGGGCGTCCGGAGGAAACGGCACGACCTTGATGAGGCCCAGGGACTCGAGGAAATGCCGGGTCACAAGCCGTCTTTCATCGTTTTTGGATACCAGGTTGATTCTCTGATTCCAGTCGAGAAGCATCTCCCAATACCGGCGAAAAAGAGGAACGACGGGAAAGGGCGGACGTATGCCTTCCCTTTCCAGCAACTCACCGATGAGTTCCACGTGGAACATGCCTGCGCTCTTTGGTTGTTTTATCCAGAATCAACGTCAGGACAGAAATGTCCGCCGGCGATACGCCCGATATGCGGGCCGCCTGCCCCAAGGAGACGGGCCGGATCTGGCTGAGCTTTTCCCTGGCCTCCTTTGACAGGGTCGTGACTGCCCGAAAATCCAACGTCTCCGGGATGCGCTTCTCCTCCAATCGCTTGAACCGTTGAATCCTTTCCTTCTGCCGCTGGAAGTATCCCTCGTACTTGATCTCGATCTCGACCTGCTCCATCACGTCTTTACGCAAATCACCCCACGCCTCCATCAGATTCTCAACCTCGGAAATCGGACTCAGATTTTCCAGTCCGACCTGGGGACGCTTGAGGAGCTGGTGCAGACTCTGCCGTGTATCCAGGGGTGAGGTGTCCAACTCCCGAAGAATCGGGTTGACGATGTCCAAATCAGGCTTGATGCGGCGGACATCCTCCAGTGCCTTCTGAATGAACGCCTCTTTACGCTGCAACCGGTCATACAGCGCATCGGGGATCAGGCCCAGGCGATGGCCATGTTTCATCAGCCGTCGATCGGCGTTGTCCTGGCGGAGCAGCAGCCGATACTCGGCCCTGGACGTGAAGAGGCGGTAGGGCTCGTTCGTGCCCTTGGTCACCAGGTCGTCGATAAGCACGCCCATGTACCCGTCGGATCGGTCCAGGAGAAACGGTTGTTCGCCCCGTATCATGAGAACCGCGTTGATCCCGGCTACCAGCCCCTGAGCCGCCGCCTCTTCATACCCCGACGTCCCGTTGATCTGTCCGGCCAGGAAGAGGCCATGGATACGCTTGGTCTCCAGGGTCGGCCTCAGCTGGGTAGGCGGGAAGAAATCGTACTCAATGGCATACCCCAGACGGGTGATTTCGGCCTTCTCCATCCCAGGAATCGTTCTCAGCGCTTCGATTTGAACCTCCTCGGGTAGGCTGGTGGCAAATCCGTTCACGTAGTACTCATGCGACCGCCTGCCTTCCGGTTCCAGGAAGATCTGATGACGCTCTTTATCCTCGAAACGGACGATCTTGTCTTCGATGGAGGGACAATACCGAGGGCCCACGCCGACAATCTTACCCGTGTATAGGGGTGAACGATCCAGGCCCGAAGCCAGTATCGTGTGCGTGCCCGGATGGGTGTAGGTCAAGTAGACGGGAATTTGATCGACTTCGATTTTTTCTGTCCTGTGGGAAAAGGGACGCGGTTGTGCATCGCCCGGCTGGATTTCCATCCGGGTAAAATCGATGCTCCGGCCGTCTACCCTGGGCGGCGTTCCCGTCTTCAACCGGCCCGCTTCGAATCCCAGGGACACCAGACTCTCTGTCAAGCCCACGGCCGGGAACTCGCCGGCCCTGCCCGCGGGGAAGCTCTTGAGCCCTATGTGGGTGAGCCCGTTCAGGAAGGTCCCACACGTGAGGATCACCGTTCTGCTGTTGATCCGTCGTCCCGTCTCTGTCTCCACACCGTCGATGCTGTCACCCCGAACACCCAGACCTGTGACCATTCCCTGAAAAATCGTCAGCCTTTCTTGAG
Organism: uncultured bacterium; assembly: GCA_964614115.1. GTDB lineage: Bacteria > Zhuqueibacterota > QNDG01 > QNDG01 > DSAB01 > CAZTKR01. Next base: position 12,911 of record CAZTKR010000001.1, on the reverse strand, counting down.
ACTCCAGGGCCCACCGCATCTGTGTGGAGTATTCCTGCCTGTCTGCCTGAGCCCTGGGCGCCCAGACGGCAGGCCCCTTGGACATGTTCAGCATCCGAAACTGAATGCCCGTCTTGTCGATGGCCACGCCCATCTCACCCCCCAGGGCATCTATCTCCCGGACCAGATGCCCCTTGGCCGGCCCGCCGATGGCCGGATTGCACGACATCTGGGCGATGGTCGGAATGTTCATCGTGATGAGGAGGGTTCGTGCGCCCATACGCGATGCCGCCAGGGCGGCCTCACAACCGGCGTGCCCTCCCCCGACGACGATGACATCATATGCGGTCTTGCTTTTCACTGGTTTTGCTCACGCAAAATGTTCCACGTGGAACACTACTTGCCGATGCAGAATTCCGAAAAAATACGGTTCAGGATATCGTCTGTGATGGTCTCTCCCGTGATTTCTCCCAGGGAATCCAGCGCCTCCCTAAGGTCAACCACGACGAATTCCTGGGACATCCCCATCTTTAAAGAGTCCTCGGCGTGCTCGATGGCCGCTTTCGCTTTGCTCAGGCTGTCCCTGTGCCGTACGCGGGTAAGCACGACCTCGCCCGCATGGGGAATGCCATCGGCCAAGACCATCTCTTCTATCTTCTGGATGAGTCCCGGGAAACCCTCCTGCTTCAGGGCGGACACCCTTACCAGGGGTGCTCCCGGCAACCACGCCTTTATGCGTTTCGTGTCTGCTTTCACCCGCAGGTCGACCTTGTTGATGACTCCGATCTCCCGCTTCCCCATTTCCTTTATCGTACGAACGACGGCTTCGTCCTCGTCCGTCAGGGCTTCGCTGCCGTCGAATATCAATAGGACAAGGTCTGCGGCGCTCAGGGCCTGCCTGGCCTTCTGAACACCGATTCTCTCCACAATATCCTCTGATTCGCGGATTCCTGCCGTGTCCGTAATAATGAACAACAAACCTCCGATGTCCAGCACATCCTCCACAGTATCCCGCGTCGTACCCGGCACTTCGGTGACGATGGCCCGCTCCCTCTCCACGAGCCCGTTCAATACGCTGGATTTGCCCACGTTGGGCCGGCCCACGATGACCATGCGTATACCTTCACGACACACCCTTCCCCTGTCGAAGCTGGATACGATGGACTCAATCTCTTTTTTCATGGCATTCAGCATGGCCATCAATTCCGTCCGTGACGTGAACGCCACATCCTCTTCGCTGAAATCGAGCTCTATTTCCAGGAGGGAGCACGCCTGGACCAGTTGCTCTCGCATCTTCTTCAGTCTTTCGGACAGGCGCCCTTCCAGTTGATAGGCAGCCACTTTCCTGGATGCCTCTGTTCTTGCCTGTACGAGGTCTGCAACGGCCTCGGCCTGACAAAGATCCATCCTTCCAGATAGGAATGCCCTCTGGGTAAACTCACCGGGCTGGGCGGGGCGTACGCCATGGGCAACCAGAAGCTCGACGATACACTGGCCCAGGAAAACGCCCCCGTGGCAGCTTATCTCCACCACATCCTCACCCGTGTAAGAATGGGGCGCACGGAAAACAGTGAGAACCACCTCGTCGATGGGCTCTGAATCGTCCACGATCCATCCATGATAGGCTCTGTATCCCCGCGATCCCTGTATGTCGCCTCCCCGGAACACACGCTGAACCAGGGGAATCGCATCGGCTCCGCTGATACGGATCACGCTGATGCCGCCCGAGCCGGTCGGCGTCGAAACAGCGACGATGGTATCATCATGTTCCATATTTCAAATAAAAGAACCCCACCTTCTCTGCTCCTAAGACGGGGTTCCCATCATCCTCATTCTTGAAAGGATCGAATAGAATTCAACTCACATGTTTATTTATGTTTCTTGATGAGGATCTCCTGAGCGATGGTCAGTATGTTGAACATCAGGTAGTAGAGGTTCAGTCCTGCCGAAAACTGGTAGAACAGGAATGTGAAGAAAATCGGCATGAAATACGCCATCATCTTCTGTTGAGGGCTCTGCGTGGAAAGCTTCTGCTGGATAATCATCGTCGCACCCATCAGTATGGGAAGCACGTTAATACCAGCGATCATACGATCGGGTGCAGACAGGTCTTGAATCAAACCGCCGAGAAAGCTGGCCTGCCTCAGCATGATGGTCGTACGGAAAAGGTTGAACAGGGCAAACAGGACCGGCATCTGGAGAAGCATGGGCAGACATCCCCCCATGGGGTTCACGCCGTGCTGCTTGTAGAGCTTCATCGTCTCTTCGTTCAGCTTCTGCGGTTCCTTCTTGTATTTTTCCTTAAGTGCCGCCATTTTGGGCTGGAGCTCCTGCATCTTCCGCATCGACTGGAAGCTCTTCCGGGTCAGCGGGTAAAGAACGACCTTGATCATGATGGAAAAGATGATGATGGCCCAGCCATAGTTATGGACGATGCCGTAGAGAAATTGAAGGACATAGAAAAACGCGATGCTGAACGGCCGGATAAACATCCAGCCAAAATTCATCATCTTCTCCAGCTCAACGCCCTGGCTTTTCAGTTGTGTGTAATCCATCGGGCCCAGGTAGACGGAGAACGTTCCCGTCTCCTCGGTAGAACCGGTGTAGGGCATGACCATCCGCGCCTGGAAGGTCTTCCATTCTCCGGTCTCTCCCTCATACGGAATATTTGTTTTTTGACCTTCCAGCATAGCCGCATTTCCAGGAATCGTTTTAGGAATGATGGCCATCACAAAGTACTTCGTTCGCACGGCCACCCATTGGGTCGACCCCTCGCAAAGGCCCGTACTCTTCTCCTTTGTCTTCAGTAGCTCACCGCCCTGGAGAGCAAATGCCTCATAGTAGGGCGTATCATCTTTGATGCGTCTTTCCGTGGGATACAGACCCGACGTCCAGATGACATCGTAGGCAGAGCCCACATCCTGCAGACCCATGGAGATGAATCGTAGGCGCATCTCGATGGTATAACTGTCGTCCTGCAGGAGAAGCTCTTTCTCTATTCGACTCCTTCCGACGAAATCCCGAACGAAACGTAGCATCCGGAATCCGGTGCCGTTGTCAACCCATTGCGAATCCAGAGCCGTTCGGAATGCCGTCCGACTCAGGTCGACACGGGTGCCCAGCATGATCCCCAAATTCCCCACGGCCGTATCCGGGATGAGCTCAACCCAATCCCCTTCCTTTCCCAAATACTCCTTGAGTCTCCAGCTCACGATCGTCCCGCCCCCGGCCGTCGAGAGAGTCCCTTTATACATGTTCGTCTCGACATCGATGTATTCCGGTTCTTCCTCCGGCGCATCTGCACGACCCATCCGTGACAACGGCTCCCGTGCTACAGCCCGACGGGTTTCTGCGGATGGGGGGGCTGCCGACTCCTGCTGAACCTCGTCCTGCACCGTTTCCGGCGCCTGGACTTCCGATGTCTTCTCCGGTGATGGACTCCGGACACCCACGACCTTCCTCATGTACACCGGCCAGAGTAAGAAGATAATGCCGATGAGCACCAATGCGATAATCGTTCTTTTATCCATACCCTTCACTCAAATGGTTTTTAATCTTCATGGAACCGGATCATACCCCCCCGGGTGGAAAGGATGGCACCGGCAAAGCCTCTTTGCAGACAATACGAAACCTTTTTTAAGTCCATGTTTTTCAATGGCTTGTGCTGCATAGCTTGAGCACGTGGGATAGAATCGACATGCCCTGGGCAATACCGGCGAGATCCAGCGCTTATACTGGGTTAGAATGAATATTGTTATTTTCTTTAATATCAATTACTTGTGTTCCAGCTCTTCAAGTAAACGAAAAAAATCCCCCTCGACGTCTTTCAGTTTTTAGGGCCCGGCATCGGGCCTGGCCATCATCACGATCCAGTAATTCCCTGTCTCGTGACGATGCTTTCGATACACCTCCCGCATCCACCGCTTCATCCGGTTCCTTGCCACGGCTTTGCCGAATCGCTTGGGAACGGTAAAGCCAATCCTACGCTCATTCCCTTCCTTATAGTAAAACTGCAGGTGTCTTCCCCTGCACTTTTTCCCGTCCTGGAACAAGCGTCGAAAATCATCGCGCTTTCGAATAATCTCTTTCTTGGGTAGACGCCGATCATGAGGAGATACTTTATTCATCGCTGACGGTGAGCCGGGTTCGCCCCTTGGCTCGACGCCTCTTCAGGATCAAACGCCCCCCCTTGGTCGACATGCGCGCACGAAATCCGTGTTTGTTTCTCCGCTTCCGGTTGCTGGGTTGATACGTCCTCTTCATTATGCCGTTTCCCTTCTATTGATTGTAATATCTGTATAAACTATATTAAAATAATGTATTTTATTAAAAAGTCAAGTCATTTTCGCGTCTTGACTAGGTTCACGATACCCCCGGTACCCATAATCTGATTCCCCAACCATGCCCCCCAAAATGGAGGTATACTCCCCTTTTGGCCCATGGTCTGCCCCATTTTAACGAGTCCAAAATAAACAAAGCAGACGACCAGGCTGATGCCAAACCCAACGGCCATGCTTCGTCTTCTTCTGTTGTAGGCGATGGGCACGCTGAAAAGCACGATAACCAGATTACTCAACGGAAAAGCGATTCGTATATGAAGGTCGGTCAACCATTGGTGTACCTCGCCTCCCAGAAGCCTTATCCGCCGTACGAACCGGACGAGTTCTTGCAAGCTCATTTCGTCGGGCTTCACTTGGGCCAGCATGAGTTCCTGCGGATCGAACTGAAAATGGTACTTCAGTGTCTGCGTGATGGGAAAAGCGCTTTCCTTATCTCCTTCAAATATTCTCTGGTAACCCTGTTTCACGATCCACATATTCCCGTCCCAGTACATCATCGGAGAATCCAGCCGCGATACCAGACGAGCCCCCTGGAAGGTCTCCACCTTCACCTGTTTGGCCTCGTTCTTTTCCCCGTCAAAAAAACCGATGGTAATGATCTTGTCGGGTGGCTCTTGGATCTCGATATTCTGCAATCGCGATGAAATGCCGCCCCGCACGCGGTCCAGGTACACACGTTGTATGTTCTCTTTCTTCCGGCTGGCCCTCACCGCAACGCCCTCTGCCAGGATGAACGACAGAACGCTCACGGTGAAGCCCAGTGCCAACAGCGTTCCCATGACCCGATACAGGCTGTATCCCAGGGATTTCATGGCCACCAGCTCGTTGTGCTTGGCCATGCTCCCCACAGAAAAGACGGCAGCCAAGAGCGTGGCTACGGGCATCGTCAGGATCACAATATAGGGCACAAAGTACAGATAGTAGAGAACGATGATCCGTGGGGGCACTTCTTTGTCTATGAACTGATCCAGGTTCTGGACCAAATCCACAACCAGGAAAACGACGACCACGCTGAAAAGGCAGAAGGCGAATAGCCCGAGAAATTTTTTCTGAATATAACTTGGCAGAATTTTCATCGTCTCTTTCCCCGGCCTTTCACCCTGGCCGCCTGGCTATCCAATAAAAGATACCCTTGTGCTTTACTCATACTCATCCGACACGCTATGTCCTTTTTTCTCCTGTTCCGTCCTCTGCAGAAAGCCTTCGTTCTCCCCTCTTCCTGCCGAGCTTCTGAAACCACAACCGCCAACGGTCCCAGGGTATGAACGTGGCCTCCCTCACAGAATGTATGACCAGAAAGACACCGCCCATACCAACGACCACGTTGGGTGACCACATGGCCACCGCCGGGCCGACGAATTGCCGGTCCGCCAGTTGCTCACCGCCGATGAGAAAAGCCCAGTATATCAAAAAAAACACCAGACTCATGCCGCCCCCAAAGGCCAGACCGCCCTGCCTCGCCATGATTCCCAGCGGGGCACCCACCAACACGAACACAATACACGCCACGGGAATCGAATACTTCTTATGAATCTCTACCCAAAGGGCGCTCATCGACCGCCGGTATCCTTTCATCACGCGGACTTCACCCTGTACCTGCTGAAACACCTGGCGAACACGTGACACAACCTCCGGGCCGGACACCATGACCCGTTTAGACGTGCCCTCTACCCGAGTGTATGAATCCGGAACCCACAATGTTTCTGGAAAATGAAGCGCCATATCACGACTCACGATGTCCCGAATCCGATCCTCGCGCTGAACAAGGGCTTCCAGATTACGATCGATGTCTGCCCGCATCATGCGTGCACTCTTCTCCCGATCCCCGCGATGTTGCGACTCGCTCCGCTTCAACACCATATTCGGAACCGACACGGAAAACACATGCTGTTCAAACCGCATCCTCCTGTAATTATCCAAATCCTCACGATCCACCTCGTGCACCTCACCGTCAACGAGCGTGAAGACCATACGTTCCTGCTCCTGGGAAAAACTGAGCTGCCCCCGATCCGCTATGATGGTTTTGCTGTGGCGCGCATCGCTATAGTCATTTATGATCACGCCTCGCAAATTGTTCCCGTCGTCCTCAATTTCGTGTACCAGAAGACTGTAATTCGGGATTTCATCGAAAAACACATGGGGCTCCAATGTCAAGGTCGGACGTTTTCTGGATATGTCTGATGTCAAAAGGCGCACACGATGATTGAAATCCGGCAGCACGCAGTTGTTGAATCGTTCCATGCCAACGGCCAGAAACAGGGTCGCCAGCAAGACCGGCCCCAGCAGGCGGTACAGATGGATACCGCTGGCTTTCATCGCCGCAATCTCGCTGTCCGATGAAAGACGACCGAATGCCATGAGCGTACTCACCAGGACGGCCATGGGAATGGCCAGCGCCAGTATCCAGGCCATGTTCAAGAAAAAGAACTCCAGGATGATGCCTGCCGGCAGCCCCTTGCCCAGAAGCCTCCCCAAATCACGAAAAATCAGGTTCAGCAGGAACACAAAAACGATGGTGATCAGAGAAAACACAAACGGGCCTGTATGTTCTCTCAGTATGTACCTTGTGATAACCGACACGGGACCCTCTGATTCTATCTAAATGAAACAAATCAATATAGACAAATGGCTCGGTTTTTGCAAGAATATTTTTTGCAGATTCCGGCGCTGTTATTTTCTGCTTGCTTTTGTCGTATGATTATTTTATTTTTATGGCGTCGGTTTATAATGAATTTAATCAATTGAGGTTGCCTATAGAGTCTTTGATACTGGTCGTTGCTTAGCATCTTTCATTTTCCGGATCGTCCGGAAAAAAACGAATAGACGCAAGCTGCCAGCAGGGAAAAGATGACATCGTGCTCGTACGCGAGATCGAAATGTGTCTGCTCTTTAACGGCCCTTTCGATCTTTTTTTTACTCCAAACCCAGTCATCCGCCAGGGAGATCGGACTCCGTCTGCCTCCTCCCAAGACATCCATTGCGCCCCTGGTTTATTCCACGCGTGCGCCCATCTTTTCCATCGGCGACTCGTTGTACATGGTACCAGTCCAGTATCCCCGTTCGTTCATTCACTCCATTACCATCGATTCCACGGGGCAATGGATCACGGCAACCCATACCTACCAATCCTTGGACGTCCTGGTCCCCCGTCGTCTAACACTCCATGACTATCTGATGGAACGGTCCCGCCAAGAATTTCGGAACCAGTGGCGGGATTATGCGGCCACCCATGTGACGACCAGTGCCGGTCAGGACCTAAGGGGCCGGGGCATCACCATCGAGACTCCCAGAATAAAGAGCGAGGCTTTCCGCAAGGTCTTTGGCGGCGAGACCCTCAGCCTGAACGTCACGGGGAACATCACCATAGACGGTAACATGCGCCACGAAAAACGCAGCCAGGTGAAGACTGCGGCCACCCGCGCTCCCAATACCAACTTCCAGATGAAACAAACCCAGCAGTTTAAAGTAGAGGGGAAGATCGGAGAGAACGTCTCGGTATTTGTCGACCAGGACAGCGAACGTCCGTTTGAATTCGAAAACGCCTTCCACCTCCGTTACTCCAGTGATGAAGACGGCATCATTAAAAAAATAGAAGCCGGTAATGTGGCGTTGTCCCTGCCATCCACACGGTTCGTCACCTTCAGCGCTCAGAACTCCGGGCTCTTTGGCATCAAGTCCGAGATGAAAATCGGCAAGCTGGACATCACGGCCATCGCCAGTATGGAGAAGGGCCAGAAGAAAAAATTATCCATCACCGGCGGAGCCGAAGAGCAGACGTTCCAGATTCAAGACTATAATTATAAGAAGCGGACATACTTCTTCCTGGATTATTTCTATCGAAATCAATACATCGACAACTTCCAGAACGGCATACACGGATACGATCCCAATTTTTACATCACGGAGATCGAGCTCTACAAATCCAACTTCAACTATCAGAATCTACCCGACGCCATCACTGGATGGGCCGTGCTCGATCCCTCCGATTACGATACGACCATAACCACCAACGAAAATTACAGCGGCTATTTCATCCGTATGGAGCCTTCGGAATTCTACCTCAACCGAGAACTCGGATTCGTCGCCATGGACATGCCTCTCCAGGAAGACGATGTCCTGGCCGTCGCCTTCAGGGATAGCAGCGGCAATGTATACGGCACCCTCTTGGCCGACACGACTAACATCAACACCGCCCACATCTTCAAGCTCGTCAAGCCTCGGAACGCCAGACCCGCCGACGAGACGTGGTACTTGGAATGGAAAAACATATACTCCTTAGGAGGGCGTAACATCGACCGGGAGGGATTTGATCTGAAACTCTACTACAAACCCCCTTCCGGCGATCCCGAAGAATCCATCACCGTCAATGGTCAGACCCGGGGCTATCTCAACGTATTCGGCCTGGACAACATCGACGAGAACGGCAGCCCCAATCCCGACAACGTCATCGACATCGACCCCAACATCATCAGTCTGGGCAGGGGAGAGCTCATCTTCCCCAACCTCAGACCGTTTTATCCCCAGGGGGAGGACTCCGACCTTCCACAGGACAAATGGACAAAAGCCATATACGACACCCTTAATGACAGCTATATCCATCAGCAGAGTAAATTTTACTTGGAAGTAAAATCGTCGAACCGAAGCCCCAATTACTCCCTGGGTATGAACGTCATCGAGGGAAGCGAGGAAGTCCGCCTCAACGGCAGGGTGCTTCAAAAAGACAGGGATTACACCATCGATTACTTCTCGGGCACGTTGACTATACTCCTGGATGAAGCCACCAACCCCGATGCCAACGTGGACATCGACTACGAGTCGCAGCAACTTTTCTCCGTCGATAAAAAGTCCATCATGGGCACACGCGCCGAATACACGCTCTGGGAGGAGGGAACCAACCGCTCCTTCATCGGAGCCACCTTCCTCTACTACAACCAGAAAACGCTGGACCAGCGCGTCCGCGTGGGAAAAGACGCCCCCATGAGGAACATCGTCTGGGATGTGAACACCGCCCTCAAATTCGAGCCCAATTTCATCACCAAGGCCCTGAATGCCCTGCCCATGCTGAACGTCTCTGGCGCCTCCAGCATCGCACTGGAGGGAGAAATCGCCCAGGTCATTCCCAATCCCAATACACTGAACAGCACATCCACGGGCGACCCCGACGGCGTTGCTTACCTCGACGATTTCGAGGGGGCCAAACGGCAAATCTCCCTGGGCGTCATCCGCTCTGGGTGGGGTCCGTCCTCGCCTCCCACAGAATCTCAGTATGCCCTGGAAAAGGTGCGATCCAGGGGTATGTTGGTCTGGTACAATCCCTACAATCAAGTGGCCATACGGGACATCTGGCCGAAACGGGAAGTAACCACCAATTACGGGGGTTCCACGAGAATCCACGTCCTGACCCTGGAATTCTGGCCCAACGACAGCCTCTTTGCTTCCTGGGGCGGCGTACAGCGGGCCCTCTCCTCGGCCTATGCCGATCAGACCGACAGCCGCTTCTTGGAGGTATGGGTAAAAGGAACACAAGGTCGTCTCCACATCGACCTGGGACAAATTTCCGAAGATGCGATCCCCAACCAGAAGTTGAATACCGAGGACAAACGACGCGGCGGATTCCTGAACACCATATTGGACGAAGACGAAGATACGGGCCTGGACGGGGTGTTCGGTAGCGACCCTCCCATCACCCTGGAGTATGGCCGTTCCGTGGTCCTGCATCCCCATCAACCCGCCACCATCGGAAGCGACGGACGGGCCACACCCTACGATTTCTGGGACCTGAACAACAACGGCCAGAAAGAAGAGGACGAGCCCTGGAGCTACGACGAGTGGACATACACCGAGGGCGGTGAATACTACAGCAATAACGGCACGATCAACGGAACCGAAAACAATAAAAACGACGGTGTGGCCATCTACCCCAACACCGAAGACATCAACCAGAACGGCGATGTGGACCTGAACAACGATTACTTCGAGTTCAGCTTCTCCCTGGATACGACCAGCGCCGATACCGCCCTCATCGCCGGCGGAAAAGAGAATGAAAAGGGCTGGCGCCTCTACCGGCTCCCCCTGAACACACCTTCCCGCACTGTCGGCAACCCCGACTGGTCCCGCGTGGAATTTGCCCGCATCTGGGTAGACAGTGTCCGTAATCACGCGTCCATCTCTATCGCCGAGATCAACCTCACTGGGAATGAATGGAAGCTCCGCGGTGTGGCCGCAGCCGGCGACTCGGTATACCAGCAGACCGACGACACGACGATGACCATCGCCGTAATCAATACCCACGACAATCCCGATGAATACACATCGCCCCCGGGGGTCGAGGGCGTCATCGATCCCATTCAAAAGATCCGTTCCAAAGAACAAGCCCTAAGGGTGACACTGAATAATCTGGACATCGGGTCTACGGCCATCGCCGAAAAACAATTCTATCAAGGCGAGAATTTGATTAATTACAAAACGCTGAAAATGTACGTCCACGGCGGCGATGCTATAGAGGACTTCCCTGCCGACAGTTCCATCCAGTTCTTCCTTCATTGGGGATCGGACACCCAGAACATGCACTACTACGAGCTGCGCATGCCTGTATTCCCCGGCTGGGATTCCCGGAACAACATCGAGGTTTCGTTCGAAGATCTAAGCCGGCTGAAAATCGAGATGGAGACATTGGGTCTCGACGAAATCTCTGAAGTTCAGCCCAACGGCCATACCATCAGCGTGGTGGGCAAGCCCTCCTTGACCAACGTGCGGTGGTTGCTCATCGGCGTGAGAAACGAAGGGGATTTTCCGTTCACGGGCGAGGTCTGGATCAACGAACTGCGCGTTTCCGGTGTGCGCAAGGATAAGGGCATGGCCATGCGGGCCAGGGCCAATATCCAACTGGCCGATTTCATCAGCCTCAACGGCGAATTCAATAAAAAAGACGCGGACTTTCATACGGTAAACGAACGATTCGGCAGAGGAGCGAATAGTCTTGGCGGCAATATCAATGCGAGTATTAAATTGGAGAAGCTCCTACCCACGTCATGGGGAGTCTCCATTCCGATTACCGCCAAATATAATAAAAGCACACAGACGCCCAAATACCTGCCGGGAAGCGACATCCTGGTGACCAAGAACACGGTTCCCGACTCGCTGCTGGAAACGATACAGACAAGGAGTAAGAGTACAGGATTTAACATCTCGTTCTCTAAACGCACCAAATCCAGAAATTTCTGGACCCGTTATCTCCTCGATCCAATTACCGGGAGTTTTAACTACAATCGGAACGACAACAGCAGCTCACAGATTAAGTATAAGAACAGCTCGGTTTATAAAGGGTCTTTCGGCTACAGCCTCAATTTCGGGAATCAGTACTACTGGCAGCCCTTCAAATGGCTTGGGGAGAAGGGTATTTTGAGTAAACTCGCCCAAACCAAGTTCTACTACCTGCCCTCCAGATTCAGTCTGACGATGAACGGCAATACAAATCTGAACGACTCTGAAACCCGGAGCGGTGTGGTGAGCCATGTTATCACCAAACAATTCACGCGGAACATCACCACCTCTTTAAGGCCTTTCCAGGCCCTTTCCTTCGATCTGACCAAGTCGCAGTCGTCGGATATGCGTTTTGCCAAATGGCAGGATGTGCTTACCTCTTTCAACCCGGGCATGCCACTTTCCAAAACACAGCAGATCAGTACCAGTTTCAGTCCCAGTTTCTTTTCATGGCTCAGCCATACTGTCAAGTACAGCACCAATTACCGCTGGAGTGATAACCCCCAGATGCGGGAACGAGGAACCGGTAAGAGTGCCAATGTCAGCACCAACTTTACCATCAGCGGAAATTTCGATCCCCAAAAATTCGTAAGTGCCTTTCACAAGAAACCGTCGGAGCGCCGATCTACTCGTCCCAGGAGGCCCGTGACGCGGCGCAGGCCCGACCAGAAAACAGACGAGAAAGAGGAAGACGAAGAAGATAAAGAGGGCAAGCCCTTTCCCCTTCTTACACTCTTGTCCTGGATAGGCAAGGGCATCGAAAAGATCGATCCCATCGCCATCAGCATCACCAAGACACAATCGGCCGCCAACCACGGCATCCTGGGCGATCCTTCCTTCGCCTATCAAATGGGATTCACCCTGGATCCGGGGGTGGAGTACTCCGAGAATGTCACCCAGAGGAGCTCTACCAAGGAAGATAACCGTTTTTCCGTCCGTTCCGGGTTCAAGATCACCTCCCAGCTGACGGCCAAACTGGATTACGAAGTCTCGCGCTCAAAAAACCAGTCAACCCAGACCGATGGTAATGTTTCCAAGTCCACGCTGATGTTGAAGGATAAAGGCATTCCCTTTCCCAATTGGACCATTCAATGGAGGGGTTTGGAAAAACTACCCCTCCTCACAAAGATTGCCCGTACGGTGTCGTTCAACCATAATTTTTCAGGAAGAACCACGGAAACATGGAACGATTCGCCGGATAACATCACACAGCAAACAATCACAAAAGACTTTCGTCCTCTGATCGGCCTGACCATGAACTTTAAGAACGGTTTAACAGCCAATGTACAGTATTCCACAACCGAGTCGTTCACCGAGCAGAAAAAGTAC